>CANPZB010000030.1 GCA_947588755.1 Candidatus Gastranaerophilales bacterium | reverse complement strand
GCATGACATGTAAAGGGTTCAGGGTCTTTCGTGCAATTAAGATACTGAACCAATGCCACGAAATAAGATCCTGAAACAAGTTCAGGATGACATGGGGAATGACATGTGTGGGGTTCACCATGACATGATTATTCAGGATGACATGGTGAGAGTCCCGCATGACAGAATTTTTGTGGTAAAAATTCCCACGACAAAACGAGGGATGTAAATTTATCCCTTTAAAATTACCCCAAAAACGAAAAACGGCTAAAACGCAGTCATAGAGCGGGTTTACAGACTCGGGGGGGGGGTGAATGCTAAAACTTCAAAATTCGATTTTTTCATAATTTTTTCATTAACTCCAAAATTTTCGGTGCTTCGCACCAGAGTACCGCCCGATTGAAATATTTCAACCTTACTTTAATATTATAACATATATTTTATAGATTTCAAGTGTAAGGCATTATTTTTGTTTAAATTATTGAATTGTATTCTGCTGTATGTTAAATTTTATTTATGATTACAAAAAATGAAATTGACCTTTTGGCATGTCAATATGAAACGGAAGATTTTTTTCTTGATGACCCGATACGCTTTCCGCGGTTTTACAAAGATAAAAAAGACAAGGAAATAGCAGGGTTTATAGCGTCACTTGTTGCTTACGGCAGACGCGAAGTTTTTATTCAAAAGCTTAATATACTTTTTAAAATTGCCAATAACAAACCGTATAATTTTATTAAGGATTTTAGCCCCGAAATTATCGGTAATTTTAACTATCGTTTCGGAAAACCCGAAGATTTTATAATAATTTTTAATATTTTGAAAAAGCTATACAACAATTACGGTGGTTTGGAAGCACTTTTTAAATACGGTTACGAAAATCCGATTGACGGGAATATGTTTATCCCCGTTACGGATTATTTTTACTCAAATGCTAGCGATAATTCATCTTGCGGTTTTCGATTTATGATTCCTGATGCACGCAAAGGCAGTGCAATGAAGCGGATGTGTTTATTCTTAAGGTGGATGGTAAGAAAAGCACCTGTTGACTTTGGTATTTGGGACTTTATGCCGCTATCCGATTTATACATTCCTCTGGATACGCATGTCGCAAGAATTTCACGGGAAATGGGATTGTTATCCCGTAATGCTAATGATTTTAAATCCGTCATTGAACTTACCGAAAATCTTAAAAAATTCGATGCTCAAGACCCCGTAAAATACGACTTTGCAATGTTCGGTTACGGTGTTAACCACAAAAAATAATTATGCTGTTCAATTATTCACCAAGGTTAAGTTGTGAAAACTGTACAATTTTATTTTTACCCCGTTTTTTAGCATTATAGAGAGCATGCTCCGCGTAACGAATTATTGTATTTGCGTCTTCTTCAGTGTTTTCAAGGCACGGATATGTTGAAATACCGCCGGATATGGTAATCGGGTGTCTTTCTTCCTCGCCCGCAGGTATAAATTCCATTTTTTCTATATCACGTCTAAATCTTTCCGCAAATAAAAATGCGTTACTTTCCGAGGTGTTGGGAAGAATAAGCAAAAATTCTTCGTCACCGTAACGTGTAAGAATATCTTCTTTACGAATAAGCTGTTTAAGCTTGTCTGCTATTGAACGTAAAAGAACATCGCCCCATTCGTATCCGTATATGTCATTAACAACTTTGAAAAAGTCCAAGTCAAAAAGCAGACAGGATAACTTGTTGCCGTAACGTCTTGCACGGGAAATTTCCTGTTCGAGCCTTTCCTGCAAATATTTTCTGTTATGAAGCCCCGTCAATTCATCAGTTGTTGATACGAGTTTGAGTTTGTCCCTTAATTCTTTAATTTTCAACAAAGCATTTGCTCTTATTGTAAGTTCTGTTTCGTCCTGAGGTGTTTTGATATAATCGTAAGCCACGGCACGAACAGTAGAACCTTTAAATACTTCACCGATGAACAAAACAGGTGATTTGAATTTTGTAATCATTAGAATATCTTTAATGTTGGGAACACTTTCAATTACAATTAAGCCGGGGTTTAAAATTTCATAATCTTTAAGATTTTCGGCATTTTCAATTCTGACATTGGCATCATCTATTTTTGCCAGTACATCTGCTAATTTGGATTCATTTTTGTCAGTGTAAACAATAATATTCTTCATAATATGATTATCCTTTTAATTATCTCCCGTAAATGCCAGTTTATCATATCGAGTATTTTAAATCAATATGTAAATAAAAGTTCACAAATTTGTTTTACTATTCGGCAGACAAAAAAAAGCCATTCTTTACGAACGGCTACCAGACTTGGGGAGGATAACCGGAAAACAAAGTTTCCGGATGTTGTATTTTTTATTACGTAAAAAAAATATGCAAACTTTATAACTTTTTATAAATATCCTGCATTTGATGTATAAAAAAACCGTTTTCTTTTGAAAACGGTTATTAAATATGAAAAAAAGTTTTTGAAGTTTTATCTTTTATTGAACCTGCATTTCTTTTTCAAATCCGAATAAAGAACTTACCGATTCATCATCGTGAATTCTTGCAATAGCAGTTCCCAAAAGCGGTGCAACGGAAAGCTGTTTAATGTTAGAAGGCATTTTTGACATATCCAGAGGAATGCTGTTTGTTACAATGCATTCTTTGATAGGAGCGTTAGCAAGTCTTTCGACGGCAGGTCCCGAAAATACCGGATGTGCCGCACATACATATACATCTTTTGCACCCTCCTGCTTCAACAATTTTGATGCTTCGCAGATAGTTCCCGCCGTATCAATCATGTCATCAAACATTACACATACTTTGTCTTTAACTTCACCGATAACATGGCTTGCTATAGCTTCATTATGCTTGTCACGGCGTTTGTCTATAATCGCAAGTGAGCATCCGACGGATTTTGCAAAATGTCTTGTTCTTTGAACCCCGCCTGTATCAGGGCTTACGGCAACCATATCATCAGGGTTTATGTTCAAACTTTTTATGTAATCAACCAGTATGGGCGTTGCAAAAATATGATCAACAAGAATATTGAAAAATCCCTGAATTTGTCCTGTGTGTAAATCCATTGCCAAAACTCTGTCTGCACCTGCGGTTGTTAATAAATCCGCAACAAGCTTTGCCGTAATTGCTTCACGTCCGGAGGTTTTTCTGTCTTGTCTTGCATAGCCGTAATAAGGGATTACGGCAGTAATGGTTTTAGCACTTGCACGTTTGAAAGCATCTATGATTATTAAAAGCTCCATTAAATTTTCGTTAACGGGATTGCATAAAGGCTGGATAATAAACACATCGTCGCCTCTGACGCTTTCTTTTACCTGTACGTATATTTCGCCGTCAGCAAAATTCTTTACTACCATCGGTCCTATTGAAGTGCCGAGATAATCAGCTATTTCCTGAGCAAGTTTCAGATTGGAACGCCCCGCAAACAATTTAATGTCATGACTCGGGTTAATTTTTTGTTCCAGTTGCGGAAATGTCATTTCTAAAACCATTATTAATTCCTTTCAAATTTCCCTTTTGCTTCCATGATGCATGAAATATTATAATTCTGCCGAGCGTATTCCTCAACATTTTTTTAAGTAATATTAATAAAAACCCGACAAAAATTTTTTTGCTTATTTTTAATTATCTTGACAAAACTTAAAAAAGGGTTATAATTAACTCATACATGGGAATAATATAATAGGGGGTCATGAAATGGCAGACGCAGAGATTAAAAACGGACAAATGGGGGGGGGTAAACCGCTCATACCAAAGGTTTTGGCGATTTTTTGATTTTTTGTTAAGCCCCGAAAATTTGGGTTCTGCCCATGAATTTTTTGTGTTTTTGAACGAGTTAAGACACAAAAATTCTGTCATGGTAAACCCTTTACATGTCATCCTGAATTTATTTCAGGATCTTTGTATTATGCCTCTGAACCTTAGTTCTGTCATGTCAGCACACTGTCCTGTCATGCAGAACAACCATGTCATGGCGAACCCCATACATGTCATCCACCATGTCATCCTGAACCCACTCCATGTCATGCTGAACTTGTTTCAGCATCTTATTTCGTGGCATTGGTTCAGTATCTTAATTGTACGAAAGACCCTGAAATGAATTCAGGGTGACATGTTGGTGTTCGGAATGACGTGTAAAGTTATAGTTTTCAATAAAGAGTAATAAAAAAAAGAAAGGAAAAAAAATGAAAGAAGAAATTAAAAAATTAACGAATTTGAAAAAGTTGGTGAGACCTGAAAAAGCTAAGATCCTGAAACGAGTTCAGGATGACATGATAGTTCAGAATGACATGTTTGTTCAGGGTGACATGTTGATTAAAAACGACGAGGTCGGAAAAATAGCAAGACACGAAAATTCTGTCATGCTGAATTTATTTCAGTATCTTAGAATTTTCGTGTCTTGTAAACTAAAAAATGACAAAAATAAGACCCTGAAACGAATTCAGGGTGACATGGTGGTTCAGGGTGACATGGAGGTGTACGGTCATTGCGAGCGAATGCGAAGCAATCCAGCCAATTATTTTGCACGAAGTGCCGATAAGAACTTTTCACCTCTCACTTTTCACTTTTCACCCAAAGATACCCTCACTTTTCACTTTTCACAACGCAGTGCTTTCACTTCTCACTTTTCACGAAAATCCGGTGCTACGCACGTAGCCCTGCAACACAACAAACGTAAACTCGCTTTTACATTATCGGAAGTCTTAATCACCCTCGGTATCATCGGGGTTGTCGCAGCAATGACCATGCCGTCATTGATACAAAATTATAGGAAACAAGTGCTGGTTACACGTGCAAAATGGTTTTACTCTTTTATGAGCAATGCGATACAACGTTCTGAGATTGATAACGGTCCTGCCTGTGATTGGGTGGGCAATGACTCTGAAGATAATGTTGAATATTTTAATAAGTATATTAAAAACTATATTAAATACACAGATATAAAATCGTGTTCAATTGCAACTAATGATGATGAAACTGCTTCAGAGATGAATTCTTGTATTTTTTTAGCCAATGGCTCAATGTTTTGGATAAGAGTTGTTGACTCGGGAGCGGCGGCTGATTTCGGTTTTTTTGCAAATAAACCTAATGTATATACTTCAGATAATTATTTGTTATTTATGATACGTAACGGTAAGTTTACTACTTATTCTCAGGGGTGGGACGGAACTCGCAGTCACTTATTTAATGCTTCAACATTTGGTTGCAAAGAAGGTACACATTTGAATTACTGTGCAAAACTGATTGAATATGACGGGTGGACAATTAGTGACGATTATCCTTGGGGCGTTAAATCTTTGGATCATAATTTAAATTGAAAATTGAATTGATTAGACAGAAGAAACATTAAAAAAGAAAGCAGGTTGGATTTAATAAACCGACAAAATCAAAATACTCATATAATTAGGATTTAATTCAAAATAAAAGGATGTGATTTATTTTGTATGGACATATAATGGTCATAAAATTTATCACATCCTCTTTAAAATGGTTGCGGGTGATGGATTTGAACCAACGACCTTCGGGTTATGAGCCCGACGAGCTACCAGACTGCTCCAACCCGCGATATAAATTTTCAAATAAAGCAAACACGCTTTACACTTAAATTATTATACACTAAAAAACAAAAATCAACCCCTTGTTTTTATTTGCTTTTTATTGCTCCCCAAGCTTTGATTATTCCGCATTGATATTTTATTAAATAATATCCGCCGTCTTTGTTGTATTCAATAGAAGCTTCTTTGTATATGTGTTCTTCTTCCGGCGACATGCCCGTTTTTTTACGTTTTTCGTTTGTCTTAGCAAGTTCTTTTTTCTCTTTTTTTAATTCTTTTTTATATTTTTTATCATTTAGCCGCTGTTTTTCCGATGCGTCTTCTTCCACTTTAATAACAGGAATAATAGCTACGGGGTTTTTAGACTGCATAAGAATTAAAAAATCTCTTTCATCAGTCAAAGCAAGTTCGTAATGTCCGGGCATAATTACATCGCCGACATTGTCAGAAATGGGTTCAGCCAAAGACAAAACGGGATAATCCGACTCTCTCAGAGAATATCTGTATATAGCCTCGGAACCCGCAGTCGTCCCAGATGTTTCCTGAGGCTGGGGCAGAGCAGGGCGAAGCGAAGGATGTTGAAATATTTGTTCCGTATAGATACCTTCTAACATTTTATACCTTCCAACAGAGTTTTAATTATGCGTTTTATTTCAAAAAAATTTTTGCCTAAAGCTGCTTCACCGCCTATAAAAATAAGTGATAAGAACTTATCGGCATTGCCCGTATCATTCTCTTTCAAAAGCTGTCTGTAACTTTCACGCATAAGTCTTTTCAGCCTGTTACGTTTAACGGCACGTTTATGCGTTTTTTTACTGACGACAAAACCTGCCTTTGTGGGGTAAAAATCAGATTTATTAACACCTGCAAACAAAGTTATTCCGCCGATATGAACAGAATTCCTTACTTTATAAGTTGCATTAAATGCCGATTTATTTTTTAATCTGAACTGTTTTGGAAGCATTGCCAAAATCTCTGAACGGATTAACGGGGGATTATCCTAATAATACTATGCTCTTTTTTTAGCGGTAATAGCCAATTTATGACGACCGCGTGCACGACGTCTGTTTATTACTTCCTGACCGCCGGGGGTAGCCATTCTTGCTCTAAATCCGCTTACTTTTTGCCTTTTGACTTTAGTTCCTTCTAGTGTACGTCTCATTTCCAATTCCTTTTTTAGTTTTATTTGTGTATAATTCTTATGTTAAACAAAAAAAATTTTATAGTCAACACAGAAAGGCAACAGGTTAAATAATATGAACAAAAATTTAAAAATCGGATTTATCGGCTGCGGTAAAATGGCAGGTGCGATTATCAAAGGAATAATTTCATCGGACTTTGTAAACCATGACAATATTATCGGTTCGGAACTTAATCCTGATACCGCACAAAAAGCACGTGAAATTTTAGGAATTAAAGTTATTACCGATAATAAAGCCGTTGTTATTGAAAGTGATGTAATTTTTATTGCAGTTAAGCCAAACTGTGTTGCGGAGGTTTTGGAAGAAATAAAGACGGAAATAACACGGGAAAAACTGATAGTTTCCATAGCGGCAGGTGTTTCAATTAAAAAAATAGAAAGTATTATAGGACAAAATCGTGTCATAAGAGTTATGCCGAACACACCCGCACTGGTTTTGGAAGGAATGAGCGGGGTTTGTAAAGGCAGTTATGCAAATCCCGAAGATACGGAATTTACAATAAAGCTTCTGAATAATATCGGCAAATGCATTGAAATCAGTGAAACTGACATAGATATAGTTACAGCAATTTCCGGTTCGGGACCTGCATTTTTTTATAAAGTTATTGAAGATATAGCAAGAGCGGGTGAAAAACTCGGGCTGGATTATGAGAAATCCTTACTTTTGGCAACTCAAACAGCTCTGGGGTCAGCAAAAATGGTTTTTGCCCGCGGTGAAACACCTGTACAAAAGCTTATTGATAACGTAGCAACCAAAGGCGGATGTACTTTTGTCGGAATATCAGTTATGAACGATGAACATTCAGACAAAATGTTTGATGATGTGATTTCAAAAACCGCTCAAAAGGCTAACGAACTGGGTAATGACAGGTCATAACAACAACCGTGTGCGATAAGAAATTTAATATATAGTCAATTTTAGGTTTATTGTTCGGCAAAACTTTAAATTATGTACGGCTCACAAAAGCATGTAAGTTGTGATATAAAAAATATCTCCTAAATATATAAAAAACTTAAATGTAAAGAAATGTAAATATTAATTTAAAATGGTGCAAACCCTGTTATAATGCCCTATATGATATGATATGATATGATGGGATGGGGTGGGTCAATTTTTTTTGCTCCGATTTTTTTTTTAATTTGTATGGGAAATCGATTTTAATTACAAAAAGCGTAGTACAAACAAATCAACCGATATGTTGAAATTCATTAGGCTCGAATGCAGCGTAATCGCGGATTTAAGTTGAAGAAAAGTCGGCACTGGTTGAATAAAAAAAGGAGTTATATTATGGCACTAGAAAACGTAACAGCATCAAGATTTATTAATTTGAAAGGAAATCATTATTTGTATCAGCAATTCGCCCCTGGTGAACATCAAGTTATCCGTTCTGTTTTATTAAAGTTGAATCGTATAACAAGTGGGTATGATCCGGTTATTAGAAAATACGTTGAGAAAGATAATGTTAATGGTTTTACAAATATTACTCGTGTACATCATTTACCTGAAGGGCGTGAAAGACACCGCAATATTTGGCTTAGTAATGGTAAGTATAGTGTGGTTCAAATCAAGGAACCTAATGTAAAGTTAAGTCTCTATCGAAATCCATTAGATCCTAATTTACAATTACGTGAATTTGATGCATGTGGAAAATTTTCTGAACTATCTGCATTTGCACGCAAACACTTTTCTAAAATGTTAAAAGGTGCAAAGGAGGGGATAGTTAATGCTAACTTAAATTGCGTAAATTGGGGCAAGATAATAGAATTTATAAAAGCAATTAAATAAGTTTTTATACGTTAAACCGTAAGTTGGGGTACACTTCAATAAACCCCGACTTACATTTTTATGCAAACACTTTTCTATAATTTTTCGACAAGAGTATCAAATTGCAAGCTTATTTTAGTGTTATTGCTAAAACGTAATTTATTTTTCAATTAATTGGAAATTTTTAGGTAAAACATCTTCTATCATTTTTAACATTTCGCTTGCTTTCATATCATAAGACTCGGCTAGTTTAAACAAAGTTGTTAATTGAGGATCTTTCAAACCGCGTTCAATTGTACTGATTATTGATGATGAAATACCGTTTTCACTTGCATGCATAAATTGACTTTTGCCATTTCTGAGTTTTCTGCATATTTCTGCCAATGCATTGAGTATTAATTGTTTTTTATCATCTTGTTTCATAGAAAAATTGTAAAACTTACATTACTTAATTGCTTTCGCGAACAAGATAGCACAAGACTGATTAATATCATGTTAATTTTGCAAAATGATTACGCCAAAAGACTTTTAGGCAATAATAATTTTTTCAATTTGTATTTACAAAAATTAATATTTTGTTTAGTATAAGCCGGATTGCCGAAAATAATTTTTTTTTCAGAATTTAAAGGGATAATCGTCAGGCGGGCAAAAGCCCGTTTCCCTTTTCGCAGATTTTTGTTAAAACTTTATCGGGTAATCATCAGGGATTTTCCAGTTGTTTTGTTGTATAAGAGCTGTACAATAACCGTGATATTCTGTGTTGCAGCCGTAAGCACCGGTAAATAAATCTTCTCTGGTACCTTTCCAGCCAAATTTATAAGGCTCAAAGTACTTTGTAGTGTATTGACAACCATTGGTGCCGTAACGAGTCGGATTAAAGAAAAACATAAATGAATCTTTACCGTCGGCTCTGGTATAGTAAAGATTTTTATTGTATTTACTTCCGTTGGGGAAAAAGAGCCAATCACTTAAATTAATTGTACTGGTATTAAGCAAAACCGACCCGTCAGCAAAATATATTACAGGTTTTTTGCCGGTATCCGTTTCCACTTTTATTGTTTTTATGTAAGGAACAATATATTTATTAACCCAGCCAATCTTATCTTCATCATTAAAGTTCCAATTTTCTCTTGAATCGTTATCAATTTCGGAACGTATAATTGCCTGATTAATTGTCGAGTAGAATTTTTTTAATCTTGTTTCTATCACTTGTTTTTTATAATGTTGAATAAGCGACGGTAAAGTCATTGCCGCGACAACACCAATTATCCCGAGAGTGATTAACACTTCCGCCAGAGTGAAGGCGGCTATACGTTTGTTGTGTTGCCGCTCTACGTGCGTAGCACCCTCGGCGAGAGTAAAACCGAATTTTCGGTAGGGTGCCGTGTGAGCGACAGCGAACCCAACCCGTGAGGTGGAGCGGGACTTTACTCCCGCGACAACCCGAATAATTCGGGAAGCGGCTCTACGTGAAAAGTGGGAAGGTGAAAGGTGAGAAGGGAAAAGTGAAAAGACCTTATCGGTACTTCGTGCAAAATAATTGGCTGGATTACTACGCATTCGCTCGCAATGACCGTACATCCCCATGTCACCCTGAACCCCACACATGTCATTCTGAACAACCATGTCATGCTGAACTGCGGATTTGCGGACGGACGGAGTGGTAACGAGTCCGGATAGCGAACAGATTGAGCATACTGTGGCAAAGCCACTATTGCGAAACTCTGTGAGCGTGGAGCAAATCCAAGACGGTTTCAGGATCTTAGCCTTGTCGGGTCTTACAGTCTTTTTCAAAATCGTTGAGTTTTTAATATCTTCTTTCATTCTTCTTTCCTTTCTTGTTTACATGAAAATTATAACATATTTACACTTATTTTTCAAGTGTATATTACACTAATATAATTACAATAAATTATGATGTATAAAACAAGTGCAATATATTGTATATTATTGTTATGTTTAGAGTTGAAAAAGAAGAAATGACTAATAAAACCTTTAGACTTCCTCTTGTTCTGGTTGAAAAACTTTATACCGTAGCTCAAAATAAAGGGGTTTCACTTAACAGTTTGGTTAGACAATGCTGCGAATATGCTCTTCAAAATCTGGAAGATGATAAAAAATAAATTGCCTTAATGATTTGACCATAATGTTTAAACGGCTAAAATAATATTATGAAAAAGGTTTTGAGTTTAATACTTTTGTTCATAATAGTTTTTTGTGCAAAGTCTCAGGCAGAAGAACTTCCCGTTAAACTGCCGAATATTTTCATATATTCTCTGCCGGATGATGAAGAAAACATTCCTTCCGAGGCTGAAATACAAGAAAATGAATACATTAATAACAATGCGGGAAACGAATCTTTTGACGAAGTAAATCTGTATGATGATAAAAATGAAGAAAAACTTAACGCTTCGATACTTAAGGGTTATGCGGAATATATGGAAGGGCAGGATATTATATACCTGTTAAATGACAAGGATAAATTTGCACTTGATTTAAAAAAACCGCAAAGAATAACTGATTACGCTTCAGGTAAACTAATGAATAAAATAATCAGTAACGACAGTACCTATTCAAAGTTTGATAAAGAAGAACATTTTGTTGCAGATAAAAATGTAAATACAGACGTTAAATTCGGCAATTTTTCTCTCGGCACTTCTTACGGGCAGGAAGTAGACAATATTTCCATGCTGGAAAATTCAACATCAATGTTTTCTAAATATCAGCGTAATAAATTCAGCCTGAGTTCTAAATTTGAAAAAACTCTGAATACTACAATCGGTACTTATTCTGATTCTTTTTCGTTTGCACCGGAGTATCGTTTTAATGATTTTGTTGCGATAAAAGAAGTTTTAAGTTCTAATATTTCGAAAAACAGAAAAAGCGGTGAGTTGATATTTTCGCTTTCGCCGATGGGATTTAGCAACGGTGACAGGCTGAGACTTGAAATAGGTGCGAAACATACCGTAAATCAGGACAATTCGCTTTACGGAACACAATTGAATTTTTCAACAAAATTCAAATTGTAAATTTATCATTATATATTTGTTTTAACCTTTTATTTTGTTTATAATTAATCTGAGTCAAGAGGTACAAGGGTGAGCGATAATAACAAAGAAGAAAATTTGAATAAAGAAGCGGATAAAAGTATTGAATTACCGGAAATGCCCGGAAAATCGGTTTCGGAAAAATCCGTAAAACGCTCAAAAAGGTACAAGACAAAAACCAAATTTTATTATTCTTTTTTGACCGTAGTTCTCTTATTTTGTCTTGTACAGGTCGGTTTCGGTGTTATTTTAAATGTGTCCAAATCCATATCTTACAGGGCAAAAATAGGTACGCTTGAAAAAATAAGAGATAATGCCGAAACAAGAAATCATGACTTGAAACAGGAAATTAAAATGTTTTCTTCCATGCACAGTCTTGAAAGTATCGCAAGAAACAATCTTAAAATGGCGGGAGAAGATGAAGTTCTGGTTATTATAAACAATAATTCCGCAGAAAATAACACTCACAAAAAACAAAAAAGAAAAAAATGGTGGTGGAATGGAAAATAAAGAAGTTATTGATTATATAAAAACAGCTTTTGAACTCAAATCTCAAAAATGTTATAAACAGTCCGTAGAAATGCTTTATAAGGCTTTGGAAATCGAAAACGGCAATATCGAAATTCTTTATCAGCTTGGAGAATTGTATTATTTAATGCAAAATATTTCCAGAGCTTGTCATTATCTTGAAAAAGTTATTGCTGCCGCACCTGAACATATTGAAAGTCTTACACTTTTAAGAAAAATTTATTCCGAAAATGAAGATTTACCAAAGGCATTGGAACTTGCGGAAAAATGTTTGGAAATTGACGGAAATGATGATAATATTCTGGAGTTTATAAAACTTGCCGCAAAACTTAAATATTTTGACAAGATAAAAATATTCGAGAACGAAAGTCAAAAAAATCCGAAAATCCTTTATGAAATTGCAAACGCTTTGTATCAAAATAATGACCGCAAAGAAGCTGAAAATATATGCTTGAATGCCTGCTCGCAGAATATTGAAAATGAAGATATACTTCTTCTTTTAGGCAAAATATATTATGACGAAAATGAATTTTTGAAGGCAAAAGAAATATTTAACCGTTTTTCAAAAACTGTGGGCAATGCCGAAATTTTAAATTATTTAGGGCTTTTTGCCATAGATGACATGAATTTTACTGATGCGATTAAATATTTTTCCAAAGCGTGCAATATTAACGATAAAAATTCAAAATATTTTTTCAATTTAGGCAATGCGTATTTCTTTAACGGCTGGTATGACGAGGCGGCAGCGTCTTATTTGAGTGCCGTAAAAATATCACAGGATAACCTTGATTACAGGTATTCGCTTGCTTATCTTTACTACGACACGCAAAAATACGAAAAAGCCCAAAAAGAAATTGATTTTATACTTGCTTGTGATGAAACTTATTCAAAAGCCGTTGTATTAAACGCACTTTTAAAATACGAAAAAAAAGACTTTCTCGGAGCAAAAAATGATTTGGAAATGAATATAAAAAACAACGCGAAAGACGATTTTACGTATCTTTCGCTTGCAAAAGTTTACACGGAACTTGATATGTATGAAAAGGCAGAAAGTGCTTTAAATGAAGTTATTTCAAACAACCCTGACAACCTTGATTACTTGTGCAGGCTCGGTGAAATATACATTAAGCAAAACAAATTTGAAACCGCATTAAAAATCGCACAAAAAGTTTTGGATAAAAACGAAAATTATATTCAAGGGTATATTCTTGGTGCAAAGGCATCTTATAAAATGAATGATATTGCCAAAACTATCATTTATGCACAAAATGCCGTCAGTCTGGATATGAATTTTTCAAAAGGTTATTACTATTTGGGTTTGGCAAGATTTATGCAAAAGGATTATGAAGAAGCGGAAGAATGTTTGAAACGTGCTTTACTTTATGATGCCTGCAATGCCGAATATTATGCTCAAATGAGTTTAATCCTAAAAGAAAAGGGAAATTACAAATCCGCACTTGAATATATAAAAGAAGCCGTAAGTATTAACGATTTGAACAAATATAAAATTATGTACGGCGAACTGGCTTCACTTAACAGAAAATCGGATAAAGTTTGTCAAAAATAATTTGTCAAGAAAAAAAATATAATTATAATATAATTATTGATACAATTACGGAGATTAGGGATAGTATGGAATACAAAAAAAGTGTTTTAGCGGTTATGTTAATATCGATTTTTCTGTCAGGTTCTATTGCGTATTCAGCGGATGAGAATATTGAATTGCCCGCATCAAAGGCTTATCCGGCAAAATATACAAAAGAATATTTAAAACAAATTTCGCCGACGTATAAATGCGTCGGGAAGGACGAAATATTTTATGTTGCACTTGATATGCTTAAAGATACCAACGGAGAATTTTCAAGGAATGCAATTCTCGGTAACAACCTGTCATACAGACCTGTTAAGATATCATTTAAAGATTTGGGAGCAATAAACAAAGACTATGAAACATTTGATGCTTTAGGCTGGAAAAAGGGGAAACAATTGTATATTTATATTAATCCGAGACACAAAGATGCTCCTGCGGGTGCAATAGCCGCCCTTCTTTCTCACGAAGCGTTACATCAGGATGAATATAATTCGCTTGCCGAAGAAACTTATGCATGGACTATGGAAGCGTCGGTTTGGACGGAATTGGTTAAGCTGTACCCCGAAAGTAACGATGAATTACATCCGCTTGTCAAAAGAGAAAACACACTTATGAAACTTTTTGAAAAAGGGAATTACTCGAATAAATACATAAAAAAATCAGTCATGACAAATGCGGGCTACAAAAATCTGCCTGCCACTTCACCGGGATTTGAAGATTTATAAATAATTCTTTTTACGTAATTACAAAGTATATTGATTAAAAAATTTCGTTGATGTTAAATAATCGTATGACGAGAAAACATGCGATTATTTTAATAATTTTAACCGTTTCATTGTTTGCTTTGAACAAATTTTTAATAAATTCAAACAATATTCCCATATACGAAATGCCCGATATGGTAAACAAAAGCCATATTTCTTCTCAACGGCTGTTTGATAATACGTGGGATGTTATTCGGGATAATTATTATGATTCTTCCATGAACCATCAGGTTTGGAAAAGGTGGAAAGAGCATTATCACGGCAAAATTAAGACTGACGAAGATGCAAAAGTCGCCATAGATACTATGCTTGCAAGTCTTGACGACCCTTATTCCGTTTTTCTTTCCAAATCAGAATATGATGAACAAAATAATTCAATTAATTCAAAAATAACGGGTATAGGGGTGAATATTTCCACTATATCAGGGAAAACTCATATTATAAACGTTATGGAAGGCACTCCCGCACAGTTTGCGAACCTTTTGCCGGATGATATAATTTTATCAATAGACGGCAAAGACATAAGCGGTTTATCTTTGTCGGAAGTCGCAAATCTTGTCAGAGGTCCCGAAAACACTTTTGTACAGCTTACCATTCTCAGAAATAAAGATAAGCTTGTAAAAAAAGTTATGCGTAAAGAAATTAAAATTAAGACCGTAAAAAGTTCCGTAGACAAAAACATAGGTTATATTCAGGTAACAAGTTTTATAGGTACGTCTACTCCTAACGAATTTGTCGAAGCACTTGAAAAAACAAAAAACACCGACGGTTTAATAATTGATTTACGCGGGAACACGGGCGGTTTGCTGCCAAATGCGATATTTATTGCTAATTTGTTCATACCTAAGGGGAACCTTGTAAGCATAGTCGGGCGTAACGGCTACAAATACGATATTTACGCTCAAGACACAGAATACGGGATTAATAAACCGACTGTGGTACTTGTCGACAGTGCTTCCGCAAGTGCAAGCGAAATTCTTTCGGGTGCATTGAAGGATTACAAAAAAGCTACTCTTGTCGGTACAAAAACTTTCGGCAAAGGTATGGTGCAAAAAATAATTCCGATGCCGAATGAAACGGGATTAAACCTTACCATTGCCAAATATCTTACTCCAAAAGGCTATGATATAAACAAAATCGGTATTAACCCTGATGTAAAGGTCAATTTTACGGTCAATGATATAAAAACACACAATGATGCACAACTTCAGGCGGCAAAAAATATTCTCTCAAAGATGTTGAGTAAAAGTTAATAAAAACTTATTTAATTTCCCAGCTTGTTCCGTCTTTCGAATCCTTGAGAATTATGTTTACCTCATCAAGAGCAATGCGAATTTTATCAGCCGTTTCCCAGTCACCGTTTTGACGTGCTTTTTTTCGAAAATCAATTATCTCGTTTAGGGAGCCGAATTCTTTTAGAAGTTTTGAGTTAACATGTTTTACTGCCTCTGCTGTTTGTTCTTCGGTCAAAGCGGGTTTTTCAAAGGTAAATCCTAACACACAGCCCAGTTTGTACAAAACGGTATAAGCGTTTTTGTCATCCTTATTAGCTTTGTTAGCGAGTTCAAAAAGTACTGCAAGTGCTTTTGAAGTGTTTAAATCATCATCCATTGCGTCGATAAAGTGTTTGTATTCTTCGCTTGAAGTTATGTCAAAATCTTCATTAATTTTTGAGGGTTTTGCATTTAACAGTCTTTTTACACCCGCCTGTGCGGAAGAAAGTGCCTCATCCGAAAATTCTACGGGCATTCTGTAATGATTTGTCAGTATAAAAAATCTTATTGTGTTGCTGTCATATTTTTTCAAGAGTTCGTCTATGGTAAGGAAATTCCCTAAAGATTTGGACATTTTTTCCTTATTAATCGTTACAAAACCGTTATGCAGCCAAAAATTAACAAATTTACATCCGTTGGCACATTCCGACTGTGCAATTTCGTTTTCGTGGTGAGGGAAAATCAGGTCTGCTCCGCCGGCATGTATATCTATTGTTTTTCCGAGAAATTTACGACTCATAGCCGAGCATTCAATGTGCCAGCCCGGTCTGCCGATACCCCAGGGGGATTTATAACCGAATTTTTCATCTTTTTTCCATAATGCAAAATCCAGCGGGTCTTCTTTTTGCTCTCCGATTTCTATTCTTGCTCCGCTTTCGAGTTTATCTATCGGCTGTTTTGAAAGATAGCCGTACGGGGGGAATTTTTTTACTCTGAAATAAACATCACCGTTTACTTCATAGGCATACCCTTTGTTGATTAAATCTTTAACCATTGCAATCATTTCGCCGATGGTTTTTGTGGCAAATGGTTCAATATCGGGGGAAAGATTATTAAGTGCATTCATTGAATTTGAGAACTGTTTGTACCAGTATTGAGAAATTTCTTCGGGAGTTTTACCTTCATTTTGGGCTTTTTTCAAAATTTTATCGTCAACATCGGTTACATTTCGGCAGTATGTGACGTCATATCCGCGAAATTTCAGATATCTGTATAAAACATCCCATGTAATATAACATCTTGCATGTCCCAAATGTGCATAATCATAAACCGTAGGGCCGCACACATACATTTTTATTTTATTCCCTTCAATAGGTTTGAACTCCTCATTAATGCCGCTGTATGAATTATGTAATCTCATTAAAAAACCTCTGCAATAAAACTTTTACTATTTAAAGTTTTAAATTAAATATAAAAATAAAGCAAGACTATTTGTCTTGCTTTTATATATTTATTTCCTGTGTTTTGTATTATTTTCTTGAATTAATGGCTTCCGGAGGAATAATTATAAAATGTTTTGTTATACGAATATTATCCAAATTACCGCCTCGACCATATCTGATATCACCATTATTTTCTCTCAAAACTCCGTCTGCTATCCTGTATCGTCTTTTTACTTCACCGTAAGTTTCAACACCGAATACTCCTTCATCTTCGGGATAATATAAATAATAATCGCCTGTTTTTATAAATCCTAAAAATTTACCGGATTCAACATATTTTAACCTTCCGTCTACCAAATCTTGTTGGAAAGTCTTTTCTGCTTTTTTAACGGGGTCATCATCATATTTTTGATACATCTCACTTTCTCTGTTAAGTCTTTTGGCATGACGTCTTTTTGCTGCTAATTCCTCGCTTATGGTATTAAGCGGAACTGTTAATGACTGACCGACTCTCAATTCAAAAGCGTTTGGAGACATATTAGAGCCGGCACCGTTTAGTCTCATTATTTCTTCAACCGTAGTGTTATATTTATCTGCAATCTCTGATAAAGTATCTCCCGGTTTAATAATAATTACGGCATTACCCTCTGATTTATTGTTAAAAATAGGCTGATTATCTGCTTGTTGTTGTTGAGTTCCCTTTTGTACGTTAGGATCAGGATTAAAATTTGTGCCTTCTACTTTTGTCATGTTTGTTCTCCTACTAATTAATAACACATTACAAATTTATACTACGGTATAATTCGCCATGAACTTTAATTAAAAAGATAAAAAATTTACAAAACTTCATCAAAAATTCTGTGGACGGGTTCTTTTAAATCTTCCACGGGGCATTCTTCGTCCAGTTCTAATGTTATAACAGGGATTTGTTTTTCCGCTCCCGCATAAGTTCCAAAACTTCCCGGAGTCGGATAACCTATACTGCTTTCTGTCGGATAGCCGATTATATCCGAAATTTTTTTCGCGATTTCTTCTGCGGGACCGTCATAATTAACGATTTTATAAGGTGTATGGAGTGTAAGAATTATTTTGGGTTTGTATTCATCCATAATTTCCGTTATAAATTTCGTTTCCGACTCACTTGCAGGGGTGTCGCCGCCAAAGTATAAATCCTTCTGCCCTAAAACCCAGTTTTTTGTGGGAAAATTTCTGTTTATGTCAACACCGTTTGAATTTGTGCGTGTGTTAAGCCGCATTCCATCAGGATTTAAACACGGAATAAAGAGTTTTTCATATAAAGAATTACTTTTTTTGTTGTTTTTAATATATTCTTCAATTAAAAATTTTCCCTGCGGTTCATCTCCGTGAAAAACACCTATAATCAATGCAAAATTGCCATGCTTTGAATCGGATGCGGAAAATAATTCTATATCGTTATTTAAAGCTGTTTTTGTGGATTTAATGACTTTATATCCAAAATTTTCTTTAATCATAATTTTTCCCGTTTATTCAAAAAGTGCATCTATAAATTCTTCAGGATTAAATGTTTTTAAATCTTCCGTTTTTTCCCCGACCCCGATTAATTTAACGGGTAATTTCATTTCCTTTGCAATTGCAAGAATTATGGCACCTTTTGCCGAACCGTCCAATTTTGTGAGTGCAACAGATGTAAGATTAAGTGCCTGTGAAAAAACCTTTGCCTGCTGTAAACCGTTTTGTCCCGTATTCGCATCCAAAACAAGCATGGTTTCTCTTAAACTTTCCGCTGCATTTTTGTCGGTAACTCCTTTGATTTTTGCTAATTCTTCCATAAGATTATATTTATTTTGAAGTCGCCCCGCAGTATCAATAATAATTACATCGTAATTTTCCGCTTTTGCCTTTTGTATTGCTTCATATACAACCGACGCCGGGTCGGCTTTATCACGTCTTACGATATCCGCACCCGCACGCTTTGACCAAATATCAAGCTGTTCTTCCGCTGCGGCACGAAATGTATCACCTGCGGCTATAAGTACTTTTTTACCGCTGTTTTTGAATTTATAAGCTAATTTGCCTATCAAAGTTGTTTTTCCGGCTCCGTTAACTCCGCATATAAAATAAATATTTAAACGGTTTTCTTCGTATCTTAATTTGTTTGAACCCGCATCGGAAAGCGTTTTTAAAAATTCTTCCTTCAAATATTTTTTAACATCGGCAGGTTTAATTTTGTCCTGATTTCTCAGTTTGTCAACAAGTTCTGCGGCATAATTTACACCCAAATCAGCACTTATTAGCATATCTTCCATTTCGTCAAGTACAAAATCACTCAATTCAGGTTCATTGCTTATATTTTCGGTAATATTATTTACCAGTGCATTAGCCGTGTTTGATACGGCGTGTTTTAAATTATTAAATTTATCTTTGAAAAATCCTAACATAATACAAATATTAGCATAAAAGTTCAGTTTGATACAAATTCAAAAAACTGTTTTGAAATTAACCCAGCAAGGTTTTTACATCGGTTTCGGTTTTCAGTTTAAGAGCAAATATATCATTTCTTTTGAAATTGAGCATTTTGACGGCATCTTTTTCCGTCGTGATAATCGTACCTTCGGGAAGTTCGTTTTCATGATATACGTGATGGTCATCAAAAACAACCTTTTTTTTCAAACGGTAATTTTTTAAAAAATTAAAAAACTGTTCGGGCTGACCTATGGCACATAAAGCTGTCGCTTCCGACTGCACGGGTAAAATTTCTTTCGTCTTTATATTATAAACAATATCAGGCTCGGTTTTGCAAAGAACGGTTTCTTTTTTCAGTTTTTTAGAGAGAATTTTAGTGAGTTTTTCGGCTTTTGTGTGGTCGGTATTCTTACTTACCACGACCAATTTATCCATGCGTTTGAAAGCTTCTTTACCTTCTCTCATAGGGCCGGCAGGCAAAAGTTTCTCGTTGCCGAAACCTTTTTCACTGTCGCTGAGAACTATATCCAAATCACGATGTAACTTTCTGTGTTGAAATCCGTCATCCAAAATTATCTTTGTAACTCCATATTTTTCGACTGCATAGCGTCCGGCTTTGTATCTGTCTTTGGACGTAATTACGACGGCACCTGTTTCTTTCGCAAGCCAATATGGCTCATCTCCCGCTTCTTGTGCATTATAATATATATTTTCCCCGTCAGAAATTAAATTGATGTTTTTGTTTGAAAGTTTTCCGCCGTATCCTCTTGAAATAATTGCGACTCTGTCGCCGTTTGCAAGCAGATATTTTGCTATTTGTGCAACTACGGGAGTTTTGCCGACTCCGCCCGTAGTTATATTCCCGACGGATATTACATAAGCATTCACTTTTTTCGGAATTAAAATTCCTTTATCATAAAGAAAATTCTTTAATCCGCTTCCGATACCGTAAAACAGTGAACAAAAATCCAAAAGGCTTACAAAGAAACCTTTTGCATTTTTATCGTAATGGATTTTTGTAATTTCTGTCTTTAAGTTCATAATTAGTTTTAAATATTAGAACATTAATCTGAATAATAAGAACCTTTTGTTAAGTTTTTCGGAGAATTTACGCAAGTTACAGGTCGTAACTTTAGTATCTTCAATAATTGTTTGCAGTTCCGTTTTCTTTTCAGGTGTAAGTTTATTCACCGTGTTTAATGTTGTGGAAATATCAGTCATTGCGGTATTTACGTTTGCAACCGCCCTGTTGATATCATTTTTCAACTGATTATCCTTTGTAAGAGAATTTACATAACCGCTGATTTCGTTGACATTATGCGTAATTTCACGAAAATCCTCCGCAACTTTTTTGGATTCTTCTTCGTCGCCGAACAGTTTATTAAAGTTTTCGGACAACTTGGTAAACGCATCTGACGTATTGTATATCGACGTTTTAAACTGCGGATCGCCTATTACGGAATTTAAGTTGTAAGAAAGCTGGTTGAAATCCGTGGTTGCCCTGTCCATCATGACCATAAGCTGGCGAATATCGCTTTTTGAAGAATCAATAAGCTCATTAACTTTGCCCATTGTCAAACCGGTTTGACCCGTCAGTGAATTTATATTTTTTACGGATGTTTTTAACTCTGCTATGACTTCGTCTGACAGCAAGTCGTTGATTTTTTGATTGGTTTCCGTCAAAGATTCCGCCGCACGATACTGCCATTCCATAAAATCCGCAATTCTCATCGGCTCAATTATTGTATAAGGCGATGTTTGCTTGGGATAAGGCAAAATGGTGTCATCAAGCGTCGAAATTTGTAATATATTCGTTCCGTCTTTTTTAACTGCTTTACCCTTCAAAAATTCAGGTACGATAAGCCCCGGCAGAGTGATTATATAATCCACTTTATAAGCATAATTGGTATTTATTGCTTCTTTCAGGTTGTAAGGGATAACGTCTTTTGAAACAACGTCAATGTGCTTTATTTGACCTATATCGTAATATTTATCATCAAGTTTCATCTGAACGGAATCTTCTTCGTAAAGAATATCTTTGTTCACCATCGGAATATAAACCGTACGTGTTTTAGGCGGTGTTACCTCAAGGAAAAGTTCACCTATAAGCCCCGTTTGCTGTATTGAAAACATTGAAGCGGGCGGAATTTTAATGTTCGGGTCGGTAATTACAAATTTTACTTTTACATAACTGTTTTCCCCGTCAATAACAGGTATAATTTCTTCAACCTGCCCTACCCGAAGTCCCATCATTTGAACTCCCGCACCGGGACGCATTCCGTTAACATCTTTAAATTGAATTTCCAGCCTGTCGGCAGATGACAAAGCACGACCTTTTACCTTTAAAACTACTCCCAAAAGCAAAATCAGTGATAAAAGAGTCAACAAACCGACTTTAAAAGATGATGAAACTTTCATTTACAACCTTTCTCTTTTTCGTAAGGCAACTGCGATTACAAATTGTATTGTATCAAAAATAAGTATTTTATGCAAAATATTAACATTAGGGGTAAAAAATGTTTACAGATAGTTTGCAAGTATATTTCTGACATAATTTTGAGTTTCTTTATACGGAGGAACACCGTCGTATTTGTCAACCGCATTAGGCCCGGCATTGTACGCGGCAAGTGCCAGTATTACGTTGCCGTTGTATTTATTCATCATGGATTTTAAGTATCTTATCCCGCCGTCTATGTTCTGAACAGGGTTGTAAGCATCTTTTACCCCAAGAGATTTTGCCGTCGAGGGCATTAACTGCATTAACCCCATTGCCCCCGTTTTGGATTTCGCATTGGGATTAAAACCCGATTCCTGTTTAATTAAAGCCTTTACAAGTTTTTCATCAACACCATGTTTTTTGGACATCATTGAAACAAGATTTAAAATTTGATTTTTTGTCGGCTGAGTTCCCTGTTTTACGGCAGATGCAGCCGCAGCTTGCTGCAAAAGGTTTTCGGGTACAATATGGGCATTAACCATCGTTTGAGGATTTATTAAAAGTGAACCGAAATTAGCTTGTGATGTGCTTTTTAAAACTTTTTCAAATGACGGCGAATTGATTTTATTATCGGGATAAATCGTATCAAGCGGACTCTGCGGGGCTTGCACGGTATTCAAATTATTCTGATAATTGCTTATTTGTGCATACCTTTGAACAGCTGCACTCTGCCCGCCGGAATTTAATAAATTTTGTATAAATTGTGAAAACATTTGCTACCCTTGTTGTACGAATTAATTCTTTTAACCCGCAGTCTGATTCTACACATTAATATTTTATATTTAATGCATACTTTTTGTATCCTCTATTTGAATTAATGATTTTTTAACGGATGTCAAGATTATAATTTCAGCGGATAATCGTCCTTAAATTCCCAGTTATCATACATTAATAATACCAGACATTCTAATGCATCTTTTTTACAACTTTCAACCAGTTCATCCCTGCTTTTAGAACTTGCATTTTTCTGATAATAAACACCAAAATTATGATTTGCATCAATATAGCCTTGTTTTGAACTGTCAGGGCATATAATAAAATTAAACCTGTCTCTGCCGTATGCATTAGGTGTTTTATCACCGTTTATATCATAAATTAAGCCTGTACAATACCCGCTGGCTAAACGTATCATTGAACCGTCAGATAATATTACCGTATCATCGTTTTCATCAGTCGATTCTGACTTTACCGTCTTTAAATACGGTTTCAAATATTTGTTAAAAAATTCCCTTCTTTCCACAGGATTACTTACCAATTTATTATCATCATCAGCCAATCTTGCCGGATGACTCCAGTCGGATATCGGACCGTTATGTGCTTCAGACATTAAAACAGCTTGCGACATCATACTGTAGAATTTTTTAAGCTTTGCAGAAGCTTCTTGTCTTTTATAATGTTGAATTAATGACGGCATGGTCATTGCTGCGACAACGCCGATAATTCCGAGGGTGATTAAAACTTCCGCCAAAGTAAAGGCAACTCTACGTGAAAAGAGAGAAGGTGAAAGGTGAGAAGTGGAGGTATCTTTGGGTGAAAAGTGAAAAGTGAGAGGTGAAAAGTCCTTATAGGCACTTCGTGCAAGATAATTGGTCGGATTGCTTCGCATTCGCTCGCAATGACGGGACACCTCCATGTCACCCTGAACTCGTTTCAGGGTCTTTTTTTTGTCATTTTTAGGTTTGCAAGACACGAAAATTCTAAGATACTGAAATAAATTCAGCATGACAGAATTTTCGTGTCTTTCTGTCTTTTCAACCCCGTCATTTTTAATCAAACTGTCAACCTGAACCCCACACATGTCACCGTTAACGACCTCCATGTCATGCTGAACTTGTTTCAGCATCTGAGCCTTGTCGGGTCTTACAGTCTTTCCCAAAATTGTTG
>CANPZB010000029.1 GCA_947588755.1 Candidatus Gastranaerophilales bacterium | reverse complement strand
GCTCGTGTTTCTCGCCTACGATGCAAGCGAGTCATCTAACGCCCAAATAAGAGAACAACGAAAGTTGTTCTTTTTTTTGTGTATTTATTTTGGGCGTTGAATACTCTCACATGTAATTTTTGTTTGTTGAACAAAAATTACGAAGTTCAACCCTCCGGGCATCCTGCCTCGTACGGCTCGTGTTTCTCGCCTACGATGCAAGCGAGTCATCTAACGCCCAAATAAGAGAACAACGAAAGTTGTTCTTTTTTTTGTGTATTTATTTTGGGCGTTGAATACTTTAATCTTGACAAAACTTAAAAAAAGGTTATAATTAACTCATACATGGGAATAATATAATAGGGGGTCATGGAATGGCAGATGTAGAGATTAAAAACGGACAAGTGGGGGGGGGTAAACCGCTCATACCAAATATTTTGGCGATTTTTTGATTTTTTATTAAGTTCCGAAAGTTTGGGTTTTACCCATGGATTTTTTGTGTTTTTGAATGTGTTAAGACACAAAAATTCTGTCATGCCGAACCTTTTACATGTCATGCGGAACAACTATGTCATGGCGAACCCCACCCATGTCATCCCCCATGTCATCCTGAACTTGTTTCAGGATCTTATTTCGTGGCATTGTTTCAGTATCTTATATATAAGACCCTGAAATGAATTCAGGGTGACATGGTGGTGTTTAGAATAACACTATAGAAGTAATAAATAAAAAAAAAGAAAGGAACTAAAAATGAATGAAAAAATTAAAAACGCAACAATTTTAGAAAAAACCGTGAGACCTGAAAAAGCTAAGATGCTGAAACAAGTTCAGCATGACATGGTGAGAGTTCAGCGTGACATGTGTGGGGTTCAGGATGACAGTTTGATTAAAAATAACGGGGTCGGAAAGACTGTAAGACCCGATAAGGCTCAGATCCTGAAACAAGTTCAGGATGACATGAGGAGAGTTCAGCATGACATGGGGTGGTTCAGGCGTGGTTTTGGTGCTTTAGCACCTGATAAGAACTTTTCACCTTTCACCTTTCACTTTTCACAACGCTGTGCATTCACCCTTGCTGAGGTTTTAATCACCCTAGGCATCATCGGTGTTGTTGCGGCGGTAACTATACCGTCATTAATTCAAATCCACAAAAAAAATGTTGTAGAAACAAGATTAAAAAAGTTTTATTCAGTTATGAGTAATGCAATACTAATTTCCGTAGCTAACAACGGTGAGCCTTCAACTTGGGATTATCCTGCTTATAAAATGGTGGACGGAAAATATACTACTGATATGAATGTTGACAGACTTAAATGGTTGAATAAATATCTTGTCCCGTATTTAAAAATAACTAAAATTGATAGTCAATCAGTAAGTACCTCAAATGGCAGGACAAATCGTCCTATTCTTTATTTTGCTGACGGCAGTGTCGCAGTTTGTGTACATGAAGTTGGTCTTGCTGATTGGAATTTTTACCCCGAGGCAAAAAATATGCCTTCCGTATTGGATAATGGGATGGGGGTAACCGGAAAAGATTTTTTCAGATTTAATTTTTTTAAAACAAATCCATATTTCATTCCTTATGGGGGAACTGATAATCGGGATGCTATTGACGCTTGGGCAAAAGACGGTTTCAAATCAAAATGTTTGGATAATGCTTCTTACTGCACTTTTGCAATTATGTATAACGGTTGGAAAATACCCGATTGGTACCCGTATAAGTTTTGATTAACGTAATTCATATATTTAGTTAAGTAAGGCAATTAATGTTACTTGCACAATTTCTTTTTTACGATATTATTAAATTAATGTATATCGTTAAAAATAAGAAAAGGAAAGAAAATGAAAGTAACATTAGAAAAAGAAAAAGATAACGTAGTAAAATTGAATATTACCATCCCTGCACAAGATGCTGTTAACGCTTACAATGTTGCGGTGAAAAGAATTTCACAGTATGTAAATATTGACGGTTTCAGAAAAGGGAAAGCACCGCGTCAGGTTGTTGAAAGACATGTCGGTGTCGAAAGAATTAAACATGAAGCGATTGAAGCTCTTATGCCTAAAGCCATAAATGATGCTGTTACGGAAAATAATCTGGATATAATTACTCAGCCTTACATAACTTCTTATGAATTTGATTTGGGTAAAGATTTACAAGTGATTGCAAGAGCAGAGTTGCGACCGGAAGTTACTCTCGGCGAATACAAAAATCTTAACCTGAAAGTTCCCGATGCGGTTATTCCGGAAGATGCTCAGGAAAAATCAATTCAGGCATTATTAAATCAGCATGCCGTATTTGAAATCGTTACCGACAGACCCGCTAAAAACACGGATACGGTTGTAATTGATTTTGAAGGCGTGTGTGACGGAGAAAAAATTAAAGGCGGAGATGCAAAAAATTATTCGCTTGATTTGGGTAATTCCAACTTTATTCCGGGTTTTGCGGAACAAATTGCAGGCAAAAACCTTAATGATGAATTTGAAATTAACGTAACTTTCCCCGAACAGTACCATGACGAAAAATTGAAAGGTCGTCCCGCTGTTTTCAAAATAAAAATAAATGAAATTAAAGAAAAGAAAATTCCCGAACTTAACGATGAATTTGCACAAAAAGCAGGACCTTTCAAAACGGTGGATGATTTAAAAGCAGATATTCAAAAATATTTGGAATCTCAAAGAGAACGCAGCAACAAGTTAAATTCGGAAACGGAAGTTTTTAAGACAGTTATTGACGCTTCAAAAGTTGATATTCCCGAAACTATGGTTGAACGTGAAATTGAGTCGTTAAAAGCGGAATATAAACAAAGATTTGCCGCACAAGGTCTGGACTGGGAAAATATTGTTAAGGCTCAAGGCGAAGATACTCTTAACAAGTCAATGCACGAAGAAGCCGTGGCAAGAATTAAAAATTCACTTGTTATAGATAAAATTGCAAAAAATGAAAATCTTAAACTTGAACCGAAAGATTTGGAAACAAAATTTAATGAGCTGGCTGCCGCATACGGTATGCAGACTAAAGATTTGATACAACAAATCGGAAGAAATACACAGGTTCTTGCTTCAATTTCACAACAAGCAATGAATGACAAAGTCAGAGACTATTTAATGGCAAACAATAATGTAGAAATTACGGAACCTGCAAAAAAATAGTTCACATGAAGTAGAAATAAAAAATAAAATAAAGTATAATAAAATTAATCAGAAATAAGAAAGGAATTGATTATGAGTTTTGTACCTGTCGTAATTGAACAATCAAGCAGAGGTGAGCGTTCTTTTGACATTTTTTCAAGATTGTTGAGAGAAAGAATAATATTTTTAGGTACACCGATAGATGACATGGTTGCCAATCTGGTTGTAGCACAACTGCTGCTGTTGGACAGCGAAAATCCCGAAAAAGATATAATGCTGTATATTAACAGTCCCGGAGGTTCGGTTACTGCAGGTTTTGCGATTTATGATACAATGCAGCACATAAGAGCTGATGTTTCCACGATATGTCTCGGACAAGCAGCATCTATGGGTGCATTCCTTCTTTCTTCCGGTACAAAAGGAAAAAGAATGGCACTTCCGCATTCCAGAGTTCTTATTCATCAACCTTTGGGCGGTGCTCAGGGACAAGCTACGGATATAGAAATTCAGGCTGCGGAAATTATCAGAATTAAAAAATCATTGAACGAAATTCTGGCTTCTAATACGGGACAATCAATTAAAAAGATTGAAAAAGATACTGACAGAGATTATATTATGACTCCCGCGGAAGCGTTGGAATACGGTATGATTGATAAAGTCGTATCAAGAGATGTTATTAAATAGCATTTTTTAACATCTTCGGCAAATTTTATTAAGCCAAACTAATGTGACTTTAGAAAGGACAAAAAATGCCAAAGCATGACGATAGCAGACTAAAATGTTCATTTTGCGGAAAATCTCAAGATCAGGTAAAAAAGCTTATTGCCGGCCCTGAGGTGTATATTTGCGACGAGTGCGTTGAGTTGTGTAACGAAATTCTTGATGAAGAATTTTTTGAAAATAAAGAAAAAGAAGCCGGTGAAGCCGGTGACGACAATGAAGAAAAAGCAATTCCCAAGCCCCATGAGATAAAGGCTTATTTGGATGAATACATTGTAGGGCAGGACGATGCCAAAAAAGTACTTTCGGTCGCAGTTTATAACCATTATAAAAGGCTTAAACACAATAGCAGTACCGAAAGCAAAGACGGTGTTGAAATTCAAAAATCAAACATATTGCTGGTAGGTCCGACAGGTTCGGGTAAGACTCTTTTGGCACAAACTCTTGCAAAAATGCTTGATGTGCCGTTTGCGGTTGCGGATGCAACAACATTAACGGAAGCCGGTTACGTGGGCGATGATGTTGAAAACATTTTACTGCGGTTATATCAAAATGCCGAATTTGACGCTTCAAAGGCAGAACGCGGAATTATTTATATCGATGAAATTGATAAAATATCACGTAAGTCGGAAAATACGTCAATTACGCGTGATGTCTCGGGAGAAGGTGTTCAGCAGGCTTTGTTAAAACTTATAGAGGGTACTGTTGCACATGTTCCTCCTCAGGGCGGAAGAAAACACCCGCATCAGGAATTTATTGATATAGATACTAAAAATATCCTGTTTATTGTAGGCGGTGCATTTGTAGGTTTGGAAAAAATTGTGGAACGCCGTTGTGATGAAGGGACTTCGGTAGGATTTGGTGCTAAAGCACCTTTAACTCAGGCGGAAAAAGAAGCTAATGCAGTCAAAATGCTTAAAAAGTTACAGCCCGAGGACCTTTTGAAATTCGGTTTAATTCCTGAATTTATCGGTCGTGTTCCTATTTATGCCGTTTTAGACCAGTTGAATGAAAAAACTTTAAAAATGATATTAACGGAGCCGAAGAACGCTATTTTAAAACAGTATAAATGTCTTCTTGACATGGACGGTGTCGAATTGGAATTTGAACCCGAAGCGGTTGATTTGATAGCACAGGAAGCAATGAAGCGTAAAACGGGTGCCAGAGCATTACGTTCCATTGTTGAGGAAATTATGCTTGATGTAATGTATGATGTTCCGACAAAAGGTGATATGACAAAATTTGTTGTAACGGCAGATATGGTTAAAAACAGAAATAATGCTGAATTAATTAAATTGCCTACAAAAAGAAATAATCAGGATGACGAAGGAATAACCGCATAAAAAGTTGATTAAGGATATGTGATGAGCAGGAAAAAGACACTTATTTTAATAGATGGTCATGCTTTGGCATTTCGTCAATATTATGCACTTGAACGCTCTAATATGAGAACTTCCGAAGATGTTCCAACCTGGGCTGTGTTCGGGTTTTTTAAAGCGGTTTTTGATTTGCTGAAAAATAAAAAACTTAAAGCTGATGCTATAGCCGTTGCATTTGATGTAAGCCATAAAACTTTCCGTACGGAAAAGTTTGTCGATTACAAGTGTAACCGTTCGGCAATGCCCGATGCAATGAAAATTCAAATGGATTTAATTTATGAGGGCTTGAGGGCTTTTTCAATACCTGTTTATACAAAGGAAGGATTTGAAGCCGACGATGTTATAGGTACTATCTCCAAAAGAGCTTGTGAGGAAGGTCACAAAGTTTTGATTTTAACGGGTGATCAGGATGCTTTTCAACTTGTGGACAAAGCCGGCTGTATAAAAGTTATTTTACCTTCAAAAGGCGATTTGACCGAATATAACTGGGATAAAATATATGAAAAATTGGGGGTTTATCCAAATCAGGTTATAGATTATAAAGCTTTGCGGGGCGATGTGTCAGACTGTATTCCCGGTATAAAAGGCATAGGAGAAAAAACTGCCTGTAAGCTGCTTGCGAAATATAAAACTTTAGATGCGTGTCTTGCCGACTGTGATAATATTCCAGAAAAAGGTGTAAGAGAAAAGATTTGTGCAGGTAAAGCCGATGCCGAGTTAAGCAGATATCTGGCTACCATAGTGAGAGATTTGGATATTGATTTTGATATTAACAAAACTCAGGTTCAATTGCCTGATATTTCAAAAGTTACGGCATTTTTAACCAAATTGCAGTTTTTGGGATTTATCAAGAATATTAATGAAATATTGGGACTTTTTAATAAGTCTGAAACAAAAGAGATATCGGAAAATATTTCCCAAGATGTACCCGAAGGTCAAATGCATTTCGGATTTTCGGATGTTGTAAAAAAAGAGATTAATAAAAGCGGGCTTGAATATACTCAAAAGCTTATTAACGACAGTGAAGATTTGGAAAATCTGGTTAAAAATTTAAAAGAAAATTCTTTAATCGCATTTAAAATTCATTATGAATATAAAAGTCTTTTAAATCCGTTAATTACAGGCATTGCATTCGGTTTTAACAAATCAATAAAGGCTGATAAACAGGTGTTTACGGTTGAAGGAGATGACAAATCGGAAACTTTTTATATCCCGATAGCTCATACAACGGTACCTGCTCAACTTTTATTAAGCGACGTTATTTCGGCATTGAAACCGATTTTTGAGGACGAAAATATCAAAAAGACCACATATAATTACAAAGAAGAATATAATGTTTTAAGGGCAAAAAATATAAACCTTAAAGGGGTTATCTTTGATATTATGCTTGCCAGCTATGTTTACGATTCAACCAGAAATCATGACATAGAATTTCAGTCTTTGGAACACTTAAATCATGCCATGGCGGAATATTCCCCTTACGAAAAAGATAAAAGTAAACAGATATCTTTTAAAGATGCACTTATTCAGGATGCTCAAAAGTATGCCTGTGATGAAACAGCTGTTATTTTTGAATTGACAAAATACTGGCAGAAAGAACTTTCGGATAAAGAATGCAATCTTTTGTATAATATAGAAGTTCCCATGAGCAAAGTTCTTGCCGACATGGAATACAGCGGAGTTTCGATAGATAAAAACTATCTGAAAGAACTTTCATATTCAATGGAGGAATCTTTGCATGAAGCAGAAGAAAAAATTTATCAAATAGCGGGCATGAGATTTAACATAAATTCTCCGCGTCAGGTTGGTGATGTATTATTTAATAAGCTGGGGCTGAAACCCGGTAAAAAGCGTGGGAATAAAAAATATTCAACAAATGCGGCGGTATTGGAGGAATTGGCGGAAGATTACGAAATAGCCGATTTAATATTGCAGTACAGAAAATATGCGAAGTTAAAATCTACTTACACGGATGCATTACCTGAACTTATTGACTATACGGACGGGAGAATTCATACAACGTATAATCAAACTGTAGCGGTTACGGGAAGGCTTTCTTCGTCAAACCCGAATTTGCAAAACATTCCGATTAGGTCGGAAGAAGGAAATAAAATCCGTAAAGCTTTTGTACCGTCTGACAGAGAAAACGGTGTGATACTTTCTGCCGATTATTCACAGATTGAATTACGTATGCTCGCTCATATTACGGGTGATGTTCATTTAACCGAAGCGTTCAACAGCGGTATGGATGTACATACGGCTATGGCGGCAAAAATATTTGAAGTTCCGGTTGAAGAAGTAACTAAAGAAATGAGACAGAAAGCAAAAACGGTAAATTTCGGAATAGTTTACGGTCAAAGCAAATACGGGCTTGCCCAAACTTTAGGGATTTCAAAAGATGAAGCAGGATTATTTATAGATAAGTATTTTGCCACATATCCGGCAGTAAAGGATTACATGCAGGGAACGGTTTTGCTTGTGGAAGAAAAAGGTTACGTTGAGACAATCTTCGGGCGGAAAAGATATCTTTCATCGGAATTGCGAAGTCCGAACGCCTTTATTCGTGAAGCCGCAAAACGTGCCGCAATTAATCAGCCAATGCAGGGTTCTGCTGCCGATTTACTTAAAATTGCAATGATTGACTTTTCAAAAAAACTGGAGGAAAATAATTTAAAATCAAAAATGATAATGCAGGTTCATGACGAATTGGTGGTGGAAACAAATAATTCCGAACTGGAAATTGTTAAAAAGCATATTAAAGAGTCAATGGAATTAAATCAACCTTTGTCAGTTCCTCTGGTAATAGATATTTCGGCAGGTTCAGCATGGGAAGACTAAAACTTTTAATTACGGTTTTAATAATAAATATAATCATTCCTCAGTTTTGTTGGAGTGCGGAAACAGTTGTTAATCAAAGCCTTGTCACTCCGCAGGAAGTTGCCTTTTCCGCTTGTACAAAGACCTTCGATATATCAGCGGAACGTTTGTTTTATCTTGCCATTGCAAGTGCCAATGCAAACCGTTTTACTATTGATGAAATTCAGTCTAAAACGGGATATATACTTTTTACGGCTGCCGAAAAACAGTTTTTGGCAAGTGTTGTGAAAAAAGATGCTAATCATTCAATGTTAAAGATTACTCCGACAAATAATGTTTATCATTTCCCGCCGGGTGTGGTTTCAAACTTTTTCAAATATATAGAGTTGAATATAAATGAAACTTTAATACAAATCCCTGCCGCAAATTAGCTGTTTAAAACGGTAAATGCTTCGTTAATTATTGCTTCCGTGTCGAATTCCGTTTGACCTTCTTTATCCGTGGAAAGCCATATTAAATATTCTATATTGCCCGAAGGTCCTTTGACGGAAGAATAAGTTAGCCCTTTTATTGAATAATCAAGTTTTTTTGCATAATCTATAACATTTTCAATAACTTCTTTATGAACCTTTTTGTCTTTGACTACACCACCTTTTTCAACTTTTTCTTTTCCTGCTTCAAACTGGGGTTTTATAAGACAAATCATTTCGTGAAAGTCCTGCTTCAAAAGAGTTTTAAGATTTTTTAAAACCTTTTCAAGAGATATAAATGATAAATCACTTACGAGCAAATCGGCGACAGGTTCATTTTCGCGGTATATATCACTGAATTTACATATTTTTAAATTTGTTCTTTCGATTGTTTTAACCCTTTTGTCCGAACGGATTTTCCAGTCAATTTGACCGTAACCTACATCTGCGGCATATACAAATTTTGCGTTATGCTGCAGCAGACAGTCAGTAAAACCGCCTGTTGAAGCCCCGGCATCCAGACAAATTCTGCCCTGAGGGTTAAAGTTGAAACTGTCAAGTGCCTTTTGAAGTTTAAATCCACCTCTTGAAACGTATGGCATTGATTTAACCTCTATGTCATACTCTTTTGCGGGGTTAATTTGAAAACCTGCTTTGTTAATGTATTCATCGTTTATTTTAACATTACCCGCTAATATTGCTGCGGCTGCTTTGCTTTTTGTCTCAAAATAACCCAAATTCGTCAGGTATTTGTCAAGCCTTTCTTTTTTCATAAGATAAAAATATCATAATTATGCAGTTTTTGCCATAATTTTGTCTGTTATTAAACTTATATAAAGACATACAAAACCTGTGGTAAACTATACTTATGGGTAAGTAAAGGAGATATTATATGATACCAATTCTTGATTCAAAACGTCAATACGCAACAATAGGCACAGAAGTTGAAAAAGCTGTTTGCGAAGTTTTACGTTCCGGCTCTTACATTTTAGGCCCGAATACTAAAGCTCTGGAACAGGAATTAGCTGATTTTATCGGCTGTAAGTATACCGTAGGCTTAAACTCCGGTACTGATGCACTTCATTTGGCTTTAAGAGCCTTAGACATCGGTGCGGGTGATGAAGTTATTACCGTAGCTTTCACATTTGTCGCAACAACCGAAGCTATCGGAATTGTCGGTGCAAAACCCGTTTTTGTAGATATTGACAAAGATACGTTTAATATGGATGCTTCAAAGCTTGAAGCCGCAATCACTCCGAGAACTAAAGCAATTATTCCGGTTCACCTTTACGGTCAACCCTGCGATATGGACGTGATTATGGATGTTGCAAAACGTCACAATTTGCACGTCATAGAAGACTGCTGTCAGGCTATCGGTGCTTTGTATAAAGGTAAAATGGTCGGAACATTCGGTGATTTCGGATGTTTAAGCTTTTACCCGACCAAAAACCTCGGAGGCATGGGCGACGGCGGTTTGATTATGACAAACGACGAAAAATTAAGAGACAGAGTCGTTGCACTGAGAAATCATGGCGGTGCAATACGTTACCACCACGATGAAATCGGCGTTAACAGCAGACTTGATGAAATTCAAGCGGCAATTTTACGTGTTAAACTTCCGCATGTCAAAGACTGGAACGAAGCCAGAAGAAAACATGCTTACTACTACAACGAACTGTTCAAAGACTGTGCGGATGTTCAAACTCCTGTAGAACTTGACAATACGTACTGTGTATATCATCAATATACCGTCAAAGTACCTAACAGAGATGAAGTTCACAAAATGCTTCAGGAACGCGGTATAGGTGCAATGCTTTATTATCCTATTCCTTTGCACTTACAGAAAGTTCATGAGTATCTCGGTGTCGGAAAAGGTTCTCTGCCGGTATCCGAAAAGAATACGGAACTTGTTATATCACTTCCGATGTTCCCCGAAATAACCGAAGAAGAACAAAGAACGGTCGCATCAACTTTGATTGACTGCATTGAAAAATCAAAATCAAAAGTCGGTGTTTAACGTATAAAAACTTAAGAATAAAAAAACATCCTTTTTTTGAGGATGTTTTTTTATGCCATGCTAAATATGTTAGCACCTGCTCCTTTTTGCATATATCCTTGCCTGATAACATCTTCCGGAGCTAATTTATTGCCGCCTACATAATTCCCGTCCATAAACATGTTATCAAGAGTTGAAGCGGAAAAATTGACCGTATTCCCATGTTTTGTCAATCCCAAAAACTGACCTTGTCCAGGATTTGCGGCACTTTGAGTTCTGGTATAGTCGTAATCGGTATTCAAAAGCGTAACTTTTTCAACCGCTGATGTTGTCGGTGGTTGAACGCCTGAAATTGATTCTATTGAATTTAATCCGCCTTGATTGTGTGGCATGTGTTATTATCCTTATCTTTTATGCAAATAAATCAAATGTTCGTGTTACTTCTGCCGTATAACCGTTTTTTGTGGTATATTCCGTCGGCGGTTGACCGTTTATTTGTCCTTCACCCGAAAAACAAAACATACCTACTCCAAACGTTTCTCTTGTTCCGGCAAATGATTTAACGGTATCATCATCCGATGATGTATTTTGGTACCGAAGCTTGGAGTATGAATTAACAGCATCTGTCCACTGATATCGTTGCCCTGTGTAGCCTTTTATTTCTGTCATATTATTTCCTTAATTATACTCTGGTATATATATAAAGTATATACGAAGTAAATAATTGCCTTTTTCGTATTGTAAATGTTAAAAAATATTAACAAATCTTTTTGATTTTGTGTCTAATTATATATACCCGCTTTTAACAGAAAAAAAACTAACTGTTAAGTTTTGTAAAGTGTAAATGTTACACTATTACTGCTTTTAAGGCTTTTGTAAGATATTATTTTTACACATAGTTGACATTTATTTTTTGCTATGCAATAATAATTACATAAGATTTAAGTGTAGTCGAAACACTAAATATAAATAGATTCATTAACCCCAAAACATATAAACTCCTAAATAATAAACACTAAAAGAGACCATTAGGATGCAGAAAACGACCCACTCATTTTTTGAGTGGTTTTTTTTATTTAAAAATGCATATCAAATGACGGAGGCATGCCGTTTATTTTTTCATCCTCAAGACGCATTGCAGAACCTATCGTAAAGCTTTCAGCAAAAAGTTTATTTATTTTGTAACTTATATCGCCGTTAAATATTTCTTCGTTTTCTTCCAAAAATTCAAAGAGCGGTTCGGTCGGACTTTTTATTATATTACTTAACGTATTTCCCGCAAGTTTAATCGTGCGTTCTCCCACCTGAGGAACTTTTACATTCATCCCGAAAGGTTTATAAGGTCTGTTAAATGATGCACCTGCTTCTGTCATTTTTTTATCCTTTTTAAACTAAGTACACTTCATATATCGGCACATGCATTCAAAAAGTTTAGAAATTATTCAAAAAAATTTACAATAGTTAATATTGTTTCGCAGATAAATTATTTATATTTAAAGCCAGTTTTTTCTTGGAAATTTTGTAAATTCTGTTTTTCAAATCTATTATAAAATTTTTATCAAGCCCGATTTTCCTGAAAGTCCCGTTATTGTGCAATTCTATAAGTCTGTCAACACATTTCTGGCAGTATATTTTGATATCGGGATGTTCTTGGAGTTGTTGGTAAAAAGGTTTGTTTCCTCTTTCAGAATTAAGGTACATGCTTGCAAAACCGTAATTTTTTATGTTGTTTTCACCATTTTTTGATGCGGGAACAAGATGTTCTATACTTCCGAAAGAATCCGTAAAAAGTTGCAAACCGATTTTTTCGCACGAGCAATCGGAAAGTTTTAAAATCATAGCGGAAATACTTTCACGTGATGTAGGAAGTTTCAGGGCGGTTTGAAGCATGCTTTGTTTTAAATTTTTATCGGATAATTTATCCGTTATTTTGTTTAGTTCATATAAAAATGATTTTCGGCTGAAAGTTACGGATATCGGTATATTTTGGAGTCTTTTGGCGGCATTTGAGTATAAATCATAAAATTCGGAATATTTACTCAAAACTGATTTGTCGGTGACATTTTTTAATTTCCTCAAAATATGCAGTTGATATTTATAAGTTTTTTCATTATTTATTTCATTCAACTGTGAGGTATATTTTATTATACGTTTCATTGCGGAAATTTCTTCGGGAATATTTTTTGCAAGAATTTGTCTGTTTAATTTATTTATATTGTACTTAAATTCATAAGTACTGAAAGGAACTCTGACAGGTTCGTTTCTGAGTATTTTATTTGTATTTTGCATGAGAGTTCCGAATTCTTTACGAAGCGGTAAAGGCAATTTTGTAGCTTTTTTTGTAAGTTCTTCAAATATGGGTTTTTGCATTGCACGCAAAATGCTTGTATGTTTTGGAACAAGTGACTTTATCACATCAGACAATGTTTGTTCGGGATTAGTTTTGGCTGATTCTTTTATATATTTAAAAATTCTGCCCTGAATAGGAAATAAACTCTGTTCAAAAGGGCTGAGAATATTTATTACTTTACCTATGCCTTCGTCCATTATTCCCGATTTAAGAATGTTTTGAAAGCGTTTCGGGTCTATAAGGATTATGTCGGAATACATGTCGGGAATGCCGTAGGAAAGAAGTTTTTTGAGTTTATAAGAATTAGGCACGCTCGTAAAGCTTACGGTGTCACAAGCGTAATTGTTATAAAGTTTGGTTTTATTTGATATACCGTAAGTTCTTACCTGCGTATAGGATGTTGGATTTACAGGTAAAATTTTCATACTATAAAAATATACCTGAAAAATTTTTTTTGTTATTTTATGAAGAAAATGTTACCTTAAAGATATAGTTTTGATAAATCCAAATCAATTTGTTCGTAAGAAAGATTAAACAGAACTTCTTTAAGATTTTCAATATATTCTTTGTTACCGATATTCTTTTTCCGGTAAAGCGAAATTAATTTGTCCGCCTGTAATTGAGCATTTTGCGGCATATACGGATTTTCTTCAATTTGCAGTGTAATCGGATAATGATGTCTGGAGTTGTTGCAATATGAGCATTCCAGAGCAAAATTCAACGAATTGTTAGGGCCTTTAAGACTTTTGGGAAGAATGTGTTCAAATGTACCGACTGACGGATGAAGCAAATTTAGTGCAATGACCTCGGGGCGTTTTCTCGCATTTTTTACGACAAAGGCACAAACTTCATCTCCTGAACGCGGTAGTCTGCGGGCTATTTCAATTATTTCGTTTTGAAGTTTTTTATTCTCAATATTTTTAACTATTTTTTTTATTTTACCGATAAAAATTCTTCTGCTAAAAGGTTTCAAAGGCTCGGGATCGAAGATTATATCGTTAGTTTTTATTATAAGATTTCGGATTTGCCTTGATTCTTTTGCGGGAAGTATTCTTCTGTAAAAGCTTATTTTATTAAAGATTATGCTTTGAATTCTTACAAGTGCCAGTTCATGTGACTGTTTCCTTATTTTTAAAAGTTGTTGAAAATTTTTGTCGGGATATTTTTCACTAAGGCATTTCAACATGTTAAATACTTGTTTTTCAACGGGAAACATTATTTTTTCGAAAGGTTCAAGTATTGAAACGGCGGATTTTGCATTCCCTTTTAATTCTTCTTTATCTAAAAGTTCAAGATATTTGTCTGGATGAAGCATTTCACGTCCGCAGCAAAGACACGGTATACGATAGTTAAGTAAATTCTTTAACTGCCGTCTGGTTAACGGAATATTTTCCGTTTTGCATTTAAAATTAAATTTTTCGGTTCGAATTCGTTTTTTAACCATATATAATCCAAACTGCTTCCAATAATATTATTCCCAAAATTTTGAATTTAGAAACGTATTACATTGCAGGCGGCGGTTGAATGTATAGCGGTTTAAGTTTTTGCCAGTCTCCGTCAGTAATTTTTTCACGTGCCAGTTTTGCAAGGGTTTCCCCTATGGGCAGTCTGATTTGCTGATATGAAGTCCCCCCGAGTATAGGCTGAAGTCTGTCATCGGTTAAGAGATTTTCTCCGTTCAGAATTTTTTTTATTTCTTCTATAGGTACTGCCCCTTTGATTTCATTATTTGTATAAAAATAAGCACTGTTTTTTCTTGCATCAAGTGCAACATTAGGTATGTTTGCCGCTTTTGAAAGTATTTCAAGCGAAGATATTCCTGCGGTTTTGCAATTTAGCTGCTGTGCCATTACTCTGGCAACAGTTACACAAGCCCTTATGCCCGTAAAACTTCCAGGCCCTATATTAACCGCAATAAGGTCGATATCCTGCGGTCTTATGTTACTGTCGTACATGATATCCCGCAATGCAGAAATTAAAAATGCGGAATGATATTTATTATCATGGTTTTCAATAATTTCTGATTTAATAATTTTCTCATCTTGTTGTAAAACCGCATACATTTTGTCCAGACACGTATCAAATGCCAGTATATTCATTAAGCCTCCCGATAATTTTATCCTGTCCGCAGGATATAAATTCATAAATCCTTGATTCATCGTCAGAGTAAGTAACATTAATTTTTATATGATTAAACGGTGCTTCGTTATGATTAAATTCCGCCCATTCAACGAAAGTTACCTGTTTGCCTTCGCTGTACTCTCTTAGTTCTTCATAGATGGTTTTTATTCCTTCGTTTTCAAGCCGATATAAATCAAAATGGTATATGGGAATTGAACCCGTATGATATTCGTTCAAAATAACAAAACTCGGGCTGGTTACTTTTTCTTTAACATCAAGTGCTTCTGCCGTAAGCTTAACAAAAGCGGTTTTTCCCGCACCTATTTCACCGTACAAATTTATAAAACAGCCCTCATCTTTAATTAATCCGGCAAAAAATGCCGCTAATTTTTTTGTATCTTTAAGTGTTTTGCATTTTTTTTTGCACGATTTCATATCCTACCTCTGAATATAGTCCACAACTTTGTTTCTGCCTGTCTCTTTTGCTTTGTAGAGTGCCAAATCGGCTTTTTTTATAATATCATTTTCGTTGTCATTCTCCTGATATTCGTAAACTCCGAGACTGAGTGTGACTTTTACTGATTTTTTATCAGTATCGGGATTTATTTTGGAAATGTCTATTTTTTTATTTTCTACCGATTTACGTAATCTTTCGGCAACCATTAAGGCTTCTTTGCCGGTTGTTGCGGGCAAAAGTATCACAAATTCCTCTCCCCCGTATCTTCCTGCGGTATCGTATTCACGAAGTTCCGATTTTATTACGTTCGCAACGGTTTTTAAAACTAAATCACCTGCCGTGTGACCGTATGTATCATTGACTGTTTTAAAAAAGTCAATGTCCGTCATTATTGCACAAAGATGCCGATTTTGTCTTTTTGCACCTGCAATTTCTTGTTTGATACGTTCTTCCAGTTGATGCCGGTTATATAATCCCGTTAAAGCATCTAATGTCGCGTGTTGCAAGATTTCCGCGTACACGTTGGCACGATTAATAGTAGTAGCTGCCTGATTTGTTAATTGTTCAAGATATTCTATTTCTTTTTCGCCGAGAACGTTATCCGTACTTTTTGTTACTATGCACCCCAAAAGTTTATTTTCACTTATCAGAGGGAAAATCCCTATTTTTTTGTCTGGAGTTAAAATATATTCCGAATTGTTGTTAAGGCATTTTATCATTTCGTAAATTTTATTGTCGTTGCAGGCTCCGGGCCATACTAATCTGCATTCGGTTGAGTTATCCAAACATAAGAAAACATATACCAGATGACCGCTGACAAATTTATCTATCATTTCCCCGATAATCGGTACAATGTAATTTATTTCGTATTGAGTTTCAATGATTTTAGCGATATTTTTCATCGAATCGTGAAAATCCACGATTTTTTGCATTTTCTCTGATAATATTATATTTTGAATTTTTAATGACAGGGGTATCGAAATGAGGTTCATAAACTCAATGAGTCTTTCGCTTATTTCTCCCGTAATTTCCAATATCCCGATAACTTTGTTCCCGTTAAAAACAGGATAATATAATACATTTTGTTCATTAATAAAGTTGTCGAAAGTCAGTCTTGAAAAGATTTCATAAATTTTTTTTGATTTTTCTTTCGCTAAAAATTCATCTATGTATATCCAACTTTTTGCAAAATCTCTCAATGATGATGTTGTTTCATCATAAATATATATACTTGCCAAACCGATATTGTACGGCGAAAAAATTTCTCCGAGAATATTAACTATACCTGCCGCATTTGATGAACAGTTTAATTTTTTAACAAAATCTTTAATTAATTCTAACATTAAATTCTTTATTCAGATTTGGTTTAATCCGAATTTATCCTTCCAGTTTCATTAAAATATCATCAGATATATCAAAGTTTGCATAAACATTTTGGACGTCGTCATGTTCTTCAAGTTTATCAAGAAGTTTTAGAATTTGATCCGCGGTTTTTTCATCCGTAACTTCAACTGTATTTTGCGGAATTCTTGAAAGTTCTGCCGAAACAGACTTAAATCCGGCTTTTTCTAAACCTTCAACCACATTTTGGAAATTTTCTACCGATGTTAAAACTTTGTAGGAGTCCTCATCTTCAATAATATCAAGAGCATCAAGCCCGATAGCCGTTTCAAACAGGTTTTCGTAGTCCGTGTTAATGTCAAACGTAATTACCCCTCTCTGGTCAAACATCCAGCCTACACAGCCTGTTGCTCCCAAACTTCCGTTAAATTTAGTAAAGAAACTCCTTATATCACCCGCGGTTCTGTTGCGGTTATCTGTCATTGCTTCCACAACGACCGCAACTCCGCCTGCGGCATAACCTTCGTAAGTTAATTCTTCATAATTATCCGCAGAACCCGAACCTGCCCCCTTTTCTATTGCACGTTTAATATTGTCATTAGGAAGTCCTGCCGCTTTTGCCTTTTCTATTGCGGTTCTCAAACGGAAGTTGCCCGAAGGGTCTGCACCGCCTAAACGAGCCGATACGATAAGTTCCCTTGAATATTTTTGGAACACAACCGCACGCTGCGAGTCTACTTTTGCTTTTTTGTGTTTAATTGTTGACCATTTTGAGTGTCCTGACATATTTAATCCTCTTTATTTTTTGTAATCCCTTATCAATATGTTATCACAAAATTTTTTATAAATTAAGAAGGAAAACTGCCGGCGGGAGTCAGTATTTTATTTAAACATTCCAATGCAATGTCAGTTGCGGTATCCATAATTTCTTTGTCTATTGTAAGCGGAGGATTAAAGTAAACAACATCTCCCAGCGGTCTTAAAATAAGTCCTTTTTTCAAGGCTTCCTTATAAATTCTGTAGCCGATACGTAATTTGCTGTCAAAAGGCTCTTTTGTTGAAGGATTTTTAACAAGTTCTATAGCGTTGATAAGACCTATATTTCTTACTTCGCCCACATTGGGGTGTGAAAGAAATTTCTTTTTTATAATGTCATTAAAGTAAATCGCGTTAATGTTTGCATTTTTTAGTATATTACCGTCCCGCATAATGTCCAAAACGGCATTAGCCGCAGAGCAGGCAAGCGGGTTCCCGCTGTAGGTGTGACTGTGTAAAAAAGCTTTGCCCGAAGAATAATCATCATAAAATGCATCATAAATTTTTTGTGTGGTTACAAACATTGCCATCGGCATGTAACCTCCCGTTAAGCCTTTTGAAAGACACATAATATCAGGTGAAACTCCGGCATGGTCAAATGCAAACATTTTTCCCGTTCTGCCAAAGCCCGTCGCAATTTCATCGGCTATCAAATGCACATTGTATTTGTCACACAGCGAACGAAGTTTTTTAAGGTACTCGGGAGGATATATTTTCATTCCCGCAGAACCCTGCAGTAAAGGTTCAATTAACATACCTGCAGTTTCATTGCCGTATTTTTCAAATGTTTTTTCGGCATAAACCGCACATTCGCAATTACAATTTTGACGGTTTTTGTTAAACGGGCATCTGTAGCAGTCGGGGGCTTGAATTCTGATTATATCCATTAATATCGGCTTATAGATACCTGTGTATAAATCGCAGTCTCCTGCCGATAAAGCCCCTATGGTTTCGCCGTGATAAGCGTCTGACAGTGCCATAAATCGGATTTTTTGCGGATTTCCCGTCTGTTTATGATATTGAAAACTTACCTTCATTGCAGCTTCGACAGCAGATGAACCGTTATCGGTAAAGTTAAATTTACACAAACCTTTCGGAAGGATTTTTACTAATTTTTCACAAAGATTAATTGCCTGTTTATGGGAGAAATTAGCAAATATTACATGCTCCAAATTATCTATTTGAGTCTTAACTGCGTTATTGATTTGCGGGTTACAATGCCCGAGCAAGTTGCACCACCATGAACTTATCACGTCTATGTAGCGTTTGCCTGTGGTGTCGTATAGGTACAAACCTTCGCCGCGTTCTATAACAATCGGTTTCAGTGTTTCATAATCTTTCATTTGAGAACAGGGGTGCCAAATATATTTTAAGTCCTTTTCAGCTAAGTCAGTCATTTTTTTATTTCTCCGAATATTGATTTTATATCTTCCGTTTCAATGCTATGGGCATTTTGGGATATTTGTGCAATAACCTTATGTCCCGTAAGTTTTTCTATTTGTTTTTTATTGTCAATATGCATAATATCATTTTTATTAAAGTTATTGAGAATAATTCCTTTTACTTTAACCCCTTGCATTTCAGCATACTTTGCGGTAAGAACAGTCGAATTTATCGTTCCTAATCCTGCGTGAGCAACGATTATTATATCCAATCCCAAAGCTTTAATTACATCACAAATCATCAGTTTTTTATCGGTCAGATTAAAAGGACAAACAATTCCGCCGGCACCTTCAACGATAATGTAATCAAATTTTTGTTTAATAATTTCAAAATCATTTTTTATTTTTTCAAGTCTTATCGGATTATTTTCCATTTCTGCCGCAAGATGAGGTGAAACGGCGGGCTTAAATATATAAGATACATAATCGCAAGGATTATAATTCAAATTTGCGGTTCTTAAAACATAATCGCAGTCTCCGGGAATAAGTTTCCCGTCTGTTTCTTCCGCACCGCTTAATACGGGCTTGTAATATCCGCAATTAAGATCAGTTTCTATCATTTTTTTCAGCAAAAGAGAACAGGTGAATGTTTTTCCCGTGTCGGTTCCCGTTGCTGTTATAAATATCCCTGATGTCATTTTCCCTCTTAAAATTTGCGATAACTTTTTAAAAGTTATCGCAAATAAAACTCAACCGTTAGTTTTCTACAAAGCACCGCCGTTTCCGTCTCTGAAATAGTCGTAATGCCTTGTATCATCATAATTGTTTATATATTCCGCCTCAACATTCTTTTGGAACTGTGTTTTTGGAGCTCCGTATCTTGATGCGAGAAGTGCGTCAAAGTCCGGAGTTAAACTCAATTCAAAATGGAAACGACCGTATTTTCTGTCTCTTTCCCAGGCGTTATTGATTATAGGATAGCCCCAGTAAAGTCTTGCACTAAGGTCTCCCGGAAGTTGTATTCTCAAGCCCATACCGAGTGATGCCAGAAAATAGCTTCCGCCGTAGTAATCTTCACTTGCTGACGGGAATATACCTGCGTGGTCGGCAAATATTGCCCCCTTTATGTATTTGCCTATAAACGGTATTTTTTCTCCGCTTCTCGGGCTTGTAATTTCTCTCGGTAATAACGGGAACATTAATTCACCGCTTATAAAGTAACCGTTTTTACCTATCATAATACCTTCTTGATAGCCTCTAACGGTAGCTAAACCGCCTGTTTGTATCATATCAAGGTAAGGTATTTGTTTATCTCCGGGAACAATTTGATAATTACTTCTTAACTGACCGATTACACCATGAGAAAAGTCATGTAACCTTACGACACTGCCGCCGTACTTGAAGTAATGGTTGTCGCGGTCACTCTTGAATAACGGAAATGCATAATAAGCATTCTGGTTCAAATACCAAATACCGTATTTGGTATCTTTTCTTAATTGCAAAGCCGCTTCAACACTTGATATTTGGTCGGTTGCACCAATCCAATCATCTAAGATTTCAATACTGCTGAAGGTTCTTGACCTTTTATAATTCAACGCTCCGTATGCTTTCATTTCAAAACCGGGTTTTCTTATTATGGGTTGTGAATAGTAAAGCGAGTATTGATATGCGTTACTTCCCATTCCAAAGTCTTGAAAAGGTCCGTATTTTAATTTAGCAAACGTAGACGAATATAAAAATCCCACACGTCCGTCATGTTTATTCACGGGTATGTTGTAATCAAAGAAGGGGCTTGTAGCTCCTTTTGATAAATATGTACCCAAAGACATTCTGTCTCTCAGACCGAATAAACTGTCGGCATATATCATTGCACCGCCGCGGATAGAACCGGTTGAGTATCTTCCCTGATTATCCATTATACCGGTTATGTGGAACGGAAAACTTTCATTTGCCATTAGCTCTATATCCGTTGTACCGGGTTTTTCGCCTGCTTTAAGATTTGCGGATAACCTTACACCTTCGTTATATCTGTTAAAATCAAGAACATCTTTTTCCAATTCTACGATATCAAAAAGTTGTGATTCTTTTTCGGGTAATCTGTCGGTAATGTATTTTGATTTTGTCCAACGGTTTTCCTGAACGGTAATATTACCTATTTTACTTTCCGTTAACCCGATGTGAATATTTCCGTTTTCAACGGTCTGTTCGGGAAGGTATGCTCTTGCGGTTACAAAACCTTTTTGTGCATACAAATTGTTGAGTTCATCAATTGCTTTTTGCAAATCGGATATAAATACATTTTTACCGACAAGAGGTTTTATGATATTGTTAATTTCTTCATTGGTAAGTATTTCCGACGGGTCAATTTCAACGGAATTGATATACACGCCTTTTGTATCTATTTCTTCAATAGTTGCCTGATAACCGCTTTCCGGCTCGGTTTCATTTTTTATTACCTGTGATTCTCCCGAACCCTTGCTGTCTTTTACGTCCTTGTAATGTTTGTAATCATCTGTCATTTGACGTTCGTTATATTTATAACGCAGACTTTCACTGTCATATTTAATGTTTCCGCCTACCTCGTTAATTATTGACGGAGGAAGCATTACATCAGCCGCATAAGACGGTGTCAGTGAAGCCGATAACGATATTGCACAACAAACTGAAACACTAAACAGTGTGTTCATAACAACTTTGTGAGTTTCAATCTTCTTCATTAATTTATTACCTTCTTTTAATTTATATTTTATTCTGTTTTTCTTAAAACACAGGAATTTATTTTTTTGCTTTTTGACACTTTTTATTACAATAATTAACAAAAATTAAATTATTTGTATTTCACCTGATATTATTATAATATGTAGTAAGTACTTTGTAAAGATACAAATTTAAAAAATCAATCATTTCTGTTAGAATTATTGAAAAAAATCAAATGTTTACAGTATAAGGTTAAAAATAAGGAGAAATTTATGAAAAACAAATTAAAACTTGCCGTATTGGTTTTATGCTCTGTAGTTGCGGGATTTTCACTGAACAATATTGCTATGTCGGATATGCCTTCTTCATACAAAGTTGCGGTTGTAGACGTTACAAAAGTGGTTAATTCTTCGAGTCAGGTTGCCGCTTTGAAAAAAGATCAGCAGGCAAAGACACAGGAACTTGTAAAATTTGTGGAAAAAGCAAGAAAAGAAGTTGCGTCGACAACTGATGTTAAGAAAAAACAAGCTTTGGAAGAAAAATACAATAAAGAAATAAAAACTAAAAAACAGGCTTATGACAAAAATTATTCTGCAAAATTAAATGCCATTGATAAAAATATATCCGCAAAAATTGCCGAACAAGCAAAAGCCGGAAATTATAATATAGTAATTGCCAAAGGTACTGTCTTATACGGCGGAACAGACATTACCGATGCTATTATTAAATCCGTAAAATAAACGGTTCTCAAAAAAAAATAATAAAAAAAGGATTGGCTTGTTAAACCAATCCTTTTTTAATGTTAAACATCTTTATAAGAGCCTTTGTATTTGTCCTGGTAAAGCGTATGAAGTAATTCGTGTGCCTTATGTGAACTGGGTTCTTCAAGATATTCGTTATAGAGTTTTCTGATAGAGGGGTTGTAGTGGGATTTGCGAACGGGAAGTTCAGCGTCCTCTTTATACAAGCCCTTTGCACGTTCCGCCTTAATTGAGCTGTCGTTGCAGCTTTGCGGCTGTCCTCCGCCGTTGATACATCCGCCGGGGCATGCCATAACTTCAAGCATTTGGAACTGTGCTTTGCCGTCTTTGATTTCCTGAATTGATTTTTCAGCCTCTTTGAGTGTAGAAACCACTCTGACGACAACTTTAGTACCCTTAATGTCAAGTTCAATGTCTTTACATCTGTTTGAAGTCCCTCTCATTTCTTTTATATCAACATCGTTAAGGGTTTCCGATGTGGCAAATTCGTATGCCGTTCTGACAGCAGCTTCCGCAACACCGCCTGATGCACCGAAAATCGTTCCTGCACCCGAATATTCGCCAAACGGTGAATCGTGAGTTTCGGGGGTGAGTGCATTAAAATCAATTCCGGCTTCTTTTATCATTCTGCCGAGTTCCTGAGTTGTAAGAACGTAATCTGTGTCGGGAACGCCGTCTTTTGCCAATTCGGGACGTTTGCACTCGTATTTTTTAGCCGTACAAGGCATTATACCTACTACAACAAGGTTTTCTCTTGCGATACCGAAGTTTTCGGGAACAAGTGCCTTCAAAACAGGCGAAAGCATACTCATCGGAGATTTACAGCTTGATAAATGATGAAGCATATCGGGGTGTTGATCTTCCAAATATTTTACCCATGCAGGACAGCAGGACGTAAATATCGGAAGATTTTGACCAGATTTAAGTCTTTCCAAAAATTCGGTCGCTTCTTCCATAATAGTTAAGTCTGCACCGAAATTTGTGTCAAACACCAAATCAAAACCGATTTTTCTGAGTGCCGCATTCATTTTCCCGATAGAGTTTTCACCCGGTTCAAGTCCGAATATTTCACCTATTGCAACTCTTGTTGCAGGTGCCATTTGAACTACGACTTTTTTGTTCGGGTTTGTGATTTCAGCCCAAACTTTTTCGATATCGGATTTTATTGTCAAAGCCCCTGTCGGACAAACTGCCGCACACTGACCGCAGTTTACGCAGTCAACCTGTCCGAGCGGTCTGCCGTTCATCGGCTGAACAACGGTTTTTGAGCCTCTGTTTGCAAAACCGAGTACCGAATGTCCCTGAAATTCCGTACAAGCCCTTACGCAAGCACCGCAGAGAATACATTTGTTCATATCACGCACTAAAGAAGGACTTGAATCATCTATCGGGAGATAGTCTTCTTCAGCCTTGTCTGGATATCTGATTTTTCTAATCCCGTATTCTTCGGCGTATTGCTGTAATTCGCATTTGCCTGACTTTTCGCAGGTCAAACAGCTTTTATCGTGGTTTGCAAGAAGAAGTTCCAAAACGGTTTTTCTTATTCTTCTTGTTTTTTCGGTGTTAATATGAATTTTTAAACCTGCTTCGGGAGGCATTGTGCAGGAGGACTGAATTCCTCTGCCTTCAACTTCCACAACGCACATTCTGCAAGCTCCGAAGGTGGTTAAATCAGGACGATAACAAAATGTCGGAACATTTAACCCCGCTTTTCTGATAACTTCCAGAAGGTTAGGTTCATCAGTAAATTCAACTTCTTTTCCGTCTATAAATAATGTTTTCTTATCAGTCATTTTAAATTTCCTTTATATTATTACTCCAGTACTATAGCCTTGAACGGACAGTTTTTCAAGCATGCCTCACATTTAATACATTTGTCCTGATTAATATGGTGAGGATTTTTAACCGTTCCTTCGATAGCACCTACCGGACAAGTTCTTGCACATTTTGTACATCCCTTACAGAGTGACTCTTGTATAACTATCTTTTTCATTGCCGTACAAACGCCTGCGGGGCATTTTTTATCTTTAATGTGTGCAATATACTCATCTCTAAAGTATTTTAAAGTTGAAAGAACCGGATTTGGAGCGGTTTTTCCGAGTCCGCAGAGTGAACCGTCTTTTACGGACTGAGCAAGCTCCTCTAAAAGTTCCAAATCTTCCATAGTGCCTTTGCCTGCAACGATTTTTTCAAGAATTTTAAGCATGTTCTTAGTACCTTCACGGCAGGGAACGCATTTCCCGCAGCTTTCGTTCTGGGTAAAGTTCATGAAAAATCTTGCGACTTCCACGATACAGGTTTTGTCGCTCATAACAACAAGTCCGCCCGAACCGACCA
>CANPZB010000028.1 GCA_947588755.1 Candidatus Gastranaerophilales bacterium | reverse complement strand
ACAGTATGCTCAATCTGTTCGCTATCCGGACTCGTTTACACTCCGTCCGTCCGCAAATCCGCAAGTTCAGGATGACAGAACGAAAATCCAAATTTTCGGGGCTTAACAAAAAATTAAAAAATCGCCAAAACCTTTGGTATGAGCGGTTTACCCCCCCCCCGCTTGTGTGACTTTATACGTCACATGTAAGTTTTTCCCGCTCTTTTTCGTTACCATATAATATTCTTATACCCTATTTTTTCGTTTTATAAACATGATTATATACTTTTCTTAACTTTTGTCAAGAAATAACTTTTTATATAACTACGCATTTTTTCGTAAAAATTCCGTAACTTCTTTCATGGAATATACATCATTGATTACCATAAACTCTTTGCCTGTCGCTTTTTTTACATAATCCAATGTTTTGCCGTCTAAAAAATCTTCACAGTACGGACGGAACATTACAGACGGAACAATTATCAGGTCTGTTTCAGTATTTTTAATTGCATTAATCAAGTCATCAGATGTAATCAGTCCGGAAACGGTTATTCCCTCGCCCCAATATTCGGATTTTACGGGCTTTACGACAACTTCCAAATTCTTTACTTTGTTAAGTTCGGCACAAATCTTTTCCATTGCGTACAATGCCGCATAACCGCACGCAAAAGTTATGTGCATAGGTTTGTTAAGTTTTTCGGGTAATTTTCTTGATTTAAAATCGTCAATAAGTATTCTCAGCGAGCCGACTCCGTCATCTAACTGACTAAAATTGCCGTAATACCTCGCGGGAGGAATTTCACGTTCCGCAAGCAGAAAAAACTCATCGGAACAGCAAACTCTTTTAAATCGTGATGCAATTTCTATGGTTTCCAGTGCAATTTTTTTATCAACCTGTTTTAACTTCTCATCTCTGAAACGTGTTATACCCACAGGTACAATAGCAGCAGATAACAACAACGATTTGTATTGTGATAAGTCGGACAAAGTTCTTTCAAGCTCCTTGCCGTCGTTATACCCCGGACATAAAACTATTTGTGCATGAAACGGGATTTTATTTTTTTTCAGCCATTTAAGATTTTCCAACGCTTTACCCGCATTCGGATTTCTTAACATTTTAACCCGTAATTCGGGATTGGTGGTATGTATTGAAATATAAAACGGCCCAAGATGCATTTTTTGTATACGTTCTTTATCGGTTTCGGTCAAATTTGTTAAAGTAATATATGTTCCCTGCAAATAAGAAAGTCTGTAATCATCGTCTTTAACATAAAGCGTTTCCCTGAGTCCTTCCGGCTGCTGGTCTACAAAGCAGAATATACAATGATTTAAGCACGGTTTTACTCTGTCAAAAACCGCACTTTCAAAAACTATACCCAAATCTTCGTCATATTCCTTTTCAATTTCCATAACTTCAATATCGCCTGATTTCTTTTTTACTTCCAGTGTAAGAAATTGCGTTTTACATAAAAAGTTGTAATCAATCATATCTGACATTGAAGTATTATCAATCGACAAAATTTCGTCACCCGCACAAATATCCATTTCCGAAGCAATAGAATTCGGTTTAACTTTACTTACTGTTGCGGGCATTATCTTTTTCCAGTCCTTCCACTATGGAAATAAAGTTTTTGTATTCGCAAACCGTATTATCCATAACTATTTTTTGATAAAAATTATACTGATTATACTCATCCGCAAGCAGGTTTTCGGCACAGAATTTATGCTCGGCGGCGAGAGATTTTATATTGAAAAACAAACTTTTCTTTTCGTCCGCAGAAAGAATATCCGCACAAGACAGTTTAATTCTGGCATTTGAGAGAAACTGCAGCGGGTTTTCGCTCAAATCTTCCAAAAGTAACCTTTTTAACTCATCCGAGCCTGATTTTGTAATTGCATAAAAAACAGATAACTTGCCGCCTTCGGACATGCTTTTGCGTGAAGTAATAAAACCTGATGTTTCCAATCTCGTCAATGCAGGTTTGATAGCACCAAAACTGGGTTTTGTAAACGGTGCAAAATTTCCCTCAATATGTTTTTGCACGGCGTACATGGTTAAATCCCTTTTTAACAAGACGTACAATATAATCAGTTCAAGCATAGTTAAAATATAGCACAAAACTCATTTTGCTACAATTTGTAACAGGCATTGATACCGAAACTGTTTTAAAAAATAAAAAAGTCTCCGTTTTGACGGAGACTGAAAATAGTTACTAAATTATTAATTGGAGGTCTTATTTTGCTGCAGAAGCAGCTTCAAAAACTGCCGTAAAAGCTTCAGGGTCTCTGACAGCCATATCGGCAAGCATTTTTCTGTTCACAATAATATTAGCTTTTTTGCAAGCACTTACAAATCTGGAGTAACTCATACCGCGTTCTCTTACGGCGGCGTTAATTCTTACAATCCATAAACGTCTCATATTACGTTTTGTAGTACGTCTGTCACGATAAGCATATTTCAAAGCCTTCATAACAGCAGTGTTTGCAACTTTAAATATTCTGCTTCTTGCACCTACAAAGCTTTTGGCTAATTTTAATATTTTTTTGTGTCTGTTACGACTAACATTTCCGCGTTTAATTCTCATTTCTGCCTCCTATCGTGAATACTTCTTGTATGGTAACTCTTTGGAAATTAATTTAAAATGTGAATCAGATATTGATACCATTTTAAATATTCTGCGTTTTCTTGAAGCAGATTTGTGTTCAAGCAAGTGTCCTATACCGGCTTGTCTTCTGATAATTTTGCCTGTCGCAGAAACTTTGTAACGCTTTGCGGCAGATTTGTGTGTTTTCATTTTTGGCATTTCAATTCTCCTTGTCTTACCTTCTGACGACAGAACATCCGTATTAAAAAGATACCTGCCGAAAAAGGGGGTTTTACTATCATTCAAAGCTTTTGGCATACCAAAGCCATAAAACTTTTGCGACTTTCATTCTATTACACAAAAAAATTATTTGCAAGCCGTTTATTAATTATGTAAAGTTTTTAAAAGTATTTATTTTCATGTTACAATGTATTTGTAATGATTAATTGGGATAAGAAAAGAAGAATTTTGGCTGGTATATTTGCGGTGCTTGTTATTTTTGCCGTTGTTTGCTTTGCGAAAATATATCAACCCTCCGTAAAAACCGATGAAATCTACACACAAGCTCTTAACGATTTTAACAGCGGGAAATATCAAAATTCCTATTATTTATTTTCGAAAGTTACATTATTTTCCAACTTAAAACCCATAGCAATATATCATCAGGCTGAATGTGCAAGAATGCTTGATGACAATAAATCCGCCATTAAGCAATATCAGCTTTTATTTAACAATTATCCCAAACATAAACTAAGCGTAAGAGCAAAATACCTTGCGGCACAGCTTCTGGCGGAAGAAAAACCCCAACCCGCCCAAAAGTATTTTCAGGAGATTATTGAAAAATATCCCGATTCGGATTATGCCACGGGTGCGGAGTATCAGCTTGCTTCAATAATTTACAACAAATACACAAAAGACCCGAAAAAGATTTTCCCGCAGTCGGTTAAGTTGGAAACGGAAAACTATTTTCGGCATTATCTGGAAAAATCACCTAACGGCAGGTGGGCGGCAAATTGTATAGAAAAATGGCTTTCTTTAGGAACTAAAATCACCGATGATGACTATTTGCTTATTGCAAACAGTTTTTATCAGTCAGGTGAATACGAAAAAGCCGAAGAAATACTCAGAAAAGTTTCAATATCAGACTCATGGGTTCTTGAAGTAAAAAATTTGTACGCATTGAAAAACTACCCTGCCGCAAAAGCTTATGCTCAAAGCGGTTTGGAAAAGTATTCATCATACGTTGAAAATCAGGACGTAAATGACGTAATTGACATATACATCAAGATGAGCAGTTCTCAAACAGATGCGATTAACTACCTTCTTACCAAAATTCAAAGCAAAGGGAAAGATTATTTGTTGAGTCTTAAATGTGCAAATTCGCCCGAAAATGAGAAATTTTCCTGCTATAACAACTTATATTTGGCTTATCCCAACGAACAATTTTCCGCAGATGCACTTGCAAACATATTTTTCGGAAAAATAAAATTACGTGATTATGCTAACGCACAAAAAATCGGGAAAGATCATCTTGAAAAATTCCCCGATAGTGCATCTTCACCCATGGTTACTTTCTGGATGGGGAAAATTGCGGAATATTATGAAGATTATAACTCTTACACCAATTATTACAAAAAAACAATTACGAGATTTCCCGATACCTATTATGCTTACCGTGCCTATTTAAGACTCAGCAGAATTAATAATCCGATAATCACAAGCAATATAAATTATAAACAGGTTGAATATCCTTACAAAAAATCAAAAAACAACATTATAATAAAGCTGGCGGAATTTAAAGATTATGACGTGTTAAATGAACTTTGCGAGGACGAATTTATAAAAAGCTGGATATTCTACAAAAAAGGTGATTACTCGCGTTCAATGCTGATTGCCAGAGATGCAATGGAAAAAATAAACCCGAAACCCGACAAATATGATTTACGTTGGCGTTTGGTATACCCTCTTAACTATTATGATGAAATAAAAAATTACTCGGGCATTACAGGAAACAATTTCCCATTAATTATGTCTTTAGTGCGTGAAGAAAGCTACTTTGACACTCTTGCTCAAAGCAGTGCGGGAGCAGTCGGGTTAATGCAGTTAATGCCGTCTACGGCTTATGAAATAAGTTCAAAATACGGTCTGGGCATAAATTCTTATGATGCTCTGTTTAATCCCGCAGCTAATTTAAAAGCCGGAAACTATTACTATTCGAATTTGAGAAGTATGCTTTCGGGTTATGATATTTCCGCAATTGCTGCGTATAACGGCGGAATAGGTTCACTGCAAAAATGGAGAAATACCATAAATTACAACGATACAGACGAATTTGTCGAACAAATTCCTTACCTTGAAACCCGCAATTACGTGAGAAAAGTTTTCAGAAGCTACTGGAATTACATACGAATTTATTCGGGCAACAATTAAGCCGTTTGTTCGTCAGGGCCGTTCATTATCTGAATACCGAATTTTGTTCTGAATAAATGTTTAACCGTATCTCCCTGAATTTCATACATCATCTTGTTAAACATATCGTAAGCTTCTCTTTTGTATTCAATAAGCGGGTCTTTCTGCCCGTAAGCACGCAAGCCTATACCGTCACGAAGCATATCAATATTGTGCAAATGGTCTATCCATTTGTTATCTACAACACGAAGCAAAATATCTTTTTCGAGATTTCTTATTACGTTGTTTTCGGAATATGCAGTCTGCGGTACAAAATTCGGGTCATATTTTGAAAGTACATCATTGTAAAAATTAATGACTTCCTGCTCATGCGTTTTATAAGCATTAATCGCCAAATCTTTTAACTTATCGTAAATCGCATAAAATCTCATATTTTGTATGTCTTTAATTTCAACCCCCGACAACTGCGGAAATATTGAATGAAGTTCTTTAATCATAGTCTGCAAATCTTCAAAAATGTATTCATCGGGCGACTGTTCGGGTGCGATATAACTTTTCAGCAGTCTGTCAATTTCTTTTTCTATCATGTAATAAATATCTTCGGAAAGATTTTTACCCGCAAGAACTTTTCTTCTTTGGGCATAGAATTTTTCACGCTGAATATTCATTACATCATCGTATTCAAGTACACTTTTTCTTATGTCAAAGTGATAAGTTTCGACTTTTTTCTGGGCGGATTCAATTTGTCTGGTGATAATCGGGGATTCAATAGCCATGTCCTCCGCCACATTAAGCATTTCCATAAGAGCGGTAATTTTATCACCGCCGAAAATCCTCATAAGATTATCCTGCAATGAAAGGAAAAACCTTGTAGACCCCGGATCTCCCTGACGTGCCGCACGTCCTCTCAACTGGTTATCGATACGTCTTGATTCATGTCTTTCCGTACCGATTACGTGAAGTCCGCCAGCAGCAACAACTTTTTCATGTTCTTCTTCGGTAATCCTTCTTGCTTCGGCAAGTAATTCCTCTTTTTTAATATTATATTCCTCCGAACCTTCCTCAAGTGAAAGTGCGTCAAGCTTTTCTTTTGCCATATATTCGGCATTACCGCCGAGAAGAATATCCGTTCCGCGGCCTGCCATATTTGTAGCAATTGTAACCGCACCTATTCGACCGGCTTGAGCGATTATATATGCTTCTTTTTCATGGTGCTTAGCGTTAAGGACATTATGTTTTATCCCGCGTTTTTTCAAAAGCTCCGAAACATATTCGGATTTTTCAATACTTATTGTACCTACCAGAACTGGTCTGCCAAGGTTATGCATTTCAATAATATCATCCACGACCGAAAGATATTTTTGTTTTTCGGTTTTATAAATAACATCGGGATAATTAATTCTGATATCAGGTTTGTTTGTCGGTATGGAAGTAACTTCAAGGTTATAGATCTTGCCAAATTCCGCTTCTTCGGTCATCGCCGTCCCCGTCATGCCTGAAAGTTTCGGATAAAGTCTGAAAAGATTTTGGAAAGTGATTGATGCAAGAGTTTGGGTTTCATCCTGAATTTTCACGCCTTCTTTTGCTTCTATTGCCTGATGAAGTCCGTCAGACCACCTTCTGCCTTCCATAAGACGTCCCGTAAACTCGTCAACAATCATTACTTCGCCGTTTTTAACGACATAATCGGTATCTTTAATAAAAAGTTCTTTTGCTTTTAATGCCTGCAAAAGATGATGAGCATATTGGGTATTAATATCAAACAAGTCTTTTACGCCTATAATTTCTTGTGCTTTATCAATACCGTCTTCGGTAAGAATAATGTTTTTATTTTTTTCATCAACTTCGTAATCCGTAACTTTTTGAAGCTGCGGAGCGACTTTTGCCATCATTTGATAAGTTTCTGCGGATTTTTCCAGTCTGCCGCTTATAATCAAAGGGGTTCTGGCTTCGTCAATTAATATGCTGTCAACTTCATCGATTATTGCATAATTGTAAGGCCGCTGAACCAGCATGGATTGACTTGCCGCCATATTGTCACGCAAATAATCAAATCCGAATTCATTGTTAGTTCCGTAAGTAATATCGCAAGCATAGGCTGCTTTTTTCTTTTCAAAATCGTCAGCGGTTCTTCCGCCGGAAAGTATTACCCCAACGGAAAGCCCTAGAAACTTGTATATTTTTCCCATCCATTCGCTGTCGCGTTTTGCAAGGTAATCGTTTACGGTAACAATATGAACACCTTTTCCCGTAAGTGCATTCAAGTAAGCCGGCAGAGTTGCAACGAGTGTTTTACCTTCGCCTGTTCTCATTTCGGCAATATGTCCGTTATGAAGATAATAACCGCCGATTAGCTGAACGTCGAAGTGACGCATGTTAAGAACCCTTTTGCCTGCTTCGCGAACTGTCGCAAATGCTTCGGGAAGAATTTTATCCAGAGCTTCTTTTTCAAGCTTTCTGTCGGTTTTAAAGTCTGATGATACGGGGCGTTTTGAGAGAATTTCTTTAAATTCATCGGTTTTTGCCCGCAATTCTTCATCGCTCATTTGTTCAAATTGAGGTTCAAGAGCATTTATGTGTTCTATTATCGGCATAATACGTTTGACTTTTCTCTCATTGGGATCACCCAACATTTTTAACAACAGACTTATCATAAAAGTTTCCTCTCCATTCCGATATTATAAAATAATACTAACACGAATAAACAATTTTTTATACTTCTTAAGGAAATTTTTATTATTGATAAAATAAACCGTTTAATTTTTTATTTTATTTATTAATTTAAAAATGGCGATTTTAAAGGGATTTTTCGGAGTTTTGTAAAGATTTATTAACAAAATTCTTCCGATAATTAAAGTTTTTTGCCGCAACAGCCGATAACATACATGCAAGTACAGAAATAAGAAAGGAAATCGACAGTCATGGGAATGGCAGCATCACAAGCCAGATTTTTAGGCTTAACAGCCAGAAAAACCAATGTTGAGTACGAAGGTCAACAGATTAACCAACAACGTACTTCATTGTCTAATCAATCTGCCAATTACTACAACGATTTGTTGGGTATGACGGTACCCGTACCGCCGTCTGTCGACAACTTTACAAAAACCGTTTACACATTTGATGACGGTGCATTATCAAACACTATTACCGGAATGATAGCACAAGCCGACGGTACATATACCGTAAGCTATTTGAGGAAATGGACAGATGATTTTTCCATTGTTTCCGCAGCACCATCGGTCATTACAAGAAGCGGCAATGAAGATGCTCCTAAATATAGTATCGGTGCTAAAGAATTGCGTTCATTGGGAAGCACTATTAATGGATATGATAAAGATGGTAACTATACCGGAGATGACGAATATTTAAAATCTTTAGGAACCAAAACCGAGATAGAAAAATTAATTGAAGAAGAAAAACAATACTTAGAATTACTTAAAAAGAATTTCGGCGGAGATAGTTGGTTTGTAAGATATGTCAAAGACACCTCTACAGGTGAATATATACCGTATTTCTATAATCAAAATGAAGTAAGAACTTCTTCTTACGATGGTAATAACCATTCATTATCCGATATACATTCTTATACAATAGGTTCGGCGACAAGACAGGAAGAAGTTAAAGCTTTAACCGACTGTAAAATAGAAAAAGACAGCACAGGACGTTATATTAATATTACCTTCCCTGAATTAGAAAATGGTAAACCTAAAAAAAATTCAGACGGAAGTATTATATACGGTCCTACATATTCATTAACTACAAATACAATTACGGATCAGGCAGCTTACGATGATGCCATGAATCAGTATGAATATGAAAAATATGAATATGATCAGGCAATAAACGATATAAATTCCAAAATCGAAATTATACAAGCTCAGGATAAAAACCTTGAATTAAGACTGAAACAGCTTGATACGGAACAAGATGCAATTTCACAAGAAATGGAAGCTATACAAAAAGTTATTGACAAAAACACTGAATCCACTTTCAAAACATTCGGTTAAAACAAAAAGATTTACTAATAATTTCCTTTCCCTTTTTCCTATTGATTTTCCGACGACGACTTAAACAATCGTCGTTTTTTTTTAGTTTCATGAAAAAAAATATCCTTATTTCACGTATTAAAAATACATAAAAATAAGGGTATTTTAAAATATATTATAACCGTTAAACCAACATGTGATAATATTTCATATAATTTGCCATAATTTCGGAACTTGTAGCGTTTGCGACATTTGCCTTAATATACTGCTCTCTGTCATTTTGTGCCGCATTTTGAACCTTATCGGTGTCATTGTTTTGAGGATTATATTGCTGTACCTGTTCCTGCTGACGTAATTCCTCAACATATTCCGCCACAGCTTCTCTGACTTCCTGTAATCTGGCTTTATCACCGGCATAAGAGCCTGTTGACTCAATACCGCCTTGCGAAAGTTCTTCCAAAATCTCTGCCCATTCATTATAATTTACAATGGAAGTTCCCTGTGCCTGTGCCGCAGCTTCCGCCTTTCTTAACTCATCTTCGGAATTTATACCGTCTACTTTTATAGCCATATAATCTCTCCTTATTTATATAACTATATATAATAAGTATTTTATTCGGGCAGGATTTCACAAATTAATAATACCGTAACTTTTCTTAATAATAAACCTAATTTTTGTAATTAAGGGTTTTAATTCTGTTTAAGGGCCAAAACAGAATGACTGCCTTGCCGATAAATCTGTCCTGACTTAACAGTCCCCAATATCTGCCGTCTTGAGAATTTCCTCTGTTATCGCCAAGCATAAGATAGTGTTTTTCGGGGATTTCATAAGGTCCGCAAAACATTACATCATCGCATGGTCTGTAATCGTAAGGGCTTAGGATATAAGGCTCGTCGTACGGTTCATCATTAATATAAACAATATATTTTCCGCTCTTGTCGGGTTTTATTTCAACCTTATCACCGGGCATTCCGACGACCCGTTTAATATATGCGACATCTTTACAGAAAAATCCCGTTAAACGTGAAAATACTTTCCACGGAGTATTTTGAAGTTTAACAAAGGGCGGATAAAAAACCATAATATCACCGCGTTTAGGTGCGGAATAAAATCTTGAAAATCTTTCAACTATAATTCTGTCGCCTTCAATCAGCGTAGGACGCATTGAACCCGAAGGTATCCAGCGAATTTCGCCTATAAAAAACCGTATAATTATAAGCATTACCACTACAAAAACAACCGTCTCAATAACCTCTCTGAGATTAGGGTTCAAAGTATTGTATTTTTGTTTAAGGCTGTTATAAAATTCTTTCAATTTATGCATTTTCAAAAAGTCCCAAAAGTTCAAGCAAACCTTTTCCGTAAATGTTATCGGGCATTTCGTCCGCAATTTTTCTTGCTCTTTCAATATAATTATTTAATAAACAACAAGTTTTTTCAATACCGCTTTCATAATCCGAAATGTCATTCGAATATATAATCGGAGCATTGTATATCCCCGATTTTAAGTCGGTTTGAGTAGTTTTCAGATTAATAATATCATCGCGAATTTGAAAAGCCATACCGAAATTTTCGGCAAAATCCTCTGCAGCCTTCAATTTGTCGCTTTTTGACAGCAAAAATGCCGTTTTAGCAGCCGTTGCAAATAACTTTGCGGTTTTTTGATTTGTTTTTTTCAGATAATCATCTATGTCATAAATTTTAAATTTGTGAAAATATTGGAACGCTTCGCTTTCACACATTTGAGAAAGAGTTTCGGCAAAAGCGGCAATGATTTCGGGCGAATTAAGTTCATTTAAAAATTTCAGTGCCGCAGATAAGATATAATCCCCCGATATTACAGCGAGTTTATTGTCATAGGCGGAATTAATCGTTTGTTCATTTCGTCTTGTATCACTTTCATCAATTATATCGTCATGAATTAATGATGCGTTATGGATTAACTCTACAGCCGCCAAAAGTTTGATATGGTTTTCCGTGACATCCGCACCGTAAGCCCTGAGGCATAAAAGCGTAACCAGAGTCCTGATTTTTTTGGAAGGAGTTAATAAAAAACTGCCGACCACAGACTTTAACGGCTCCCGAAAATCCGAATTGTAAACCGCTTTTTCACTCACTCTTTCAATATCGCGGGACACAATATCCAAAATTTTTAAATACTGTTTTTGAAATGTCATAAAATTATATTATCATGGATTTTTGTAACTTTAAAATACATTACGGGATAATTTATTAAAAAAAAGACTCCCTTTTTGAATTTCGGGGAGACTTTTTTAAACCTGAAAAAATTACATATTATTTTTATTAAATGTAATCATATTTATAATTACACCCAAAACCGATAATACAACGGAGCCTAAAAGTGCACTCCAAAAGCCTTCCACCGTAAAACCGGGAGCAACATAACCCGCCAGCATAAATAACAGAGCATTTATGACAAGCCCGAAAAGTCCCAGTGTTAACACGTTTATCGGAAGTGTAATCAATGTAATTAACGGTCTTATAAAAATATTAATTAATGCAATTATTACGGCAACAAGCATTGCACTTTGAAATCCGTTTACGTCAATACCCGGAACAAGCCATGCCGTGAAAATTATCGCTAATGCAAAAAGTAACCATCTTAATATTAATACCATAATTTTCTCCCTATTTAATTGTACATTTTTATTTTAACATATTCATGATTTTTTAAATTACCGTAAAGTATTATTTATAAAAATGACAAAAAAAATTTCTTGTTATATAATTAATTCGTTGAAAATAAGAATGAGGTGTAATTATGAAAGAAAATATTCTAATAGCATTAATTGTTTTACTTATCGCTTCTCTTTGGGTTCAAAATGCAAATCAAAATTCAAACGACCGTTATTCCATTGTGACAGGAAGCAACATGCTGACAATCATGATAGATAAAAAAACGGGATTAACCTGGAGAAATTGCATTTGCGATGAAAAAAATCTTGTTCCGGGGTGCTGGGAAAAAATGAATATCGTAAATCCCGAACCGTATAACAAAACAATCGGCGATGCAAAATTATATAAAAAAGTTTCGAAAACTCCTGACAAAACGCAATAAAATAAATAAGTCGGAATAACATCGAAAAACTCTTTTCAGCCCGTTTTTCAGGGTGCGTTTTGGGGTGTCATTTTATCTTACATAAATTTCTTCAACGTATTTTTTTAATACCGTTAGTATTTGTGTAAAATCGGAGTATGATTGTTCATTGTTAAGGGATTTATCAAGGATTTTTGAGGGCAAAAATTTTTGCAGATAATATTTTTTTGCCCCCTTAATCAATTTCCCGATATTTTTAAAGTCATTAACGTCAAGTTGAGATTTAATCACCGTCGTACGAAACTCGTAATCTACTCCGCTGTTCATAATAATGTCTATGCTTTGTTTTATCTTTTCGGTATCAGCGTTTACATTTGTGATTTCCGAATACTTTGCGAGCGGAGCCTTAATATCCATCGCAACATAATCCGTATCAAAAATCACCTGCTTTAGTACATCCGGCATACTGCCGTTTGTATCAAGTTTTACGCAAAATCCCATACCGCGTATTTGTTTAATAAAATCATGCAAATCCGACTGCAAGCACGGTTCACCGCCCGTAATTACAACCCCGTCAAGCTTGCCCTTCCGATTTTGAAGAAATTCGAAAAAGCCGAAATCATCCGGCTTTTTCCGCATAACTGTTAATTCGGGATTGTGGCAGTACCCGCATCTGAAATTGCACCCTTGAGTAAAAACTATGGCACTGATTTTATCGGGATAGTCCAGGAAAGAAGTTTTTTGTATCCCGCCTATTTGCATTGACATTCCTTTAGCGAAAAATTCTTTCTGTCTTTAAATTCCTGTTTTTTGCCTTTGTTCCACTGCTGTACGGGTCTTATATATCCCACGACACGGGAATAAACTTCACAATCCGCACCGCACTCGGGACATGTAAAATGCTCACCCGATATATACCCGTGATTAGGACAGGTACTAAATGTCGGAGAGAATGTAAAATACGGCAAACGATAACCGTTACAAATCTTTTTAACAAGACTTTTCATAGTTTCGATACCGTTAATTCTCTCACCCGCATATATATGAACAACAGTTCCGCCTGTATATTTGGTCTGCAAATCATCCTGATGATCAAGTACTTCAAATATATCGTCGGTAAAGTTCACGGGAAGCTGTGTTGAATTTGTATAATACGGGTAATCCCTGTCTGTTTTTGCGAGTCTGTATGAAGTGCCTTCACCTGGTGTAGCTTCAAGATTGTAATTGTTGCCTGTTTCTTTTTGAAATTCAATAATTTTTGCCCGCATAAAATCCATGACCTCAACGGCAAAATGTTTCCCGTCAGGAGTTCCTATATTTTCATTCAAAAAGTTTAAGCATGCCTCGTTCATACCGATAAGACCGATTGTTGAAAAATGGTTCTTCCAGTAAACTCCAAAACGGGATTTTATATCTCTTAAATAAAATTTCGTGTACGGATATAAATTTTTATCCGTCAGATTTTCCAGTAACTTACGTTTAATTTCCAGACTTTCTTTGGCAATTTCCATTTTACGGGCAAGTTTTTCGAAAAATTCCTCTTTTGATTTTGAATTTTTCGCGATTTTCGGAAGATTTATTGTTACAACACCCACCGAACCCGTAAGAGGATTTGAGCCGAAAAGCCCTCCGCCCCTGTATTCGAGTTCTCTGTTATCAATTCTCAAACGACAGCACATTGAACGGGCGTCCTCAGGTCGCATATCGGAATTGATAAAGTTTGAAAAATACGGTATTCCGTATTTCGCAGTCATTTCCCATAAACCCTCAATGTTTTTGTTGTCCCAGTCAAAATCTTTTGTAATATTGTATGTCGGTATCGGGAAAGTAAATACCCGCCCTGATTTATCGCCTTCCATCATTACTTCAAAAAATGCTTTGTTAAGCATGTCCATTTCATTTTGGAATTCTTTATAAGTTTGTTCTTTGTATTCTCCGCCTATAATTATTGACTGGTCAGCATAATATGAAGGGACAGTCAAATCCATTGTAATGTTTGTAAACGGGGTTTGAAAACCTACGCGTGTAGGCACATTCATGTTAAACACAAACTCCTGAATTGCTTGTTTTACCTGTGAATAATTAAGATTATCATACTTAATAAACGGTGCAAGCAATGTATCAAAGTTTGAAAAAGCTTGAGCTCCCGCAGCTTCTCCCTGCATTGTATACATAAAGTTTACTATCTGCCCTAAAGCCGTTCTAAAATGTTTTGCGGGAGAGCTTTCAACTTTTCCTTTTACTCCCGTAAAACCCTCCGTCAATAAATCCTTTAAATCCCAACCAACGCAATACACGGATATAATATTCAAATCATGAATATGAATATCTCCGTTCAAATGTGCATTTTTAATTTCTGTCGGATAAATCCTGTTAAGCCAGTATTGCTTGCTGATTTCGGAAGCAATGTAATTGTTCAAACCCTGTATTGAATAAGACATGTTTGAATTTTCATTTACTTTCCAGTCAAGCTGATTCAGATAAGCATCAACAAGATTAATGTTTGCATCTTTATCAGATGCCAAAGTTTTGGACATAAACTTAACAGTGTCCAAATTGACAACATTGTTGTCCAAGATAGCATTTTTCATAAAAAAATTCTCCCAGATTTCCGTGGTGTACATCAACTTTCCATAAGCATTCCGACTGTAACGGCTGCGGCCCAGTGAGGGAATTTCACCCATGCTTTCCTCATGGAAGTAATCATATTTTATAAAATTTTTTATAATTTGTCAACAAATTAAAATTGTCAGTTTATTTATAATTTTTATTTTTTATCCTCGACTTCAATTAAATGCCACCCGAACTGCGTTTTTATCGGTTCCGAAACTTTTCCTTCTGGCAAATTAAAAGCAGCCTCCTCAAACGGTCTCACCATTTGACCTCTGCCAAAATATCCCAATTCACCGCCGTTTTTGCCTGACGGACATATTGAATATTTTTGAGCATAATAAGCAAAACTGCCGCCGTCCTCAATGGATTTTTTTATACGCAAAGCATCAGCTTCACTGTTCACAAGAATATGACGTGCTTTCACATAATCATAATTTTCTGCGGATAAAACGGGTAATCCCGTAATAATTAATACTAAAAATAACTTTAAAAAATTTTTCATCATAACCCCTTTAAAATACAAAAAATTTATTTTTTTTACCATAGCCCGACGGATTAATAAGTTTTAAGCATATTTCGTCCGCCCGCTTTTGCTTCATATAAAGCCTTGTCAGCATTATCAAAAAGCTGTTCCACAGATTCAGTTTCCTCTCTAACGGAAGAAACCCCGATACTAATCGTAATTTTTACGGTCTGACCTTTGTAATTAAAATTTGATTTTTCAAACAGTTCTCTGAGTCTTTCAAGAGGGATTTTTGCATCATCAAGTGAAGTTTCGGCTAAAATTACCGCAAATTCTTCACCGCCGAAACGAAAAACAATGTCCGAAAATCGAAAATTATTCATTATCATATAAGCGGCTTTCTTTAATATAAAATCGCCGCAAGCATGACCGTACGTATCATTCACTTTTTTGAAAAAGTCAATATCAATAATCGCAAAACTTAACTCATTTTGATACCTTTTTGCACGTGAAAATTCCCTGTTTAAAGTATCTTGCAGGTGCCTGCGGTTATAAAGCCCCGTTAATGAGTCCGTAAGCGACATTTGCTTTGTATGAGAATACATAAAATTAATCTTTTTTATTACATCGCTCTTATTTGCATCCGGAATATCAAAACTTTCAATTATATTTTGAATATTTTGCTGTATTTCATCCAAAACATGAGAGGGGATGTCAAAATTTGTATCCGAATTATCAAAAATTATGTCGCTTATGTTTTCCATATTCTCCTCTTACAAGAATATTATAGCAAAAAATTTTGCACCAAGCCCGTTTTTCTGCTAATCTTATATTAATATGGGAATATCCGCAGAAGAACTATTATTAAAATATTCACAAGATTTAACTCACGCTTATGAAGTAAAAAGGCTTGCATTAATTATTTTTGATGAGGTTTCCCGCAAAATAAAACCGCTTAAAGACATAGATAAAAGATATCTTGAAGCTTCCTGTCTGCTTCATGACATAGGTTATGCCGTAGATGCCGATAAACATAACATTCACAGTATGAATATAATTATTGAAAATGAACTTGATAATTTTGATTACCGTGAAATTCAAATTATTGCCTGCATAAGCAGATATCACAGAGGCGGTCTGCCAAAAAAAGATAAACACGAAATATATTCCGAACTTGATAAAAAAGAACGAAAAATCGTAAAAAAAATCGGCGGTATTTTAAAAATTGCCGACGGACTCGCAAGAGGAAATAAAAGTTTTATAAAAGATATAAAAATAAACTATGACGAAAAACACAATATAGCCGAATTTATAATTACTCCTTCATCTCCCGACTATTGTCCTGATATATCGCTTGCCGTAAGAAAACGTGACCTTTTTGAAACAGCATTCAAATGTCAGTGTGTCCTGAAATTCAATATATAGTTGACATTAACACTATGTAAATTTTTATTAAGCACATAATAAAATTGTAACATTTCTTCATGAAAAAAATACTTTATATATATAAGGGAAAAAATTTACGATTATCGGGGAAAATATAACAAAAAACAAAATCACGAAATCGTAAAAGAGGTGGAAAATGTCATTTGATGTAAACGTACTGAGTTCAAAACCGATAATAAAAGCAGCCTCATCAATGCAAAATGACGGCGGAGGAGGTAATCTGGGTTACATGGCTCAGGGCGGCAGAGATGAAGAACAAAAAAGACACGGTAATTCGGAAAGTATTTTCAGCAAAAAGCCCGAAACAGATACTTTCGGGTATCAAAATGATTTCAAACCCGCAGAAAAAGAAACATTTTCATTTGCTTCACTTGTAGCTGAAATTATAAGTTCAATAAGAAGTTTATTCACAAAATAAGTTTATAAAAAGAACTTTCGTTTCAAGTTAATTATTTTTTCAAACGAACTTTCTATATTATTTTTCAATTCCAAATCGCAGGCAGCTTTTTGGGAAATTTTTTCAATAATATCAACTGTTTCAGGTAATGAATTACGGTAGATGAACATATTAATACCTGCACGAATACCTTTTTCGCAAGCTTCAACCGCACCAAAACCGCATACTCCCTTCATAACCATATCATCAGATATTATTACGCCCTCAAAACCAAGATTATTTCGCAAATAGTTCAGTGCATTTTTGCTCAAAGAAGCGGGGATAATATCTTTTTCAAAACACAAACAATGAAGATGAGCTGCCATAACCATTTCGATTTTGGGAGCAAAAAATTTGAAGGGTTTTATGTGAATTTTTTCCATTTCTTTTAATGCAAGATTAATCTTCGGCAAAGTTAAATGGCTGTCTGCATCGGCATCACCGTGACCGGGGTAATGCTTAACACAGGGTATAATCCCGTTTTCACGATATATATCAGATGTAATCAAGCCGCCTTTGATAACATCATCAGGATTATCACCAAAAGCACGTTCGCCGATAATCGGATTTTTAGGGTTTGTATTAACATCAATGCAAGGTGCAAAATTAAGGTTTATACCGAAATCTTTCAGTTCCGAAGCAATATTTTGCGTTTGCTCCGCCAAAAATTTTTCGCCTTTGGCATAAGCAAATTTTGCACTGAGGTATTTTTTCCCGCCATAAATATTTTCGGTACGTTCAACCCTTCCGCCTTCCTGATCTATAGCGAGAAAAGGTGAGGTCTTGGCTATTTTTTTTATTTTACCGACAAGTTTTTTAAACTGATTTACCGAGTGAATATCATGAGTAAAAAAAATAATTCCGCCCAAATTATTTTGCAGAGCATGTTCATAACACCCGCCATCAGTCCCGAGAATAAACATTTGATATAATTTTTCTTTAATCTCAGTCATAATTACCTTTATAGAATTAAACCCGCCAACGGATAAAATTCTGCGAATTTACCTGTTTCAACCACATCCCGTATTTTTGCTATAATAATATTCAAGTCTTTTTGTGAAGGTTTTTTAAAAGCTTCGGGAATAACCAAATCAGCAGTTGTATTTAAAGCGGAAAAGCCTTTATTTTCTTTCAAAAATACTCTGTACGCATCCAAAATATTTAAAGAAACCGAATCTAACGAAAAATTCTGTCCGAGATAGTATTTGACATCTTTTTTAAATTGCTCAACAAAAGCAGTAATAAAATTAACTTCTTCAAGCGTTTCGTCCTCAATATATTCAGAGCCTTTACACAGATTGTTTAAAATCGGTTTATTATCAAGAGTTTTAATATACACAGCCCAAAGCATACACCCGAGATAAAAACCCAAATAATTTGTTAAAAGTTTTTCAAGTTTGGGATAAAACATTTTAAAATGCATCTTTTTCCGGTTGAAATTTTTAAATCCGTTAATATTTGCGTAAATTGTCCTGACTGAAGGGACAAAAGCCTGTAAATGTTTTATAAAACCGGGGTCAAATTCAGCACCGTTTTCAAAATTCATAAAAAATCTCCTTACCTTTTAACTAAAAATTATAAAGCCTCATATTTTTTCTTTTCATCGCGGTTTTTAAGAACCTTTTTCTGAAATTTTGCGTCATACTGAAATCTGTAACCGTTAACATAAGCTTTTACCACCCCTTTAGGCAGTGATTTGCCGGCACTCCAATATGAAGTATGAGCAAGCATAAAAGGTCTTTTACTCCATACACCCGAATTATCATAGACAAAACCCGAAGGATTATTTATTTCCAGCTCTGTCTGGTTAATAATTTCGTCTATAGTAAGATTTCTTGAAGAAGGAAATCCCAGAGGGTCTTCTCTATAGTTAACCGTAATCCAGAATAAACCGTTTTCTATTATATACTTATACAAAAGCTTGTTATAATAAGTCAATTCATATTCAGGGTCGCCTAAATCGGAATAGAACAAAACAAGGGGACTGGCAAAATTAACTATCCCCTTCAAAGCACCTTGCGGTGAACAAACTTTTTCGGTCGATTTATCAAGGTTTAAATAATTTTTTTTCAAATTATTTTCATTTTTATCGAAAAGCAAATGTCCCTTTTCCGATACAACACCGATATTTGCGTCCGCCAGAGCCGAAATGCAAGTGTCTTTTTGCGGATTTTCAACGACGAACTTTCTCATATCATCGCTTACGGCGATAACATTAAAAAGCTTTTCCAAAGACAGGTAAGGTAATTTATTGAACAAATATTCGTAAGTTATGAAACTGCCCGCCGAATATCCGTACAAAACAACTTTATTTCCCTGTTCATTCTGTCCTTTGATTTCCTCATTCAAATCATCAAGAATAGGGAGCATATTATGTTGTTTTTGCACCCAAATCGCATCATGAAGATACGAAGCCAAAATTTCTCTTACTTTATAAGCTATAGTGGGGCTGAGAGCTTTTGACAAATCAAGTTGTTGATGAACAAATGCCAAATCTCTTTGACTTTTGTCGCCCCAAAAAAAGATTACGGGTTCGGTATTTATACTTACTTCGCCGTTTTTTAAAAACAGGCTTTTCATTTGTTTATTGTGTTCAAACTGTTTTTTCATGGCGGGATGCATTTTATGAACTCCTTTTAAAAACCAGTTTTTCATCTTTTCATTATTGTTATTCGAACCGTTTATATAAACAAAACTGACGTTCGTTTGTGCCATACAAGACTGTATTGCGAGCATAAACACAAATATTATTAAAAATAAACCTTTAAGATACTTTTTCATAATCCTGCCTTTATCACATCTGCCATCTGACATTATATTAACACAAAAAAGCCTCTCGACAAAATGTTAAGAGGCCTTAGAAAGGAAATAAATATGTTTTTTAATTTTCTTCAGTTGAAACAAATCTGAAAACCAGGGCTGCACAAGCACCTGCTAAAAGATTAACGGCGGCAGTTATTAATCCTGTCTGAAGATTAACAACTCCCATAACTGCAAGTCCTGCAACAACAGCCGGATTAAATGCGGCAAGGCAATATGAACCTGCGGAAAATGCTCCTGCCGTAACGGTTGAGCCAATTGCCAGACCGTAATAAGAATTTCCTTCAACCGGTTTTTCCGCAGCAGTAAGTAAAACTACATAACACAAAGCAAAGGTAAATAAAAATTCACCGATGATAAGTGCGGGAATATTAAATACCGGCATACTTTCAATAGCCGGCAAAACAACTACGTATTTAACCGCCAATGCGGCAACTACAGCACCTAAAATTTGTGCGATAAAGTATTGAACAATTTGTTTCCATTGCAATGCACCTCTTATGGCTGCGGCAAATGAAACTGCGGGATTATAATGTCCGCCTGAAATATGACCGCCCGCATAAACCATTACCATCAAAACAAAACCGATAGCAATAGCGGGTATTAAACCGCTGCCTTCACCAAAAGCACAGCAACCGACCGTAAATACCAAAAAGAATGTCCCGATAAATTCTACCAGATAATTTGCAAAATTTCTTTTCATATAAAACTCCTTCTTTTTTACAGTTTTATAATATCATATTACTTATATTTTTTCAATTAGAACATTATGTAATAAAAGTTAATATAAAAAGCAAAAAATAATATGTTTGTTTTTAAAAAAAATATGCGTGTTAATATCATTTCGTATACAACCCCAAACATATCTTATACAGTGCCTAACGAACGAAAATCGGCTTATTCAACGGATAACGTAAAGAGTATTCCCGCACATTATTACATGCCCGTACACTTCAAAGGCAGAGATATGGAAATAATAACCAAAGAACTTATGGATTTGGAGAATATTCACTGCCCTCATTGTAATGTTAAAACTATATCGCAAAAACAATTTGAGAAAATTCAGGAAGAAATAAACAAAGTGAAAACCTCCGTAGATTTCATTGAATTTCTTGACAAATACAGAGAAAATATTATTCCGCAATATCGGAAAACCGAAAATTTTTGCAGGCAAATAATACAGTCACAACCTGACATTCAGCTTGAAGATATGTTGAAAAAACTTGCTTCGGGAGCAAATTCACTGCTCAAAAAAGATATGAGCAATTATATAAGATTTTTGAAAGAGTACATAAATAAAAATTCTTGTGAGAACAGTGAAAAATTTTATATGGAAGAATTTATGAAACAGTGCGGTGAATTTCTTAAAAATCAAAAATCACCGTCGGTCAGAGATTTCAAAACAATTCTTGCCGCTACTCTTGCGAATTTGAAACAGGAAACAAAAAATGACATATATCCTTATATAACAGATAAAATATACAGTTCATTCAGTTACAGAAATTTATTTAAGTTTAATCCGTTAATTTATTCCCCCGAAACTACCCCCGTTTCGGTTATGCTGAAAAATATAATGTCAAATTCCGTTTCAAATATAGCAAACATAAATGATAATTTCTTCTCATACTTTGACAGCATAACCAATCAGGTTATAACCTGTAAAAATTGCAAGGAAAATGCCGGAAAAATCATAACAGAATTACGAGAAGGAAACAAATCAACCGAAAAAGCTTGCGAAAATTATGTTAATGACCTTGCCAATGCAATTAATAACAATAAACTTACTTACGGAAAAGACTATGTATTTATAATAAATAAAAGGTTAAGAAGCTTGTATCGGGATAAAAACCAAATTAATAATACTCCCGAAGAACTTCTGAAGATAAAAGAAAAAGATTTCTATAAAATACGCAAGGACATGGACTTTAAACTTGTTAACTACAGGGATATAAATTGTGCCGGATGCGGTAATCCGATAATGGTTCACGAAGATGCGGAAAAAATAACGGAAAGAATAAAAAACTGCAAAAACACGGCTCAAATTTATGAAATCATGGATGAACTTGATTGTGATAACTTAATCAGACCCGTACTAAAACCTGTTTTAAAACGTATGAAAAAATTAGTTAACCAAAACCCGAATATTTCAGCAAAAGAAGTTTTGGATGATTTAAGAAATAAAAGCTGGGAACATATTAATCAGCAATTAAGAACATGTATAAATTCAATACAAAAAGTTTTAAACGATAAAACAATTAGCCCTAAAGAAAAATTCGCCTTAATCAAATATATAGACTTATTACAAAACCAATTTATAAGCAGTGATTATACAAAAATATTTTCTTACAACGATTACGCTCTTTATACTAAAAGAACTTTAAAAAACATAACCACACCCGAATTAAAAAATATCCTTCAACAAACAAAAGACGACATACGTATTAAATTTGTGCCTCAAACATTATATTACAGTTTTAAAAATGATAATCTCAGCTATGATGAACAAATGAAACATATATTTACACAGTTCACCAAAAATTCGGTTGCAACAATCGACCACCTGATTGCAAAAGATTTAAAAGGCGAAAATAATAAAGAAAATCTTATAGTTTTATGCCGCAACTGCAATAAAGAAAAAACAAACATGCCTATCGACAAATGGCTTAATATGAGAGAAGACATTCGGGAAAATTTGCAAAAATATGTTTATAATGCGGACAAAATCATTCACAGAGAACAATTAACCGACTATTACGATTATGCACCCAAACTTGTAAAACACCTTAACGAATCGGCAGGTGAAGATTTTCTTGAATATAACCCTGAATAACTGATTATTTTGTGATATAAAACAGTTATGTTTTATTTTGATAATATTAAAGGGAAAAAAATTTTAAGAAGTGACCTTATAAAAGGTGCAAACACATTTTTTACGACACGGGAAAGTTTTATAAAAACAAAAGATGAAAAATCCGAAAAAATCGCATCAGATAACAGAAAATTGATATGTGATTATCTTGAAATCACTTCTGAACAACTAATAAGTCCTTCCCAAACACATTCAAACAATGTCAGCACCGTTACAAAAAATATTACCGAATACCCCGAAACTGACGGTTTAATATTGAATGACACAAAAAATGCGATTTTTTTAAACTTTGCAGACTGCACTCCGTTAGTTTTTTATGATAAAAAACTAAATATCGGAGCAGTATCACACGCAGGCTGGAGGGGAACAGCAGGGAAAATATCGGTTGTAACACTTGAAAAATTACAAAAAGACTTTGGCTGCAAACCTGAAAATATACAGGCAGTTATAGGTCCTGCAATATCATTTTGCTGTTATAATGTCGGAGAAGATGTTTACAACCGATTAAAAGCTACGGTCAAGAACCCTCAAGGACTTTTTGAAAAAAGAAATGACGAATTATTTGTCGATTTAAAAAATATTAATAAACGTCAGCTTATTGAAGCGGGAGTTAAAGAAATTGACGTTTGCCCTTACTGTACCGTATGCAATAACGACATTTTCTTCTCTTACAGAAAGGAAAATGCAACAACTGACAGACACAGTGCAATATTAAAACTTATTAACAAATAAATGCATTTTTAATATTTTTTGGGTAAAGTAAAAAAAAGGAGGATTAAACGTGAAAAAAATAATTATAAATGTATTTATAATTTTCACGGCAGCAAATTGTGTTTTTGCCGAAGAAATAAAAATTGATTTTAAGCCCGTAAACAAAATTACGGAACGGCACATACCTGCAATTAAATCCAAATCAATTGTCAATATGTATTACGAAGAAGCCGAAGCACAAGAAAAAATTCAGTCATCACCTTATAAAAAAGTTGATTACTCTCAACAGCAGGAAAAGAAATCCACTCCCATGAACTACAACAGTTTTCCCAAAAGTTACACAAGTGTAAACAACGTCATGTTGCTTCAAGACAGTATGCAAACCTCGGTTGAGCAAATGACCGGTTACTGATAAAGTTTACCCATAAACCTTTTTAAGAAATTTTATTAAATTTTATTATTATATTATTTCCATGTAAAACCATTCACATCATCTTCAGTTGATTCTTTGCCGTTTGTTAAAATAGTACGCGGAAATTTTCCGCCTTTTTCAACAAGTGTCGCCCATTCATCAGTTAAACGTATTTTATCACTATTGCCGACTCTGCTAAACGTAAGCCAAAATACATCATAACCCCATTTATTTGGACCTTTTTTCCCGTTTACATCTATAACACAATAAACAGAATTTTCACTCAAAAAGTAAACAGTACCATCAGGTGAATAATAAGCATTTAATTTGGAAAGAGCAGTCCCATAATCAACAGAACGGTTAGTTGATAAACCGCCGTTTGCAAAAACCACAGTACTGGATGAATAGATATTACTATAATTATTTTTAAGCGGTTTTAACTTAATAGCGGAAACTAATTCATCAACAATAGCCTTACAGTCAGATATATTTGCAGAATAAATCATATTACCCTGCCTGTTAGGATCGGAAATAAGTGTTATATAGCATTGTGACAAGCATTTTTCAATATTAATATATTCAAGCGTGCTTTGTACAATGGTTAACTGTTTTTTCAAAGCTGTCTCAAAAGCTTTGTTATTAAACTTTTGAATTAAACTCGGAATTGTTAATGCCGCCACAACGCCAATAATCCCGAGGGTGATTAAAACCTCAGCCAGAGTAAAGGCGGCTATACGTGAAAAGTGAGAAGTGAGGGTATCTTTGGGTGAAAGGTGAGAAGTGAAAAGTGAGAGGTTCTTATCGGGTGCTAAAGCACCAAAACCACACCTGAACCACCCCATGTCATGCTGAACTCGTTTCAGCATCTGAGCCTTGTCGGGTCTTACAGTCTTTTCCAAAATTGTTGCGTTTTTAATTTCTTCTTTCATTTTTAAATCCTTTCTTTTTTTATCTATTACTTTCATTGAAAACTATAACTATACATGTCACCCTGAACTTGTTTCAGGGTCTTATTTATTCGGTATTGGTACATAATCCTGAAACGTCTTGGATATACTCCAATGCATGCAGGAGCTTGTTATTCACCATAGTTGTGGACATTGACTTTGGTTTAGTTTCTTTTCTATTTAAAGACTTAATAAGGCTCAGATGCTGAAACGAGTTCAGCATGACATGGGAA
>CANPZB010000027.1 GCA_947588755.1 Candidatus Gastranaerophilales bacterium | reverse complement strand
TAGAGATTAAAAACGGACAAGCGGGGGGGGGGTAAACCGCTCATACCAAAGGTTTTGGCGATTTTTTAATTTTTTATCAAGCCCCGAAAATTTTGGTTCTCATCCTGTCATCCTGAAAAATCATGTCATCCTGAACTTGTTTCAGGATCTTAAATATACATTATCGTTGCAAACAGACATTTTGTACAGGTTATGTTGCGGAATGACACCTTCCCATGTCATGCTGAACTTGTTTCAGCATCTGAGCCTTATCAAGTCTTTAAATATAAAAGAAACTAAACCAAAGTCAATGTCCACAACTATGGTGAATAAAAAGCCCCTGCATGCATTGGAGTATATCCAAGATGTTTCAGGATTATGTACCAATACCGAATAAATAAGATCCTGAAACAAGTTCAGGATGACATGGTTGTTCAGGGTGACATGGAGGTGTTTTGAATGACAAATATGCGATAATTTTCAACAAATAGTAATTAATAAACAGAAAGGAAGCAAAATATGGAAAATAATATTAATAAAAGGGTTGCGAAAAATAAAATAATATGTAATAATAGTGATATGTTACATCACAAAATTAAGGAGGCTGATAATATGAAAGAAGGAATTATAGACTCGACGATTTTGGAAAAGACCGTGAGACGCGAAAATGGTAAGACCCTGAAACGAGTTCAGGGTGACATGAGTGGGGTTCAGGGTGACATGGAGGTGTACGGTCATTGCGAGCGAATGCGAAGCAATCCAGCCAATTATCTTGCACGTAGTGCCGATAAGGACTTTTCACCTCTCACTTCTCACCTTTCACGTAAATACGCCTTCACTCTTGCGGAAGTTCTAATCACCCTCGGCATCATCGGCGTTGTGGCAGCAATGACCATGCCTGCATTAATTCAACATTACAAAAAGCAAGAAGCTTCTGCAAAGCTTAAAAAATTCTACAGTATGATGTCGCAAGCTATTTTAATGTCTGAAGCACATAACGGTCCGATATCCGACTGGAATCATCCTGAAAGATTGGCTGATAAAAATAATACAATCATAGAAAACCCTGAAGATAGACGGGAATTTTTTAACAAATATTTAAAACCGTATTTAAAGACGGTAAAGTCAGAATCGACTGATGAAAAAGATGATACCGTAATATTATCGGACGGCTCGATGATACATTTAGAGAGCGGATATTGCACAGGCTTATTGTATGATATAAACGGGGATAAAAAACCTAATGTACACGGCAGAGATAGGTTTAGTTTTGTTATATGCCCTGACAGTTATAAAAAAACTTACATTGATGCAAATCATAATTTTGGTGTTTATTATCAGAGTTATGCAAGTACTAAAAGCCGAGACGAGTTGGTTAATGAGTGTAAAAAAGAGGGTAATTCAAATTCTTGCACGGTATTATTAATGTACGATAACTGGGAATTTAAGGACGATTATCCGAGGAAATTGTAAAGCTTGCCTTGGGGTTGATTATTCTAATCAAATTTTTCCGTCTGCTATCTTTTTAAGAAATATTTAGCTAAAATTTCGGACAAATTATGTTGATATTTGTATGGTTTTGGTTTAATTTATTTTTATGAATTTTACGTATGATGATGCTGTTAAAGTTTTAACATCTCAGGAAAAATTTCATATTAAACTCGGTTTGGAAAGAATTAGGCAAATTCTAAATCTTCTCGGTAATCCGCAGGATTATTTAAAATATATTCATGTTGCAGGTACAAACGGTAAGGGTTCTGTATGTGCCATTATTGCTTCGATTTTACAAAAAGACGGGCATAAGACGGGACTTTATACCAGCCCGCACATATTTAAGTACACGGAGAGGATTAAAATTAATTCGCAGAACATATCTGATGAAGATTTTGCAAGGTATATAGATGAAATATCTTCCGTTGCCGAAAAAAATAACATTTATCTTACCGAATTTGAACTTTTAACTGCTGTTATGTTCAAATATTTTTATGATAATAACGTGGAAATTGTTGTGTTGGAAACGGGTTTAGGCGGCAGATTTGATGCAACAAATGTTATAAAAAATAATTTGTGTTCGGTTATTACTCATATTGATTATGACCATACTGAAAGACTGGGAAACACTCTTGACGAAATAGCCTATGAAAAAGCGGGAATTATAAAAAAAGGATGTCCCGTTATTTGTGCCGAAGGTTATGAGGCTGTTAAAACGAAAGCTGATAAAGAAAATTCTCTGTTAATACTTGTTTCGCCCTGTGAAGATACAAAATATCTTTCTTTAAAAGGAACTTTTCAAAAGGAAAACTTATCTTTAGCTCTCGCTGCGGTCAGATTAATTATGCCGAATATTAGTGATAATACGATTATTTCAGGTTTAAAAAGCGTTTATCACCCGTGTCGTTTTCAATACATAAAAGAAAAAAATCTTATAACAGATGCCTGCCATAATCCTAACGGCATAAATGCTTTAAAAGAAAGTTTGGATTTATATTTTCCGAACTCTCAAAAAAGATTTGTATTCGGCTGTTTAAGGAATAAAGATTATAAAAAAATGATTAATACGCTGTTTTCTGACGGTGACGAAATATATTTTTATCATTTTAATAATAAAAATTCCTGCACTTTTAACGAATTGCAAATGTCATGCAAATTTGCGGCAAAAGAATTTAAACCTTCTCCTGCTTTTTGGGATAAAAAAGACAAACTAACCGTAATATGCGGCTCTTTTTACATGTTAAATGAAATAATATCGGAAGAACTTATTCGTTAGAACTTGCGATTATTTCTTCCATAAGACTGTTTGATTTTGCTGGCTCAAACTCGTTACATGTGTTCCAGATTAATGTCGGTTTAGGCTCTTTTATGGATGGACTCGGGTATGAACTGTTACAAATACCTTTTACCATATTTGTTGAGCCGTCAACACACGAACTGAAATTAGCACAACAGCTGCATATTTTCAGTATAAAGCCGTAATCACTTAATTTCATTTTTAATTCCTGCAAAGCATCTATCATGCGTAAATGTTTTGAGGTAATAAATTTCTTATTTTTAAATATAAATTTTACCTTTGCAAGACCGCTTTCTGAGATAAATTCAAGCTTGCAGGGAAGTTCTTTTTCCCCGTGAACGGCAAGTGCATCAATTGTTAGCTTATCCGTATCAGGTTTATTTTCTTCAATTTTTGAAATTTTATTTCGCAACATTCTTACAAGCGGGAAATTCTTGATTATATGGCATATAGAATAGAGCGGATACAGCATTAACAATCCTGTTTCCTTAAGGTTTAAACGTGCATTAACAAGGCTTATTGCAAAGCCTGCAAGCATAATTATGAAAGTTAATAAAACCGTCTTGAAACCAGCAAAGAAGTAGTATCTGTATGAAAATTTCAAAACCAGTATATATGTTAAAGCTATCAGCCAAAAGTTAGGATAAATCAGCGAAAAAGTATGTTCCGCAAATACAAAGTTTTTAGACCAAATTTGCGTGAAACAATTTTTGAATAAATCAAGTCTTACGGACAGCCTCGGAGTTTTGAATACATATCTTTCGGGGTCAACGTAAGTTTTTAAGTTGGGATTATAAGTGCATGGAGCTTTTATTTTTGATAAAAGCATGCTGTATTTTAATTCCGTATTAATATCTTTGAAATCAACCGAACCGATTTCATCGACAATGTTTTTCTTAATGATAAATACACCCGAATCCGCACGTGCTGCAAGTCCGAAAAGCGAACGTGCCTGACGCATAAAATTCATGTGGTATTTTTGATATGCTGCTTTAATTTTGTCGATAAAGTCAAGGTTTTCCGTATTAATAAGAGTTTCACCGCTGAGTACACTGTGATTTACCAGAGCCGAATTTACACAGGTTAAAAAGTCATCGGGAATGCTTCTGTCTGCATCTATAAATACGTATGAGTCAATAGTGTTATCTTTGGATAGTCTTTCGAGTAATATTGATACAGCTTGGTCTTTTCCGATTGTTCCTACGTCTTTTATGTTTAGTACGCTTATTAGCGGAGTTTCATGTTCAAAAAGCTTTTCGGAGTCGTCATGACAATTATCAAGTATTACAAATACTTTGAAATTGTCTATCGGATAGTCCTGTTTTTTTATTTCATTAATCAAATTTTCCAGAGTGGATTTACTGTTATGTGCATAAATTACCACTGCAAGATTATCTTTTTTTTCATACTTTGAATATCGTTTTTCTATTTGAAACGGTTTGTCATTGGAATTTCTGAGAGCCAATGCGAAAAAGTATAATGAATATAATGCAATGTATATATATAACAAGTTCAATATAAACTTCATAAAAATGTCCTTTCAGGTTAATATATTATATTTTATTTAAAATCGGAAAAAATTTCTATAAATGTAAATAAATGTAATCACAAAAAAACTGCCCGTAAAAATTCGGACAGTTTTTTATAAATTTTTTAATCAGCCTGCTTTGTTAAACAAGTTCAACAACTTTGTGAGTATTTCTTGAAGCGATTTCAACAAGATTTGAAATTGTTGCGGTCATTGATAAAGCTGAGTCTAATTTGTTAACGCAAGAACCGCACCCGATGGCTGATGCACCTGCTGCGAAAGCAAACGGTGCTGTTGTAGGATTAATATTAGATGCTGTCATAACAGGTAAATCAATATTTCTTGAAAGTTCTACGGTATTTGAAAGTGTTAATTCCGCTCTTTCCATCAAACCTTTTACCCCGTCTGACTGGTTGTTTTGTGAGTAATAACCTTCTGTTTGAATTAAATCAATACCCATTGTTTCAAGTTTTCTTGCCAATTCAATTTGGTCGGATATAGGCAAACATCCCGGAACCGTAACGCTGAAAAATACTTTGTTATCGCCCAGCAGTTCAAGAGTTTTACTTACCAAATCCAATACGGTTGATGAATTAAATGATAAGCCTTTGCCGTATAATGCATCAAAGTTGCCTAATTCAATCGCATCTGCTCCAAGTTCAACTGCTTTAACCAATTCTTCGGGCTTTACTGATGAAACGAATACAGGCATTTCAGTCATATTTCTGACTTCTTTGATAATTTCTTCTTTAGCACAAATATCAACGGCACTTGCACCTGCTTGTTGTGCTGATGTAACTACTTTTTTCACGTTGTCAATGTCAAAATTATCTATTCCGGCAATAATTTTAACCGCACGTTTTTCCGTCAAATGTTGTCTGAATAATTCAATTCCTGTCATAATAGATATGTCTCCTTTTTTATTTGAATGTATAAAACTTTTACTGAATTATACATTAAAATTGTAATAATTACAATAACTAACCTTAAATTTTATTAACAGGTGTTTAAATTAATCCAGAATATTCCATAATAAGACTAAAAGGAACCGATTATATGAAAAAATTAATACTGATTTTTGCGTTTTGTTTTTGGGGTAATTTTGAATTTGCATACAGTCAGACCTTCTCTCAGGAGGAGCAGACAAACATAAATGTATACGAAAAAATTAATCCTGCCATTGTATCAATTGATGCAAATGTTACTGACGGATTTTCTGCCGGAACAGGCTGTATTGTCCGTTCTGACGGCTTAATATTGACGGGAACGCATGTTATAGAAGGTGCAAACAATATTGAAGTGACAACTTACGACGGAAAGGTCTACAAAGCTGTTGTCGCGGCAACAATGGGCAAAAAAAAGGATTTGGCTTTATTAAAAATTGAACCTAAATCACAGCTAAAGACCATCGCATTCGGCAATTCCGATGAAGTGCGTGTAGGACAAAAAGTACTTGCCATAGGTAATCCCTTCGGTTTTGCGGGAACTCTTACCTCAGGAATTGTTTCAAGAATTGATTATTCCAAAAACAGAATTCAAACCGATGCCGCCATAAACCCCGGCTGTTCTGGTGGACCGTTATTAAACTCCAGAGGTGAAGTTATAGGTATTTCACAGTCGATTTATAATCCTGATAACAATATTTCAAATATTGGGATAGGGTTTGCAATACCCGTTAACGATGCAAAAGATTTTATAGCTTCCGCAAGGGTTGAAGCTGACAAACCGTCAGGAAATAATAAACACTTGAAAAATAAAACAAATTTTGCCCGTAAATAACATTTTTTAATAAAAATTAACACCCTTATAAGATTTATGTTTTTATGTTATAGTTAACATAAGATTATCAAGGGGGAATTATGACAGAATATTATTTTATGAACGGTGAATTTGTAGAAGCTTCAAAAGCGGTTATACCCGTAAGAACACATGCTTTTTTATACGGAACTGCTGTATTTGAAGGCATTAGAGCTTATTGGAATGACGATGAAAAACAGTTATATGCTTTCAGAGTTCCTGAACATTATCAACGGCTTGCACGTTCAGCAAAGATAATGTACATGGAAAACCCTTATACCATTGAGCAATATTGTGAAATTACAAGAAAACTTCTTGCCAAAAACGGATACAAAGAGGACTGTTATATGCGTCCTAATTTGTATAAAACCGCACAAAAAGTAGGCCCCGGACTTTATGATAATCCCGACGGCTTTATGATAATCGTAAACAAAATGGGCGACTATATTGATACCTCAAAAGGTTTAAATGTATGTGTTTCAAATTGGCGTCGAAACAGTGATAACGCAATTCCTCCGCGTGCAAAAGTTGCAGGTGCTTATGCAAATGCCGCTCTGATTAAAACTGATGCACATAATGCAGGGTTTGATGATGCAATCGTACTTGATGAAGCGGGACAGGTTACGGAAGGTTCGGCAATGAATTTCTTCTTGGTACAAAACGGTAAACTCGTTACTACCATGAAATCCGATAATATATTAATAGGAGTTACCAGAAATACTATTATTGAACTCGCTAAAGATGTTCTGGGACTTGATGTTGAAGAACGTGCCGTTGACAGAACGGAAATATATATTTCAGATGAAGCCTTTTATTGCGGTACTGGTGCTCAAGTCAGCCCGATAGTTTCCGTTGACCACAGAAAACTCGGTAACGGCACGGTCGGACCTATATGTAAAGAACTTCAAAAACTTTATTTTGATGTTGTTAAAGGCAAAGTTCCTAAATATAAACACTGGTGTATGCCTGTTTATTAATCTTTTAAATTTACGGAGGAAAAATATTTGATAAGATTTTTGGGACTGTGTGTTCAAAATTTTATAAAATGTATTAAGTATATTTTTTCCGGTCAGGTCAGATTTTCGTCTGTGCTAAATCAGGCTGCCATAATAAGTTATGACAGCTTGCCGATATCTTTGATTATTGCCTTCATTGCTGCTGCTGTTATAACGATACAAGTTTCCAAACAATTTCTCATGAGTGGTGCGGAAGCGTATATCGGCGGTTCAATTACTCTGATTATGATTAGAGAAATTGCCCCCGGATTTGTTGCTCTTGCTATAGGAGCACGTGCCGGAACTGCTATTTCCGCTGAAATTGCAAATATGCAGGTAACAAGTCAGATTGATGCCATTAAGACTTTGAAAATAGACCCTGTCGGTTATTATTTTTCACCGAGAATTATAGCTGCAGCAATAACCGTTCCGATGGTTGTATTGTTGGCTGAATTTGTCGGGATTATGGGCGGAAGACTTGTTGCGGAAGCTGCCATTAATCTCCATCCTGCCAGATATATGCAAACGGCATGGCTTTGGCTTCATTTGAGAGATGTATATATCAGTATTTTTAAAGCTTGTATGTTTGGTATTGTGATAGCTCTGGTCTGTGCTACACAGGGTTATGAAACTAAAGGCGGTGCAAAAGAAGTCGGTATATCAACAACCCGTGCCGCAATTTTGTCTACGGTATACATGCTTTGTACGGATTTTATTATCAATTTTGTGTTCTATATCGCTTAGCTTCTTTTGATTTTTTTATATTTATTGTAATCTTTTTTTATGATTACGTTCGACAGTTTAACTTTGAAGGCTTGGATAAAAGAAAATACTGATTTTTTGACGGGTGCAAGAATTCAAAAAATTCAACAACCTACGAGAAAAGACTTTATTTTCACGCTAAGAAATAATTCCCGAACAAGAAAGCTTTACTTGAATATTAATCCGCAGTTTTACCATTTATGCTTTATGTCAGGAGATAATGAACTTAAAAGAGATTTTGAAATCCCCAAACAACCTCCTATGTTTTGCATGCTTTTGCGTAAATATTTGGAAAATTCTTTAATATGCAAAGTAAATCAGCCACAATACGAAAGGATATTTGAACTATATATAGAAACATACAACGAATTATCGGAAAAAATTTATCTTTGCCTTGCCGTTGAACTTATGGGAAAGCATTCTAATGTTATTTTATATAACCATGATACTAATATAATTTTAGGCTGTGCACATAATGTAGGACCCGAAAAAAGCAGAGAGCGTGAACTGGCAGGTACTTTCCCATACGTTTATCCGCCTGTTTTGCATAAAACGGATATAACACTTTATAACGGTGAATTGAATTATGAAACGCTATACAAAGATTTTTATTGGATTTCAAAGTCTTTTCAAAAGCAGTGTAAAAATGTTTCGCTGAATGATTTGAAAAAACTCGTTAATGCGGAAGATTTTTCGCCAGCAATTTCAAAAGACTACACTGAATATACACTTTTTTCTAATCTTATTGAAAAACCTATTTTGCAAAATTCAGTAAACGTTATGCTCGATAATTATTACTCGTTTTATATGCAAAAAGATAAATACAACTCCTTGAAACGTAATATAATCGGTAATATTAATTCTCAAATAAAGAGAAATTCGGCTACATTGAAGAAAATGTCCGAAAAGCTTAATGCCGCAAAAGATAACGACAAAAACAGATTATATGCGGATTTAATTATGTCAGCTTTGTATAACAATAGTGATTATTCGGACTGTATAAATATTTATGATTACGAAAATGGAGAAAATATAAAAATTCATCTGGATAAAACTCTTACTTTAAAAGAAAATGCAAATAAGTTTTATAAAATTTACAATAAAACAAAGGTTTCCATACAAAAGTTAGGAGAAATGTATCAAAATCTGGAAAGTAAGACAAATTATCTCAAAGATATTTTATATTCCGCGGAAATTTCATCCGACATTAACGATTTGCGTGAAATAGAGTCTGAGATATACAATAACGAGAACAAAACTCCGGTAAAAAAAATATTAAATTCTCCGCTTGAATTTTGTATATCGGGGCAAAAAGTTCTTGTGGGTAAAAATAACAAGCAAAATGATTTAATTGTTTCCAAATTATCCGATAATAATGATTATTGGTTTCATACAAAAAATTGTCCGGGGTCGCATGTGTTATTAAAATATGCTTATCCTGACGAAAAAATGATTTATGAATGTGCAAAATTAGCCAAAGAATATTCTTCAGCCTCAAAATCATCAAAGGTTTCAGTCATATACACAAAAAGAATAAACTTGAAAAAGCCGCCAAAAGCTGCTTTGGGATATGTTACTTACAAAAACGAAAAAGAGATAGTTGTCTGAATGGAACAGAATTTATTGGACGAAAAATTAAATAAAGCCGATACTGTTGATATGGCACGAAAAAATGTTATTGCACTGGTTGATTGTGATTCTTTTTTTGTTTCCTGTGAACAAAAAGTTAATCCCGAATTAAAGGGGAAACCCGTTAGTGTAATGTCTGCACGCGGGCAATGTGTTATTTCCCGTTCCAAAGAGGCAAAAATTCTCGGGGTGCAAATGGGTATGCCTTATTTTCAAATAAAAGGCGAATTAAAAAAGGGAATTTATTTACCTGCAAGGCATGATTTGTACAATGATATTTCCAATGAGGTTATGGCTCTTTTAAAAACGTACAGCCCTCTGGTGGAAATTTATTCAATAGATGAAGCTTTTGTCGATTTAACGGGGCTGGAAAAGCTTTATAAAAAAAATTATCTTGATATCGCTCAAATGATACGTGCCGAGATTAAAGAAAAAGTGGATATTCCTGTTTCAATAGGTCTGAGTTCTTCCAAAACTCTTGCAAAACTGGCTTCTGATAAAGCAAAAAATCTAGATGCGGGGGTATTTTTAATAGGTTCGAGAAAAATTCAGCCGGTTCTTGAAAATACAAGCATTGATGAAATTTGGGGAATAGGCAGAAATTTAGCTCAACTTTTTAGGCGTAACGGGATTTTGACTGCGGCGGAACTGATTAAGCAAAGTGATATCTGGCTAAATAAACAAATAGGTATTCATGGTTTGGAAATGAAACATGAACTTTTGGGTGAGATGATTTCACCCGTTTGTGATGAGGTTAAACTTCCGAAATCAATACAAAAAACTTGTGCTCTTGCAAAGTTTACTTCCGACAAAGATTATCTGAAAAACTCTCTGAATTATCACATCCACAGAGCCTGCGTAAGTTTAAGAAAACTTGATGCAAAATGTTTCGGAATAAGTATTTTTCTTAGAACAAAAGATTTTAAAGTTTATACGGAAAAAAGGATTTTGAACAAAGCAACTGATTTTGAACTTGAAATCTCTGATATAATCTTTGAAATGTTGGATAATCTTTATAAAAGCGACATTCTTTACAGAAGCACGGGAGTTATTTTGGATACATTTGAACAAAAATCGCAGGCACAACTGTCTATATTTGATAATCCCGAAAATGATATTAAAAAAGAAAAATTGGTTAAATGCTTTGATAAATTGGAAGAAAAATTCGGTAAAAATATTATCCAAACAGGTTTTATAAAAGAAGATGTATAAAAAAAGAGTCCCCGTATTTCAGGGAACTCTTTCTTATTTTATTCAATAATCCAACCGTTTGTTAAATCAACCTGTACCGGCTGTAATAATCTGAGATATAAAGTTTGGTCGGGATATGATTCAAGTTTTTCGCCTTTTAATGTTGCTCTGACAAATTTCATGAACCAATTTCTGTCTTTTCTCAATTCCGTAACCGCCGAAAATTTTGCGGTTTGGTCATTAACTGTTGTAATAAGTGCATTATCAATAACTAAAACGCCGTTTCTGACAAACCATTTTCCGCTTCTCACATCGGTCAGTTGTCCTTTTAATTCAGCCCCTTTTGCTATCAGAATATATTTATCTTTGGTAATAAAGTTTTCATTAATCTTTGCTGTATAAAGTTCACCTGATGCGGATGATTGAGTGCTTAAAAATATACCGGGTTTGATAGGAATAAGCGTCCCCGTAGGTATAGTCCCTATGCTTCCTTGAACATAAGCATTTTCCAAAACATGACCTTCACCTTTTTTCTTACTCATAACTTCGGCGAGTTTGGCATTTGGATTAAGTTTTGCCTGTTCAGTCATTTCAAGCAAAATAGCAGTGACTTCAGCACGTGTTGCAGGTCTTTCCGCATCAATATTTTTGCCTGAGGAAGGTTCAGTGATAAGCATTTCCAATATTTCAGCTTTTCCTGCGGGAACAATAAACCATTCGGGTGTTTTATTCAAGTCACCGTACTTTTTAGCCAAAATCCCTTTGGCTTTTTCAACGCTTATCTGTTCCGTTGTTAATGCGTTAACCGCAACTGTTATAGCTTCAGCACGCGAAACCGAATCATCAGGTCTGAAAAGCCCGTCTCCGCTTTCCGCTGCAATTAAATCAAAATATAAAGCTTTCTGTATCGAATCGTATGCCCAAAATTCTTCATTTATATCCGTAAAATTAACGGGCTGGACTACGGTGGTGTTTTCTTGCCCGAGTGCTTTAATTGCCATCGACGCAAATTCCGCTCTTGTTACATTTTCATCAGGATGGAATGTACCGTCGGGGTAGCCTACAACCACACCTTTTTCGGTAAGAGTTTTAATTTGGTCTGCCGCCCAATGTGAGTCATCTACATCGGGATATGAGAATGCCGGAACGGTAAGAAGTACCGAAACTGACACTGCAAGTAATGTTTTGTAAATGTTTTTCATACTTATCTCCTTAATAATACACAATAACATATTAAACATAAATATGTTATTCAACAAGACAATTTAAAGATATGTAAATTTTTACTTTAGTGCCTTTAAATAAGACCCTTATTATGCTAATATATATACATGATTTCAAAATACAATTATAGCATTTTAAAAGCCTCCACAAATGTTATAATTGTTTAAAGCCCTCCTTTAAGGAGGGCTTTATTTTATATTTAGTATCTTTGAAGATATTTATCAATTTCCCATTGAGAAACGTAAGTTCTGAACGAATCCCATTCTTTAGTTTTTGACGATAAAAATTCGTTGAATATGTGGTCGCCTAAAGCCGCACGTGCCACAAGAGATTTATCGAAAAATTCCAAAGCTTCGGCAAGACTTCCCGGCAATGCATCTATTCTTTGTTTTTTACGTTCTTTGGTGGAAAGTTTGTATATATTGCTTTCAACGGGTGCAGGCGGGTCTATTTTGTTTCTGACCCCGTCAAGACATGCTTCTAATATCGTTGCAAAAGCCAAATACGGGTTGCATGCCGGATCGGGTGAACGTAATTCCACTCTGGTTGAACTTCCGCGTTTAGCGGGAACTCTTAGTAATGCACTTCTGTTAGCCAGTGACCATGCAAGATATACAGGTGCTTCATACCCGGGAACAAGCCTTTTGAAACTGTTTACGGTTGGATTTAATACTGCCGTAATGCTTTTTACGTGTTTTAACATTCCGCCTATTGAATATTTTGCGATATCTGACAATTCAAATTGTGCTTTGCTGTCATAAAAAGCGTTTTTGCCGTCTTTAAAGAGCGATACATTGCAGTGCATACCCGAGCCGTTAATACCGAATATCGGTTTAGGCATAAATGTTGCATGCAAATTATGTTTAGCGGCTATGGCTTTTACGGCAATTTTAAATGTGGAAACATTATCGGCAGCACTAAGAACATCCGCGTATCTGAAATCCACTTCATGCTGTCCGTCGGCAACCTCGTGGTGCGAAGCTTCAATATCAAATCCCATTTCCTGCAAAGTAAGAACAATGTCTGACCTTACGTCTTCACCCAAATCTTCGGGGCCAACATCATAATATCCCGCACTGTCCTGTGTCATGGTTGTAACATTACCGTCTTTATCTTTTGCAAAAAGAAAGAATTCGGCTTCCGGCCCGATGTTCATGGAAAATCCCATTTTTTCGGCTTCACGCATAACACGTTTCAAATTACATCTCGGACAGCCTTCAAACGGAGTGCCGTCCGCATTATAAATATCACAAATAAGTCTTGCCGAATTAACACCGGCTTTTTCTCTCCAGGGCAAAATTTGGAATGAATTTTTGTCTGGATGGAAAAACATATCCGAAGTTTCAATGCTTCTGAAACCTTTTATAGACGAGCCGTCCAGCATAATTTCGTTATTTAAGGCTTTGTCTATATGCTGTGAAGGGATTGTCATATTTTTGACCTGACCGTTAATATCTACAAATTGAAGTTTTATGAATTTAATATTGTAATCCTTTATAAAACCTCTTATATCGTCTTCATCAAATTGTTTGTTGTCTAATCTTGTGTATAAAAATTCTCTCATATCCTTCCCTCTTTCGTTTGTTCAATTCTTATAAAGATATTACTATTAGAATACTTTTTTTTAAAAAGGTCAATACTTAATGTTTTTAAGACTTTATAAAAAATTTACCGAATAATAACAAAACTAACAAATGTTTTTATAATAATTGTGTTTTTTGTTTAAAAACTGCTGATATTTTTATATCATTCAACTAATATTATAGATTAAATTAATAAATATTTGTTTTCCGTGACAGGTTAAAAAAGCTTTACAAACGGCATATTTCACCAAAATTATTAAGAAATGTAACAATATCATTTATATATAGCAATTATATACTTCAAAAATACTTTATTTATATATAAGCAATATTTATAAAACGAATTAAATAAACACGAGACATAACATACACACTTACTATTTACACTACCTACTACACACTAACCTTCTACACACGAGGAATTACGTAAAAGAATTCCGAACTCTATCTTTAAGATAGGGTTTTTTTTTATGTTTAAATAATTATATTTGTATAAAAAAAACGCCCGATTTCGGGCGTTTCTCTATTATATTTATGGATATTAAAAGACAACTGGGATATAAAATAAAAAGACTCAGGCAGAAAAAAGGTTATACTCAGGAGCAGCTTGCGGAAATGGCAAACATTTCGACCCGTTCGCTCAGCGGTATTGAATCCGGTGAAAATTTTATGACGGCACAAACCATGGAAAATTTGCTCGGATGTTTGGGGGTTACCGTTGATGATTTGTTTACTTCGGAACATCTTAAACCGACTGAAAATTTAATTTCCGAAATTAATGATATTATTAATTCGGTTAAGGATGACAGAGATAAAATCGAAAATATTTATAAGATTGTAAAAGCTATAAATTTGACATAAAAAAAATGCCTTTAAAGGCATTTTTTAATTTTTGGATTTATTAATTTTATTCCAAAATTTTTCCCATTTTTTTCTTGCTTTATCAATCTTTTTTAATTTTGCAATTTCAATACTGTCTGTATATGATATTGATTTGTCAAAGATTTTAGTCAATACAACAGCTTTTTCCAAATTTGTTGACGCATTGATAAATTGGTTTTGAAATTTTTCAGCCTTAACGGCAGTGGCAAATTTGAGGGATATATTATCACCAATGATTAAATCATTATTTTTTGCTTCAACTTTACGTATATCGGATACTTTTGAGAATACAACATTTTGCCATTTGCGGATGATGGTCATTCCGTCGGAGTCAATAAATAAATCAACTTTTTTGGTGTGTTTTAATTCTTTGGCTGCCTTTTTCATTTGTTTAACAATTTCCGTTTTCCCTTTTTCAATTAAGCATGCATATTCATAATAAGCGGTGTTATCTATATGCAAAGAATTAAAATTCTGTTGATATCTCGGTTTCGGTTCATTACAATTCAAATAAACTTTCATAAATATACTCCTTTGATAAAAGAATAATATCATAAAAAAATACATATCAGCAATATGGCGGGAATACAATATTTATGTATTTTTCGTAGTCTTTCGGTTCAAAAAATCCTGCCGAAAACTCGACGCAATTTAAACCTTTTTGCTGTGCATCGGGAACTTCAAAAGGCGGGCCGGCGGGTGTTGAGCGGGAAGGATTTTGCGGGTTTGATATTACGCCTACACTTCTCAGAATAGTTATCAGCAGTGAATTCCCTTTAACTTCATATTCGGTTAAACCCTGAGTAATTATACCTAAATTTTGTGTTCCTACGTACCTTTGCATCGGTGCAAAATTTGTTTTAACTTCAATACCGCGTTTTTCAGGTAAGTGTTTTCGCATATCATAGTAAGGGTCAAATTTCCTGTAAATAAGTGTGTTCATATCCTCTGAGCAGGTTTCGGTTACGGGATTTTTTAAGTTAAATTTTACTTGCCAGAGGGTATTTTCAAGGTTATTGTCCCATTTGATTTTGAAGTTTACAAGTTCGTTTATCTCAACTTCAACGTCAAAAAAATCAGTTTTTATGATATTTTTTTCAAAAGAATAAACTTTTGCTTTTTCGCCTTTATCATCGGCTTTTGCCCCAAAATTGTACGCATCGCCCATATCTTTAAATCTGACAAATTCAATTTCAATATCATTCATACAGATTTTTCCGTTTTTAACTTTGAAATCGATGTCTGATTTTTTATCGGAAAGTTTTTTTTGAGTATATATGTCTGTAAAATCCTCTGTTACCGGAATTTTTTGTGTATCATAGAGCAAAGAATTTTCAACTCCGAAATGTTTGTTTATAACTTTAAAACCTGCAAGGATTTCTTTTGAGTCCGTAACGGGTGTTTCGAAATTGTATTTAAGCCTGAGTTCTTCAATTATTGTGTTTGCGATTTGGATAATTTTTTCATAGCGGACAATAATTTCTTTGCATACCAAATCGGTCGAACATCCGCAAATACCGTCGTGTGCAAGGTTTTTTAGCAAGAGTTTGTAAGCGTATTCAATTACGGTGGTATAATTTGAGCCGTATTTTTGTTGAAGTTTGTCTGCTTGATGCAAAAGATAAGAACATTTTACATTGTACTGCTTAAGCTTAATTCTTGCCGAATATGCACCCTGCAAAATAAATGTGTTGGAATTGTCCCTGAGTTCATCATTAAATTCAAACCCGCCAAAATCAACTTTTTTAAAATATTCGAACGGATTTGAAAGTTCAATTTCATAGCAGAAGTTATAATTCTTGTCAGTCTTATATATATGGTTAATTTTTTGAATTTGTTCCGTAATGTCCGGTTCAATTCCGAGATGGTCTGCACCTATCGGCAAAAGAAGATATTCACGTGATTTTGCGGCGATTTTATCTAGATTATCTTTTAAAAATTTTGCTTTTTCATTTATATCAATTTTTGCCGAAAATATATCCGTAAAGTATCCGCGGATGAGATTAACCGTGTTTATACCGTTAAATTTAAAATCAGCGGGAATTGTATCATTACATCCACGCCAAACTATACATTTATCAATCCCAAATTCTTTTAGAATTGACGGTAAATTCTTGCTGTGTCCGAAAGTGTCTGCAAAATAACCTATAAAATCATTGCAGCCGAACGCTTTTGATATTTTTAAGCCAATTTCAAGATTTTTACAAAATGCAACTTTGTCTGTCAAAAATTCATCAATAAGAGTATAAAACGGCCCGATAAAAAGCTTTTTATTCTTTATAAATTTTCTTATCTGTTCTTCTCTTTTGGGACGAATTTCCAAGTAATCCAAAATTGCACAAACCTGACCGTCAAAATAAAATGACGGAATTTTGTTTTCTTCAAGCATATCCAGCACATTGTCAAATACCCGCAAAAGTCTCAGTCTGAATACTTCAAATTCCCTGTACCATTCTCTGTCCCAGTGTGTATGTAAATAGGCAATAACTTTTTTTGTCATAAAAGATTTTTATCATATTATTAGACAAAAATCAAAAATTTAATAATTTGTACAATTATATGTTGAATCTTCGTCTGATTTATCTTCAAGTAATCTGTAATACCCGCTTACATGTTCACTGTATGCTGCTTTATGTTTGCTTCCGTTGTATTTTAGTGCAGCGGTTTTAATATCGCCGTTATGTTTATCCATAAGTTGTCTGAGAATTATTGTTCCAAGACGTATATTAAATTCCGCATCTTTATTTTTGTATAAATAATTGGAGATTTTGTTAACAAATTCTTCTCTTTCTTTTTTGTTTTTTGGCTCGTTAGGATTAAATCCTCTGCTTATGAGCAGTTCTTCCATTTCAGGGCCGTATTTTGTTTTTCTTATTGAATATAACTTGCCGTCGCCCGAAAATCCCATATAATCCATTAGCGGATTTCTCGTTATTTGCATGTAACCTTTGCCGTTAACTCCATTCACATTGCCGTTTAAACCTTTAAACATTACTTCTTGTTGTATTATTGAAAGTATTAACTTAGGGTCAATACCGTATTCCATTCCTGCATCTATGCAAAAATTAACCATGTTTTCAAATTCATTTAATAATGCTTTTTCTTTGTGAGTTCTTTCATCTTCTGATTTCTCACGTATTTTAGGTATTGAAGAAAAATGATAAACTTTCTTTCCATCGTTGTCTTTTGCTTCGTGTATTATGTAATCTTCAATTACATCTTTGCTGAATTTGAAACTTGTATTCTTTTCATGTATTTTGCCGTTGACATATCTTTTAGAAATTACGTTTACTTTTGTAAAACCTCTGTCTTCGGTAACGGTACGTGTATTTTCCTGTATTTTTTCACCTGTATTTTTATCTAAAATTATATTTATTGTTTTGTTGCCGTTCGGTATTTGAACGGTTATTATTTCATGGTCTCCCGTTACATTTACGTCTCCGTATTGTTGTGCAAGCATTCTGAATGCATTTATTTTATCATCATCACTATAATGCTTCATAATATCAAGCTTGTCACGCATATCAATGTTTTTCTTGAAGTCTGAAGGCAAGCCGATATCACTTCCTTGCAAATTCCCCGTAATATCTTTGGCTAAAAATATAAAAATATTACGATTATGAGCATCCGACTGCATATACTCAATTTCAGGCGAATATTTATTGTTAACTGTTATTTTCGGTTTATTATTGATGCCAAAAAAACTCATAAAAGTTCCTATGTACACTACTAACTACATAATAATCGACATATTTGCAAAATTCTTTAATTTTTACAATTAATTTTTTACATTATGTAACATAATTTGCCTTTGCGGATAACCGCTCAGGGGAATTGTTTTTATTCACGCTTTTATGATTAATTAATAAAAAGGAGTTATTATGATTGATTTGTATATTTCGGAAACTTGCCCATATTCTATAAAGGTTATGGAATTTTTGAGAAATAAAAACATTGATTTTAACAAGTTAAGTGTATCCGAACGCGAAAATATGGAAAAACTTATGGAAATCGGCGGTAAAATGCAGGTACCTTTTATGCACGACAGAGATAAGAACGTAAAAATGTATGAATCAGACGATATTATTGAATATTTTTCAAAAGGTTAGAAATTATGTTTTATAACTCATACAACGGCTATGGATATAACGATTGTACTTCTCACGGGGCATGTTCCGTTTCCCCTAATGTTTCTTCCATGCAGGAATTTATGTTTATAATCATAAGACAAACCGCTTATTTTCTGATTAAACTAAGAGATTTAGGCAAGATTAAACCCGAAATAGTACATGATTTAGTTGAAGTTATAGCCTCCGTTGAAGCTATAAAAGACTATACCGAAGCACAAATTTTGGATATTTTTTCAAAGCAGTATGTAAATCTGGTTAATGCCAGAAAAGAGTATTTAAAAGTTTGCAAAGAATTTAATTGTAAATGCGACGATATAAAAAATCTTGTTAAATTATCTCCGATGACAAACTTGTCGGGTATCTTGAAACGCGGTGACAGAGAGTTTTTACTTAAATATAAAAAGTTTACGTTAACCAAAAATTATTATGCTGAAATTTTATCTGGGGTTATGAAAAGTGTTTGCTTAAATCTTATTGAAATTTATAAATTTAATTCCGAATATACTGCTGCTTCCGATGAAGTTTTAAATGCTTTGAACATATTTAATCGTTCACATGTGTTAACCGAAAAAATTAAAAATTGCACGGATAAACTGGCTCAATGCAATATAGAATTGTTAAAACTGCTGAATGATTTGCAAAAAAACAATTACGGTATAGCGGAGAAAAATGTTGTTTCATATTCGACAAGACCGAATAAAGCAATTATGGTTTCAGGCTCTGGTCTTAAAGATTTGGAAGTGCTATTAAAAGAACTGGAAAATGAAGATATTGATGTTTATACGAATGGAAATCTTTTAATCGCACACACTTTTCCTTATTTTAAAAACAATAAAAAACTAATCGGACATTTCGGTAACGGTGTTTTAAGTACAATTCTTGATTTTGCAACTTTCCCCGGAGCAATACTTTTAACGCAAAACGAATCTCAAAATATTGAATATCTCTACAGAGGAAGGCTGTTCAGCACAGACAAAATTCCGCCTAAAGGTGTTGCTTCAATCGCAAACAATGACTTTACACAGCTAATAAATTCTGCAAAACAAGCAAAAGGATTTGCAAAAGGCAGACAGCGTGAAGCGGGTGTTGTCGGTTTTAATCCCGAGGAAATATCTGAAAAACTTGATGATATGTTATCAACAAATCCCGAAAAAATTTATATTATCGGATTTTCAAATCTTAGCTTAAAACAAAAAGAATATTTCTCCGAATTTTTCTCACTAATGCCCAAAAATTCTTATGCAATAAGTTTTTCTTATAATCCTGATATGAAAAATGTTTTACACATGAATATAGGAAGAAATTACCCGTTATTGTATTCCGTATTACATATATTATTTGAAAAGATACCCGCAAATTCCGATAAATTGGCATTTTTCTTAACTAAATGCGACATAAGTACATTGTCATATATAATCAGCCTGAAAAATAACGGAGCAAAAAAAGTATTTTTATCCGATTGCCCGTCTCTTGTTATTAATCCCGCGGTATTGCGTGCTTTTAATAAATTATATGATATTCATGATATAACAACACCGCAAAATGATTTAAAGAGTGTTTAAAATTATGTAATTACACTGACGATTTTGGTTTTACGGCGGTATTGACGTAATCGGCATATTGGGAAATTTGGCTGCACCATTCATAAATTATTTCTTCTTCCGAGAGTTTGTAAGAAATAGGTTTCCCGACATGCAGATGAACATTTCGTCTGGTAAACGGTTTTAACTTCGGATATCCGTCAAATCCCGCAATGGCAACGGGAACAATATCTGCTTTTGCATTTTTTGCAATGACAATAAAACCTTTTTTTAAATCACCAAGTTCGGAACCGTACGGTCTTATGCCGCCTTGCGGGAAAACACCCAGCGACCAGCTTGTCGAAAGTATGTCACGCACTGTTTTAAATGTGGCGATTTCAGGCTTTGTTCTGTCAACAGCGAATGCTCCCAGACGTTTTACCAGAAATTCAAACTTATCACCTTTTTGGAACAGCTCTTTTTTAGCCATATATGCAATAGGACGCCGACAAGCCATTGATACCATAGGAGGGTCAAAATGTGAGACGTGATTTGCCGTATAAATATATTTACCGCTTTTTGCTTTTGTAGGCAGATTTTCACATCCCGTAATCTTGTAATTGTAAAATATTTTCATAAAAGGAATAACAACGCAGTATAAAAACCACATATAAAAAGCTGTTCTGAATATATTATATTCGTAAGGATACCTTCTGTTGTAATTTCTTTCCTGTTTAGCCATTCTTAACTCCTAATTTATTTTCACCGTCAATATATTCAAATCCCGTAAGTTCTTGTATAGCTTCAACCCATTTTTCCATAACAACATCGGGATTATCATCGTAAGGTATCGGTTTGCCTATTTTAACAACAATTTTACCCGTAAAAGGCAAATGTTTGGCTTCCTGAGTTCCCGTTATTCCTATTGGCAGTACGGAGCATTCGGTAATTTTAGCCAGTCCCGCAAACCCTTTTGATACACCCGTAATTATTCCGGGGACTCCTCTTGTTCCTTGCGGAAATATACCGAATACCCATTTGCTTTTTTTTATTTCCATAACGGTTTTGATTGTTGAAGGTCCAAGGCTTTCGCGATTTACCGCAAAAGTTCCGAGCCAATCAATCCACCATCTTATAAAAGGTATATCAAAAAGTTCTTTTTTTGCCATAAATGATACTCTTCTGGGCAAAATAGCCGCTATCATAGGCGGGTCAAGTGTTGACAAATGATTTGGACATACAATGTACGAGTTGTCGGAAGGGATATTTTCCAACCCGTAAACTTCCATTCTGTAAACTAATTTAAGTCTTATCATATAAAATATTTTGCATATAATAAACTGAAAAATACTACGCCAAATATTATATTCTGATGCCGTACGCTTTGTATAATTTTTATCTTTGTCCCAGAACATAATCCTCTCCTCAGCAAAATATTTACAATAATATTATATATGTAAACATTGCACATTACAAGTTTTTTTTATATATTATTAACGTGTAAAATATGGGGTAAAATCATGTCTGCTATGAAACATTCTCTTAATGAACTTGAAAATGAACTTTTTAAAAGCGTTTATGATAAAACGCCTGATTATGTCAAAAATCTTGATTTAATTGATATTTCAAACAAAAATGAATTTATATTTAAGTTGAGAAAAGAGCATCTTTTGCCTTACGATAAAAACAAAAATCCTCACGGGCTTAATCTTGAGGAATGGTTTGAAAATTATTCCAAAGAAGCAAAAGTTTCAACAGCAGGCATAAGAGGTCCTCAGAATATACTTTATCCTCAGGATACACGTTTCCCGATAAATCTTGTCGGTATAATTCTTGCCACACTGGCTAAAGCACTTGTCGCAAAAGAAAAATATCCCGACAAAGATTTGGTGAAATTTGCAGGCAGAGAAGTAAGATATAATTCGGATATTTATCTTGAAGCTATTGCACGTGTGCAAGCCGCAAACGGCATAAGAACTTTGTTGCCCGAACAGAGGAAATCAGTTCCTATATGGCTTGCTTCTTTTTTGGCATTTAAACTTGATTTGCTCGGCGGTGAATATATTACATCAAGTCACGGTATTTCGGTTAAAAACGCTACAAAAGACTTAAATTCACAAGGCAGCCAGTATTTGCCCGAAGAATCAATGGAGTTTGTAAATAAAATAAGAGAAATATTCGATTTAACAATGAAAAACGGTTATTATGACATAAAAATTTCCGCAAATGATAACCCTCTTATAGACGAAAAAGTTTTATCAAAGATTAATAACGGTATTGATTTATATCTGGAATACTTAAAATCGGGTGTTGCACGAAAGATTAATCTTGACCTGATACGGAATATGAAAAACAAAATAGTAATTGAAAATGTCGGAGGCTGTGCATATAAAACATTATCAAAAGTTCTTGATAAATTAAATGTTTCAGACAAATTTGTATGGTTTAATCAGGATGAGGATCCGTTTTTCCATTCAATAGGAAAATACGATTGCACTCCGAAAGGTGAAAAAGCTTTTTATGACTATTCTGTCGATGCTACGGTAACTTTACAAAAATTAGGCGATGAAAAGTCTTTTCCCGTCATTGAGACAATGCATTATGATACAAAACTCAAAGATATGCCCTCAGGTACGGTAGTTCTTATTACTGACCCTGACCATGACAGGCTTACTATTGTTCAAACGCTTGATTATTCCGATTTGGATAAGGTAAAAGAAAGCGGAACAGATTACATTGATATAGGAAACAAACGTATATTATGTATATTTACGGCTAATCAAGCATTTTTAATGATAATGGACTTTTGGGCAAAACAGTTAAAGAAGCAAGGCCTTTGGGATAATCATCTGAGATTTATTATAAAAACTACGGCATCGGCACTCTCATGGGATGAATGGGCTTTAAAACACGGGGTTAAGGTTGTTAATGTTCCCGTAGGTTTTAAAGAAATAGCCAATATAATGAAAAAAGTGGAATTAAAAATAAAAAATAAACCTAATTCCGATGTCATTTTAAATGATGTTTTCGGCAATAAAATAAATTTGGGTAAAAACCCGCGTTTACTTTTTGGCGGTGAAGAATCAGGCGGAATGATTATGGGTTGTGAAGATTTAATAGAGTCATTATCGGGACGAAAAGCCGTTGCAATGCGTGAAAAAAGTGCTACGGAAGCTATAATTGCCGCTTCAGCGCTAATTGCTCATCTGCAAAAAAATAATATGTCGCTTGTTCAATATCTCTTGAACATATTTACGGAAGATAAAATTAACGCATGCTTTGATACCCGTGCCGATATTGCTTATTATAACGAATCAGAACCTGATATTAATGCACTTAAAGCCGCTAAAATCGAAGGCGAAAAGAAACGTACAAAGAATGATTTGTTTTTCCTTACTATGGCAATAGCCGTAAATGAAGGAGTGATGACTGTTGAAAATGTTAAAGAAGTTCTGAATAATACTTTTCGCAGTCTTTTGTTTGACAATCTTAAATCTGTTAAATTTGTCGGTGACGGTACGTATTTGGAATTCAGTGACAAGTTTATTGAAATAAGACCTTCGGGAACTGATGCAAAAACAAAAGCTTACGGAGGCGGTTCTGATAAAGCCGTTATAGAGACTTATTCAACGGTACTCGGTAACTATTCCGGTGAACGTAATAAATTTCACAGAAAGTATATTACGGACAGCTTCTATAAAACGGCAAAAGATAAGGCAATGAAATATTATTTGGATTTTGTTAATAAAGATGCCAATAATGAAGTTTTTGTTGTGCCTGATTACGGAAAATTGTTTTAAATTAAATTTTTTTTAAACAAAAAAAACTCCCCTTATAACAGGGAGTTTTTTAAATATATTAATTGAAAAACTAATATCTGTAGTGTGCAAACGCTTTGTTAGCTTCAGCCATTTTGTGAGTATCTTCACGTTTTTTGCAAGCTGAACCCGTACCGTTAGAAGCGTCTATCAATTCGTTTGAAAGTTTTTCCACGAAAGATTTACCGCCGCGTTTTTTAGCTGATTCTATAATCCATGATGAAGCAAGTGCAAAACCTCTGTCTTCTTTAACTTCAATAGGTACCTGATAAGTAGAACCGCCGATACGTCTTGCTTTAACTTCCAAAAGCGGTGTTGCATTAGACATTGCTTTTTGGAAAATTTCAATAGCATCTTCGTTAGTTCTTTCTTTTACTCTTTCCAAAGTATTGTAAAATATTTTTTCAGCCAGTGATTTTTTACCGCGTCTCATAATTCTGTTAATAAATTTAGAAATATCAACACTGTTGTAAATAGGATCTGCTAAAGGTACTCTTTTAGCCGGTTTAGAACGTCTGGACATAATTATTTACCTCCTTTAGCATTTTTCTTGGCACCGTATTTGGATCTGCCCTGGGCACGATTAGCGACACCTGCAGTATCCAATGTACCGCGTACTATGTGATAACGAACACCCGGAAGGTCTTTTACCCTGCCGCCTCTGATAAGAACAACACTGTGTTCCTGCAAGTTGTGTCCGATACCCGGAATATATGAAGTAACTTCAAATCCGTTTGTAAGTCTAACCCTTGCAACTTTTCTGAGTGCAGAATTAGGTTTTTTCGGGGTTGTAGTGTAAACCCTTGTGCATACTCCGCGTCTTTGGGGGCAATCCATCAAAGCCGGAGATTTTGTTTTGTCTGTTAGCTTTTTACGTTCTCTGCGTACAAGCTGATTAATTGTAGGCATTTTGTTCTCCTTTGCTGTTTTTGTTAACCGCACATTTATCTTAACCGTCAAATCCAGCACGAAAATTTCGGCTAAGTGTGTGTATACTTATTTAACATCAGGCAAAATTTCTTGTCAACCTTAAAACCGTGGCACGTATCGTTTTATGAAGATAATATTAATCGGTCAGTTTGAAATTCCCGTTTTTCTTAATATGGTTTACGAGTCCGCCGTCCTCAAGAAGTTTAATCATCACGGGCGGTAAAGGCTCAATTTGAGTAATAGTTCCGTTTGTTAAATTTTTCAAAACACCGTTTTTTATGTCTAAATCAAGTTCATCGCCTGCATCGATTGAGTCAGTGTCGCATTCCACGGCAAGAAGTCCGATATTTATTGCATTTCTGTAAAAAATTCTTGCAAAAGATTTAGCAATAACTGCCCCGACTCCGGCTATTTTAATAATTTGCGGTGCATGTTCTCTTGATGAACCCAAACCGAAATTTGAACCCGCCACAATAAAATCGCCTTTATGCATTTTGGACGCAAATTCAGCATCCGCATCTTCCAACACGTGTTTTGAAAATTCTTCCAAATTTGAACGCAGATGAAACAGTCTGCCGGGTGCAATATGGTCTGTAGATATATTATCGCCGAATTTGAATGCTTTTCCTCTCATGATTTCTCCTTTTTTCTTGATTATACAACAAAATATGTTATAATTAAATTGAGGTAAAAATGTATTTTAACAGAAAATGTAAAATAACTTTTATAGCACACGGAGCGACTATTTATACTGACGAAATGCGATATTCGGATAATGAAACGTATCCGCCTTTAAATGAAACGGGCGAAGAAGAAATTGAAAAAATATGTGATTTTTTAAGAAAACGTGCGGTCAAAAATGACGTAATATACGCTTCGCCTTCTGTCAGAACGGTTCAAAGTGCAAAAATTATTGCTAAAATATACAAACAGGATTTTGAAATCATAAATGATTTACATCCCAGGCAGTGCGGCGGTTGGAATAACTTAACTTTCAAACAGGTAGAGAAAAAATATTCCACTGATTTGGAGAAAGTTTTTACCGAGCCTGAAAAACGGTTTTTTCCTGATAGTGAGAGCATGAATGAATTTATTGAGCGTACGGGCAATATTATAAAAAAAGTAGTGTCTGATAATCTCGGCAGCAGAATAATAATAGTTACACACCCCGAAGTTATACAAGCGGCAATAGTTTCGGCATTGGAACTTCCTGCTGACAAAATATCACGATTTTTTATAAATACGGGCAGTGCAACACAGATAAGTTATTATGAGCGTTGGGCAAGTCTGAAATATTCGGGATACGTGCCTTTGTAATAAGAATAAATTTTTCTTGACAAAACTTAAAAAAAGGTTATAATTAACTCATACATGGGAATAATATAATAGGGGGTCATAAAATGGCAGATGTAGAGATTAAAAACGGACAAGCGGGGGGGGGTAAACCGCTCATACCAAAGGTTTTGGCGATTTTTTGATTTTTTGTTAAGCCCCGAAAATTTGGGTTCT
>CANPZB010000026.1 GCA_947588755.1 Candidatus Gastranaerophilales bacterium | reverse complement strand
AGGATCTTATTTCGTGGCATTGGTTCAGTATCTTAATTGTACGAAAGACCCTGAAATGAATTCAGGGTGACATGAAGCTATTTAGAATAACAATCAAGAAGTAATTAATAAAAAAAAAGAAAGGAAAAAACATGAAAGAAAAGATTAAAAACGCAACGATTTTGGGAAAGACTGTAAGACCCGACAAGGCTCAGATGCTGAAACAAGTTCAGCATGACATGGAGGTAGTTCAGGATGACATGTTGATTAAAAATGACGGGGACGGAAAGACAGTGGGACCCGAAAATGGTAAGATCCTGAAACAAGTTCAGGGTGACATGGAGATGTCCCGTCATTGCGAGCGAATACGAAGCAATCCAGCCTATCATTTTGCACGAAGTGCCGATAAGGTCCTTTCACTTTTCACTTTTCACCTTTCACCCAAAGATACCCTCACTTCTCACTTCTCACAACGCAGTACGTTCACTTCTCACCTTTCACAACGCTTTGCCTTTACTCTCGCTGAGGTTCTAATCACCCTCGGAATAATCGGCATTGTGGCAGCGATGACCATGCCGTCATTAATTGCTAAGTATCAGAAAAAACAAACGGTTACACAGTTAAAAAAAGCTTATGCGGAATTAAACAAAGCAGTTTCTTATTCTGAAATTGATAACGGTGACTGCAAATATTGGGATTATAACCTTGGTTCATTGGATTTTTATAATAAATACCTGAGCAAATACCTTAATAAAGTTGATATATTGCTTGCTTCAAAATACAACGGGGGGAAATTTTATGGTTTAAATGGTAAACTTGATGGTGAAGCGTGGGATGTAGACCCAACATATTATGTTAAACTCGCAGACGGATTTGTCTTGGGAATTTCAAGTTATGGGGGCGGAAATTACAAGGCTATTGTAATAGATATTAATGGTGAAAAAGGCCCGAGCATTAATGGTAAAGATTTATTTGTATTTAGTATACAGGGTGATATAAAAGTAGCACCTTACGGCATAAGAAATACGGATAGTACAGGAGGAATTGTTCCCGAGTATGACAGAGGCGTAATTTTGGGTGGTCATGGCAGAGCATGTACAAAAAAAGGTTCCGGAGCATGGTGTGCCGCACTAATCATAGCGGACGGCTGGGAAATTAAGGACGATTATCCTTGGTAAGTGTCGAGTATAGTAAATACAAAAATTTCCCGGCCGTCGCAGAAATCAGTTTGCATAAAGTCCCACTAAAGCCGTCAGAGAGTCAAGGGCCGGACTTCGTCCGGTGGGAAATTAAAGACGATTACCCGTGGTAGGTGTATATCAGGCTTGCGGGCAGATAATTCGGTTTCTCTTTCAGTCAGGTCGTAAGGAGAGATACTATGACATCCGCTATGATTACGGGAAATAATGTTATGGCAGAAATTACAAGATTATAACGCTTCCAGTGCCGCTATTTTCATGTCTTTAAAATCAGGTGTTGAGCCAAACCAAATTTCTTGTGCGGCTGCAGCTTGATATATAAGCATGTCCAGACCTGTTATCGTTCTTAATCCCAGTTTTTCTGCTGATTTTACCAGTAATGTCTTTTTAGGATTATAAATTACATCGTATACAACCGCGTTTTTGTTTAGTGTTTTTAGTGCAAACTCATCTACAGGCATCATGTCGCCCGCTTTTCCGAGCATACCTAACGGAGTTGTGTTGACAAGCATTGAGTATTCACCTAAATGTCTGATGTTTTCTATCTGGTAAACATTAAAATTTATTGCGGGAAATTTTCTTCTTGCATAATTGGTAAGTTCTATTGAGTTAGGTATATTTCTTGTAAAAAATGCTATTTCTTTCACATTACATTCCGAAAGTGCAACCAATGCAGCGTGTGCGGCTCCGCCTGTACCGAGTATTGCAATTTTCCCGCCGTTAAGGTTAATATCGGACGGGATTGCACGTTTAAACCCCGTTACATCAGTGTTGTAAGCCTTTAGAGTTTTGTCGGTTTCTATATAAACCGTATTTACCGCTCTTGCTAAATCGGCATATTTGTCAACTTCATTCACAAATAATGATACCGGTAATTTTAACGGAATAGTTACGTTAAAGCCCTTGTAACCCGATGATTTTAGCATTTTAATTCTTTCAACAAGCGAGTCGGGAGGAGTTTCCAATATTTCATAAGATGCGTTAATCCCAAGACTTTTAAATCCTGCAGTATGTATTACTTCCGAAAGTGAGTGACCGAGAGGATAACCTATTAATGCAAATTTATTTTCCCGATTATCTTTTATTTCGGGAATATTGTTATTAATTAATTCGGTTGAATTTTCGGTTGTTGAGGACGGGCTGAAAATATACGACGGTATTTCGGTTTTTTCTGCGGCGGGTTTTAACGGCGTATACTGTTCGGGTGGTTGACTGATTTGTTCTGAAGATACTGTTGACGACGAATAACTGCCTGCGGTAGAATTTTTGGATTTTAATTCTTCTACGGTTATTCCGAGTTTTTTAGCTTTTTTTTGCAAATATCGTTCATAGAGTTCGGGATTCAAGATTTTCCTCCTCAACTTCTTTTTTGTAATTACATTTTAAATTAGAGCAGGTAACAACCGTTCCTTTTTTTAATACTTTTTTAACCAATAGTGAACCGCATTGCGGGCAAATTTCTCCCGTAGGTTCGTTCCACAGCGTAAAATCGCAGTCGGGATATCTGTCGCAGCCGTAAAACACTGTCCCGCGTTTTGATTTTCTTTCTACAATTACGCCTTTATTGCATTTGGGACAATTAACACCTGTTGATTTGCGGTAGGGCTTTCTGTTTTTACAATTTTCGTTTGTGCATTCCATATATTTCCCGTAGGGGCCGTTTTTAAACACCATATCCGAACCGCATTTTTCGCATTTTTCTTCACAAACTTCATTTGAACTATCGTTTTGTCCGTTTTCACCTTCTTCACTAAGAGCATTTAATGACATCATGGTTTTACATTCGGGAAATCCCGAACAGCCTAAAAATTGAGTCCCGAATTTGCTTGTTCTCAATACCATGGGTTTTCCGCAGTTCGGACATTTAATTTTGCTTTCTATTCTGACTCTTTCACCTGTTTCAAGGGCTTTATTAACCTCGGTGATAAATGGTGTATAAAAATCCTGTAAAACATTGTTCCATACAGCTTTTTTTTCGGCGATTAAATCAAGTTTTGTTTCCATACCGGCAGTAAACTTGTAATCCATTATGTCCGCAAACTGTGCAACAAGCTGTTTTGAAACAGTTCTCCCCAGCAGTGTAGGATGAAGTGCTTTATCTTTTTTTTCAACATATTTGCGTGTTTGAATAACCGTAATTATTGTTGCGTAAGTTGACGGACGCCCTATGCCGTATTCTTCCAGTGCTTTAACAAGTGAAGCTTCGTTATACCTTGGCGGAGGCTGTGTAAAATGTTGTTTTGGGTTGACTTTTTTACATGAAACCGTATCACCTTTGTCTATATCAGGTATTTTGGCATCATTTTCCTTATTTTCATCATCAGAGTCGTTATAAAGTTTTAAAAATCCGTCAAATTTTACTTTGCTCGTCCCCGCTTTTAGTATGCAGTCGCCTGCTTTTATTTCAATGGTTTTATTGGCTATTTCGGCATTTGACATTTGAGATGACATAAACTTATTCCATATAAGTTTATACAATTTGTACTGCTCGCTGTCGAGATATTGTTTTATGCTGTCAGGAGTGCGTTCAGGGTACGAAGGTCTTATGGCTTCGTGTGCATCCTGAACATTTTGTTTATTTTTTACGTACACGTTAGGGGTTTCGGGGTAATATTTTTGACCGAAATTCCCTAAAATAAAATCTTTCGCCATAGCTTGTGCATCATCGGATACACGTACGCTGTCGGTTCTCATGTATGTGATTAAACCAACGGGAGTACCTTCAATTTCAATACCTTCGTATAGTTTTTGAGCAACCTGCATTGTTTTTTGAACACCGAAACCCAGTTTGGAACTGGCTTCTCTTTGCAGTGTGGAAGTTATAAAAGGTGCCGTGGGTTTGCGTTTAATGGTTTTTTGAGTAACTTTTGAAACCTCAAATACTCTTGAAGAATCTTTTAAATATTCAACAATTTTTTGTGCTTCATCCTGATTTTTTATATTTTTATCTACCGGTTTATCTTTAATTTTGGACAATTCAGCTTCAAAAATTTTGCCGTCTTTTTCCAATTCCGTATGAATTGACCAGTATTCCTGAGGAATAAAAGCTTCTATTTCTTCTTCTCTTTCACAAATAAGCCTTAACGCAACCGATTGCACCCGACCTGCGGAAAGATTTCTGTTTCCGATTTGTTTCCACAAAACGGGGCTGAGCTTATATCCGACGAGTTTGTCAAGGATTTGTCTTGTCTGTTGTGCTTTAACCATATCCATGTCAATGGAACGCGGGTTTTCAACCGAATATTTTACGGCTTTGGGGGTAATTTCGTTAAAAACAATTCTTAATATCTTTTCGTCGGGAACATTGAGAATTTCTCTGACATGCCACGCTATGGCTTCTCCTTCACGGTCAGGGTCTGAAGCCAGATATATTTTATCAAATTTTTTCGCCAAATCGTTCAGTTTTTTTACAACAGCCTGTTTCCCCGGAATTATTTCAAATTTAGGCTCAAAATTATTTTTTATGTCAAAACCTAAGTTCTCAGTCGCAGAGTCTTTCGCGGGTAAATTTCTTATATGCCCGTAACTCGCTTCTATTTGAAAATTATCTCCCAAAATTTTTTTTATCGTTTTGGATTTGGCAGGAGATTCAACTATAACTAGTGATTTTTCTTTCTCTTTTTTAACGGAGCCTTTCGCCATGACCTATACTTTCCTGTACCTGTCACCATCAACTTGTTTTATTATGCCTTTAAGCTCTAATGTTGTCAAGTACATCAATAAATCGTCCGTATTTATGCCTGTCAGTGTTATAAGTTCATCAAAACACTTGTCCTCTATTTTAAGAGCATTTAGAATTTCTGTTTCCTTTTCGTCTAAATCAACCGAACGGAACAAAGGTTTTTGCAAAGGTATAATCTCCCAGTTTAAATATTCCAAAATATCGTCGGCACATGTAACAATACCCGCCCCGTTTTTGATAAGTTTATAAATCCCTTCCGTATTGGGATTGGTAATTTGTCCGGGGATACACATAAGTTCTCTGCCCTGTTCAAGTGTTAAATTTGCGGTTATCAATGCTCCGCTTTTTAAAGATGCTTCGGCGACCAGAGTTCCGTGAGATAAACCCGATACAATTCTGTTTCTCTGCGGAAAACGGAACTTTAAAGGCTCAAATGTCGGGTAATATTCGGTAATAATTACACCGTTACCGTCAGTTATCTTTTCGTAAAGCTGTTTGTTTGAAGCGGGATAAGTGTAATCAAATCCGCTTGCGATAACACCTATCGTTTTTAAATTGTTATCAAGTGCCGCATTATGTGCTGTTGTGTCAATACCTGAGGCAAGACCCGAAACTATGCATATATCGGTTCCCGAAAGCTGTGATATAATCTTTGTTAATGCTTCTTTCGCATAATATGAAGCACGTCGTGAACCCACAATTGCAAGAGTTTTGTCTAAATTACAATTTTTTAAATCACCTTTATAATACAAAACAACGGGAGGATTTGATATCTGTTTTAATAAGTTCGGGTAATTTGTATCTTCAAAAGTAAGGTAATTTATTCCGCGTTTTTCGACTTCTTTGTTAACTTTGTCAATGTCAATTTTATCGCGAAGCCTTAAAAAATTTTCCGCAGTTTTTATACTCAAACCTTCTATTTGAGATAAATCCTTTTTATCGGCATTAAAAGCGGTTTCAATATCTCCGAAATAATTGTAAAGCCTTTGCACAAAGGTGCTGTTTAATTGCTCTGCAGAAGAAAAAGCTATCCAAAATTTACTTTTGTCCATTATATTTTTTCTCAATTCTTTCTATCAATTCGTGAATTTTATTTTTTTCTTCCTGAGGAATATCCATTTCGCAGTAGTCATGAAAGTATTCTCTGGCATCTTCCCAGTCCCCTCTTGCGAGAAAAAGTATTGCGGCTTTTTTGTATGCGGGATGAAAAGCTTCATTATGTGCGATGGATTTTAAATAATTTGAAAGAGCCTTATCTATTTCGTTGTTCGCTTCGTAAGCCTGCCCCAAATAATAGTATATAAGCGGGTTTTCATCTTTAAATTCAAGAATGTTTTCAAAATTTTCAATCGCACACTGATAGTTGCCGAGTTCAAAGTGTACTTTCCCTAAATCATAATATGCATCATAATTTTCCGGCTGTTTATCAAGAATATTTTCCAATTCGTCCACCGCCAAATCAAGTCGGGCATCTTCCATGTAAAATCTTGCCAAATAATGTCTTAAAACCATATTATCGGGTATTTCATTAATCCCTGTCGTTAACAAACCTATCCCGTTATGCATATCACGATTTTGATAGTAAATGTCGGACAGGTTTATGTAAACTTCCGCAAGCTTGGGATTTAATTCCTGTGCTTTCAGATAATTTTTTTCCGCTTTTTCAAAATCACCCGATTGAGCATAGCATAATGCGATGTTGTTGTATATTTCAGCATTGTCTTTTTCAGTTTCCAGCACGGAACTGAATGTGTCTATTGCTTCTTTATAATTACCCTTTTTATAGAGTTCTATGGCTTTATCGATTTTACCGCTCATTTTGAAATCCTGTCTATAAACCTAATCCCATATTTGAGTCATTGTTATCTCCGGAACCTACATTCTTTATGACTGTTCTTGTGTTGCCGTCGGCATGAAAATCTTTCGGTTTTAAAGTCATTTTAATTTTGTCGGCAAAAATAGTTCTGACTCCCTGAGTTATGCTTGACCTACCCGTAAAGAATATATCGTTAGGTTTTCCTGCACTGTTCGGATATACAACGATTTTCGGTCCGACTGCATAGTAGTCTTCGTACCAGACTCTGCAATTACCCGCAGCACTAAATACACTCTTGTTTTGCAAATATTCCTGACGATTTGCTTTTAATACAAGCTTTGTACCGTTTTCCATAATAACATTTGATGTGGTATTGCCAATACCTGTCAAAATCTTGGTTGAAGCATTGTATTCAAACCTGTCTGCGAATGATTCGTTATTTGTCTGTTTTATATGAGCATTTCCGAGTAACTCAATATCTTTTAAATCACCGTTTTTGTCAGTTTTAATTTTTGCTCTGTCGGAAAAAGTTTCAAGTTCTTTGTACAAAATTGTAACGGCACCTTCTGCGGTCATAATTCCTGTTTTTGTATCATATTCCTGAATATCGGAATTTATAACTACGATTGGAGTTTTGCCGTCAAAAACTATAGACTGGGTATCACCTTCGGCTCTGACAATTTTGGTTATCAGAGAAAGTTTCAAAATATTTGCTTTTACTTCACGTTTTTTATTCTTTTTAATTTCGACTGCGTAAGGTTTGTCATAAAATGTTGCGGTATCAAGTTTTTGATTTCCGTCCATACTTACATCCGCACTGTCTCCGACGACCTTTAAATCATCAATTGATACATTAACGTCACCGTCAAATTTCAGCTTATTTTCATTTTCATTGTAACTTTGAGTTTTTGACTCGATTACAAGGTCGGAGGCATTAGCGACAATACCCGCCGTAAGTAACAATATTGTAAATATAGCTAATATTTTTTTCATCTTATCTCCATAGTTTTACTTTTTATTTACTTTATCATTAAAAATTTTTGATACTGCATTTCCTTCTATTTTAAAATGTTCGTAGTCAGGGCTTATTTCAATTTTTTTTGCAAGTGCCAGAAATTGTTGATTTCTTGTAATCCTGATATTTCCCTGAGCTTTAATCGGTTTGTCATTGCCTGACCATTCCAGTCTGTCGGCTCTCAGTGTTGTACCGTCTTTTAAAACTACAAATGTGTTATCAAAAAGGACTATTTTACCTTTTTTTTCATTATAAGTTCCGCGTGAGGATTCAAAACTCATGGAAACTTCATTATTGTTGTTGTAAAAATTACCTAAAACATTGTTCAGCATAGCTATACCGTTTTTGCTGTCATAATTGCCGGATTCACCATATATTTCCCAGTATTTGTTTTCGTCTTTGGTTTCCGTCAATATAATTCCGTGAATTAAAGCTTCCTGCCTGTCTTTATCTATGGAAAGCTGTGACCTGTTAAAATTGTGAGTTATAATACCTGCGGAAATAAATGCCCACATTAATACACCCACAAGCGAAACAAATGCGGCAAGATATGCTTTTCTTTTTTTACTGAGGTTTTTCCAATTCATATAAGAAATGTTATCATAAATTCATTAGGTTAGCAAAAAAAAAATAAATAACTTAATATTTTACGCAATTTCTTTTATTTTGTTTTATAATTTTAAAATAAAGATATAGACAGGGATAAAGAAAAGAGGTTATATGGCTTTAAGATATGACGCGGGAGAGGTTATTACCGCAATGGTAACTCCTTTTAATTCAAAAAGAGAAATTGATTACAACAAGGCGGAGGAACTTACAAAATATTTAATCAGTCATGGCAGTGATGCGGTTTTGGTTGCAGGCACTACGGGTGAAGGTCCGACACTTACTTTTGAAGAAGAAATTGAACTTTTGAGTACCGTAAAAAGGGCTGCAGCAAATAAAACAAAAGTAATTATGAATGCAGGCTCAAATTCTACCGAAACTGCCGTAAAAACGGCAAAATTAGCCGAAAAAGAAGATGTTGATGCTATTTTGTCAGTTGTTCCTTATTATAACAAACCTAATCAGGCGGGAATAATTGAACACTTTTCCGCAATTGCCGAAGCGGTAAGCAATGTACCGATTATACTATACAATATACCCGGAAGAACCGGAGTAAATATGCTTCCCGAAACCGTTGCACAACTTGCAAAGAAATACAGTAATATAATTGCGGTTAAACAGAGTTACGGTGATATGGATGCTGTTACCGAAATGAAACTGTGCTGTCCCGAAGATTTCAGTATTTACTCGGGTGATGACAGCTTAACGCTTCCGATGATGTCGCTCGGTGCAAGAGGTGTTGTTTCCGTTGCTTCACATATATTCGGCAGTGAAATAAAATCCATGATTAGAAATTACAAAACAGGTGAATTTTTGGCGGCAATAAATATGCATAAAAAATTGTATCCTGCGTTCAAAAAATTATTTATGGCTCCAAACCCCGTTCCCGTAAAGGCGGTTCTGGCACACAAGGGGATAATCGATGAATATCTCAGACGTCCGCTTGTTGAATTGAGCGATAAAGAAAAGTCGGAATTATTTAAGGTTGTTGATAAAATCTGACTTAACTAACCCGACAGGGCGTAAATAAATTTTATATTTGCAATTAAAATTACAAAATAAATTAACAGTGAAAGAGGAATAAAAAAGTGAAAAACAAAATTTTAATGTTTTGGTTTATTGTGATAATAGTAATAACGTCTTGCGTTATTATATTGAATAAACCTACGAAACTGGGCTTGGATTTGGTTGGCGGTTCAAGGCTTATACTTGAGGCACAACCAACCGAGACGGTGGCAAAAATTACTCCCGAAATTATGAAAACATTGCTTTTTGCGATAGAACAGCGTGTTAATAAAATGGGGGTAGCGGAAACAGTTGTTCAGCAGGTTGGAGAAAAAAGACTTCTTGTTGAAATCCCTGATGTTCAGGACTTGAAAGAAGCAAAAGCCATACTTGGTGAAACTGCGGAATTGGAATTTAAAAAAGAAAGCAAAAATTCCGAAGGTGCTATTGACTGGGTTTCCACGGGTTTAACGGGGAAAGACCTTAACAGAGCATCCGTGGAAACCGATTCTACGGGGCATTGGGTTGTATCTTTGGAATTTAACAACAACGGTGCAAACAAATTTGCCGAACTGACAAAAGAACTTGTCGGAAAACAAATGGCAATATTTTTCAGCGGAAGCGAAGTTTCCGCACCGCGAGTAAATGAACCCATATATGGCGGAAAAGCTCAAATATCGGGTGATTTTTCATACGAAGAAGCCGAAAGAATGGTTAACCTTCTTAATGCGGGTGCTTTGCCCGTTCCCGCGGAAATCGTTGAAGAAAACACAGTCGGTGCAACGCTTGGTGCCGACAGTATTGAAAAATCAAAGAAAGCGGGTATCATAGGGCTTTCGGCGGTTATGCTGTTTATGTTGCTTTTCTATCGCGTACCGGGAATTATTGCAGATATTGCACTTGTAATATACAGTTTAATACTTTTTGCTTTATTTAAAACAATTCCCGTTACATTAACTTTGGCAGGTATCGCAGGGTTTATACTTTCTGTAGGTATGGCGGTTGATGCAAACATTCTTATTTTTGAAAGAACCAAAGAAGAATTACGTGACGGCAGAAATCTTTTTACCGCGATAAATTCGGGATTTGACAGAGCGTTCACAAGTATTTTTGACTCAAATATGACGACAATAATTACCTGTACAATACTTTATCTTTTAGGAACAAGTATTGTCAAAGGTTTTGCCCTGACGCTTGCAATAGGTGTAATTGTTTCTATGTTTACTGCGATTACCGTAACCAAAAACTTTATGCATTTGATTTTCGGTACAGGTGAACTTAAACACCCCGCACTTTTCGGGTTGAGAAAAGATGAAATCGGAAAGGGTTATGAGGCGGTTGAAACAAAACGCGAAAAAGCTCGTTTCGGGATACTTGATTAATTTATAAAAGGAAGGTTTAAAATGATTCAAACAGGAAGAAAACATATACTTCATATCGTAAAATACAGATGGATTTGGATGGCTCTGACCGTCTTGCTTTTGACACCGGGTATTATTGCGATGATATATTCGTCGGTTACTTACGCTAACCATTCTCCGCTAAAAGTGGGGATTGACTATACAGGCGGTACAATTCTTCAATACGGACTTACTCAAAAAATTTCTAACGAAGATTTAACTGCAACAAGAAAAAGCCTTGACGATGCGGGCATTGAAAATCCTTATTTACAAATACTTAACGTAAATACAGAACAGCAAGGCAAAACAAAATCCAATATTCAATCAATAATATCAATAAGAACAAAATTTATTCAAAAAAATGACGACACGGCAGACAAAATTACACAGGTTCTTACGCGGGAGTATGAAACACCCGAACTTATATCAGTCAACTCTGTCGGGCCTACACTGGGTAAAGAATTATTCAAAAATTCTTTAATCGCTGTAGCACTTGCATTTTTGGGTATTATAGCGTATCTTTCATTCAGATTTAAGTTTGATTATGCTCTTGCGGCAATTCTCGGAGTTATGCATGACGTAATATTTGTAACCGGTATTTTCTCAATTCTGGGTTTGGTTTACAATGTACAAATTGACGGACTTTTTATAACCGCAATATTAACCGTTATAGGGTTTTCGGTACACGATACAATCGTTGTATTTGACAGAATAAGAGAAAATTTACGTTATTACTCAAAGAAAATGTCTTTCGGCGAAATTGTTGACGCTTCGGTAAACCAGACTTTGGCAAGAAGTATTAATACATCGTTAACCACTTTGATTACATTATTTGCGTTGTATTTCTGGGGCGGTGTTACAACAAAGGATTTTGTTCTGGCAATGATTTTGGGTATTGCAATAGGAACTTATTCAAGTATATTCTTCTGTAGTATGCTTGTTGATTTCTGGAACGACAAAAAGACCGCGACAGTTGCATAAAAAATATATAAAAAACGAGGTTTTTAACCTCGTTTTTTTTTGTTATGCAGTTTTTTTCGAACAGGCTCAGCCCGAACATTTATGTTTACCGTCCTTTTTTGCCATGTCTGACGGTCTTAGTCAGAACACTTATGTTTACCATTCCAGTGCTACGCATGTAGCCCGCTGGGACAGGCTTAGTCAGAACATTTGTGTTTACCGTTCCAAGACAAATCATCGCAATGCAGGTAATCCATATTTTCGTTGTAAATTACCCAAGCTGCACAGCCAGCACCTTTTTGATGGCAGCTGCTAAACGGCCAATTTCCTTTTGCTTCATCTTCCGTACCAGCAGGAACTATACCTTTGTTGGTTAAGTAAAAGAAAAACAAATCTTTACCGTAGGTATTTGGCGGATTTTTCCCGTTTGTATCCAAATATATTAACCCGAATACTTGTGACAAAGCCCCATTACCTCTATTATCCCATTGTTGACCCATTTGCGGTAAAATAAGAAACACAGAACCGTCAGCCATAACCCCCGCAGTCGTTGAGCCGTTATTGGCAAGAGTATCTTTGTTACCGTTCAAATAATAGTATTCAGATGCTGTACATCTGTCCGACTTTTTTGCATCGTCACAATCTTTAATTTTTTTCACATTTTCAAATAATCTTTGTTTTATTAAATTCCCGCCATCTGAAACAAAGGAATCATCATCTTCATTCGTTGTTCCTACACTTCTGTCAGAAATCCCCCATTCCGAAGGAGTACCGTATTTTTGCACCGCAAACAGATAACTTTGTGAAAGTGTACTGTAAAATTTCTTTAGTTTAACGACAGTTTCTCTTTCCTGATATTTCTGAATAAGTGACGGCATAGTCATTGCTGCGACAACACCGATGATACCTAGGGTGATTAGTACCTCAGCAAGAGTGAAACCGAATTTTCGTGAAAGGTGAGAAGTGAAAAGTGAAAGGACCTTATCGGCACTTCGTGCAAAATGATAGGCTGGATTGCTTCGCATTCGCTCGCAATGACCGTACACCTCCATGTCACCCTGAACCCACCCCATGTCATGCTGAACTTGTTTCAGCATCTTAGCCTTGTCGGGTCTCACAGTTTTTCCCAAAATCTTAGTGTTTTTAATTTTTTCTTTCATTTTTTAGTTCCTTTCTTTTTTTATTTATTACTGTTTATTACTTTTTATTTGTCATTCAAAAACCTTCATGTCACCCTGAATTCATTTCAGGGTCTTATATATAAGATACTGAACCGATGCCACGAAATAAGATGCTGAAACAAGTTCAGCATGACATGGGGAGGGTTAAGCATGACAGGACAGTGTACTGACATGACAGAATTAAGGTTCAGAGTCATGATACAAAGACCCTGAAACAAGTTCAGGGTGACATGGGGGATGACATGTGTGGGGTTTACCATGGCATGGTCGTTAATAGTGACATGGTAAAAATTCCCACGACAAAACGAGGGACAAATATTTATCCCTTTAAAATTACCCAAAAAACGAAAAACAGTTAAAACGCAGTCATAGAGCGGGTTTACAGAGTCGGGGGGGGGGTGAATGCTAAAACTTCAAAATTCGATTTTTTCATAATTTTTTCATTAACTCCCAAATTTTCGGGTGCTTCGCACCAATGTACTTCCCGATTGAAGTATTTCAACCTTACCCTATTATTATAACATATATTTTAAAAATTTCAAGCAGGAAATCTTTGATTATGAAAATAAAAAAAAAGAAAGGACGAAATATCCTTTCTTTTTTCGGATTTAGTTTGTTATCTTATTTACTGCAGCTTGTGCAAGAGCAGTTAAGTTCGCCGCAGCCGCATTTACAGCTCAAAGCTTCTTTTGCTTCTTCAAGTCTTACCTTGATACGTCCGTCGACCGCAATTCCTTCGCCCGTAGTTTCGGAAATCAACAACGGGTTAATGTCAAGTTCGTCGATGAACTTGTAATCGCTGACGAGCTGAGATAATCTTAGTAAAGTTTCCTGAATTTGAGTAATTTGTGCGGGTTTAGTACCTCTTGCACCTTCCAAAAGTTTGTATGCCTTGACTGATTTAATCATTTCTTCAGCATCAACATCGGTTAAAGGTGCAATTCTGAATGTTACGTCTTTCATAACTTCGACAAACACACCGCCTAAGCCGAACATCATCATCGGGCCGTATTGCGGGTCGGTTGCGATACCGCAAACCATTTCACGAGAACCTTTAACCATTTCCTGAATGATTACGCCTTCCAAACCGTCAAGAAGTCCTTTAGCTTCAAGTCTTTCGAGAAGTCCTTTGTATTCCCTTCTCAACTGTTCTTCAGATTTGATGTTTACGACAACACCGCCTACATCGGTTTTGTGAGAAGTCGTTTTGGAAGTCATTTTCATAACTACAGGGTAGCCGATAGAGTTTCCGAGGTTTACAACTTCTTCTTCGTTTGTTGCAAGTCCGTATTTGCAAGCTCTTATGCCGTAAGCCTGTAAAACATCTATACTTTCAAGCGTTGTAAGCTGTGCTCTGCCTTCTGTGATTGACTTTCTGATGATGTTTTCAACTTTTTCTCTGTCAACATCGTAGCAGGGAATTTTGCCTTCAGGTCTTTCCTGCCATTTTCTCTGTTGATTAAGTCTGTTAAATCCGTCAGCAGCCTGTTCTGCGTACATAAAGAACGGCATGTTAACTTCCATATCGGAAAGTTTTGAGAAAAATTCATTTGTCGTCATAAATACGCCGATTACAGGTTTATGCGGATATTGAGCTTTAATTTCCATAACGGCTTTTGCAACGTCAATGTCTTTCAAGCCTAAGAACGGCAAGTAAATTACCATAATCATATCGACATTTTCATCTGCAATAACCGTCTCAAGGGTTTGTTTATAGTGTTCGATAGGTGCTGATGCTATCATATCTATCGGGTTTTTAACCGATGCCGCAGACGGTAAGAAACTTCTCAATTTGTCTTTTGTAGCATCGGATATTTTAGCCATTTGCATACCGTATTCACAAACCGCATCGGTTGCCATAATTCCGGGGCCACCCGAGTTTGTGATAATAGCAACTCTGTCGCCTTTCGGAATCGGGCAGTTAGCAAAAACTTTTGCCGTTGCAAAGAGGTTTTCAAGAGAAAATTCTCTTATAACGCCTGATTGGTTAAGTAATGCCGCAGCAGCCTTGTCAGCACCTGCAAGTGAGCCTGTGTGAGAAGATGCAGCCGAAGCACCCGCAGCCGAACGTCCCGATTTCAAAGCCAAAATCGGTTTTTTCTTGGTAACACGTGATGCCAAACGTCTGAAATTAGACGGGTTCTGGATAGATTCCATATAAAGAAGAATTTGTTGAACGTCATCTTCGTTTTCCCAGTATTCGATAGCTGTTTCAGCGTTAACGTCAGCCTGATTACCGATAGAAATGAACTGTGCAAAACCTAAGTTAAGGTCTTTCAAGATATTCAAAATACCGCCGCCTAACGCACCTGATTGAGATACAAAGCCGATGTTACCTCTTTCGGGCAAAGATTCAGCGAAACAGCCGTCCATTCTGATATCGGGGTGAGTGTTAACAACGCCTAAACAGTTCGGGCCGACACATCTCATGCCGTATTCTCTTACTTTTTCAAGAAGTTGTTTTTCGGCTTGTGCACCTTCTTTTCCTGTTTCTTTAAAGCCTGCGGTGATTATGCACAAGCCCTCAATACCTTTTGCGTGGCATTGGTCGATAGTGTCGAGTACAAATCTTGCGTTGACAACGATAATAGCCAAATCAACATCGCCGGGGATTTCACCGACCGATGTGTAAGCCTGTAACCCTTCGATAATTCCGCCTTTAGGGTTAACGGGGTAGATTTTACCGTTGAACTTGTACTCTTGAAGTCTTTTCATAATGTCGGAACCGATTGTGTGTTCCTTTGTTGATGCACCGATAACCGCGATAGATTTCGGTTTCATGATTTTGTCTAAATTGCTCATGTTTTTATCCTTTCCTTAATATCCGTTTTGTATCCATTCTCGAACTTTGAATTTTGCCCCCAGAGTGTTTGCGATTTGTTCGCACCTGTCAAGGTTTATATGTCTGCCTTTGTAGCCTTCAACCACACTCATCACGGTTGAAATACCTTCATCTTGGCAGGCTTTTGTAAAGTTTTTCATCTCTGCATAAGCACCTTCAAATTTCGGTTTTGAAAGTTCGTTGTATTCGCTTTCGTTTTCACCGTTAAGACTAATTGAAAACTCGTCAACAAGCCCTTTGAGTTCGGGTACGACATTTCTTTTATTGATGAAATTTGCATGTCCGTTTGTGTTAACGCGAATTTTTACGGTCGGATGGGCGGTTTTGATATGTTTTGAAACCTCTTTTAAAAGTTCCAATTTCATCATCGGTTCGCCGTAACCGCAGAAAATAACTTCGTTAGACGAATTTTTTGCATAGAGATTTTCAAACTGTTGAATAACATCATTTGCGGTAGAATTTTCGCTGTCAAGCCACAAGGTCTGCCCCACAACGTCGTCTTTGTCTTTTCTCAGGCAAAAAATACAATCGTTTGTACACATATTTGTCAAATTTATATAAATTTTTCCGTCCAATAAATATGCTAAAGTGTTTGCCATATCCATATTATTGCACGTCAAAAATTTTTTACAACAAATATCTGAGTGGGTTACGATTTAATTTTAAGTTTTTTTTTTGACAAAACTTAAAAAAAGGCTATAAGTAGTTTATATATAGAAAAAATATGGCTTAACGGGTTTTAAATTCAGGCTGATTTTTTGTTTTTCTTTTCATTGGAATAGTCGGCAGTACCGGGGAATTTGTTTTGACCCGTTGTCATTTTTGTAATCCAGTATTGCATTTTCGGAATTAATGTTGATAAGAATATCGCTGATATAGCAAAACCAGTTCCCCAATTCAAAGAATTTTTAATAAAGTTTTCTCGATTTGCTTTTTTCAATAAATCTTTTGTTATATCTTTACCTTGTTTTTCGGCTCCGGCAATTATTTTGTGTACGTAATGGACAATATCTTCTTTTAATGAATTTAACGAAGCATCACTTATAAATTTATATCTGTCTATGTATTGATTTTGTGTCGCTATACCGTAAACATTCCGTAAAAATTCAGGCATATTAACGGCACCTTCTCTGAAAATGTCTTTGACTTGATTTTTGGTTAAAATTGAAACATTTTCTATTTGAGGCTGTAATTCGGACATTTTTTCGGCAAGTTTAATATACTTGTTCTTGTCGGCTTTGGTGAATTTTTTGCTTTTATCGATAAATTCTTTGAAGGTGTTTAATTGTATAATTCTGTCTTTATTAAACAGTTCAAGCAATTCTTTATCAATATAACCGACATTGTTGTTATTCCCGAGTGCCTTCATGGCGAAATCATTCAGAGTCATTTTACCGCCGTTTTCGTCAAGAAGTGCTTCAAGATGTTCAGTTACTTGTTTTGCTGCGACCGGATCAAGTCTTGTTTTTCTGCCGTCTTCTATTTGATTAAGCCATCTGTTAATGTTGGGCATATTGAACATATAAAAGTATATTGAAGTCAGGTCACGGAACAGAACTTCCACTCTTTCATGATTGTTACGTGAACTTACGGTACGACCGCCCGCTATACCTACATCCGTCGATAAAAGTTGATATTTCGGATTATTTTCAAATTTATTGGCGACCGAAAGAAGTAAAGGATAATTCATACCAAAAGAAACATTACCGTCTTTGTTTTTGTTTAAGAAATCGTTAAAAGATACATCCGCAGGTGAAAACGGCCGATTTTTTTCATCGGTTTGTTCGGGTTTGTTATCGCTAAAGTGTTTCTTGTGGTAAATAGCCGTTATACGTTGGTTAATTTTAGGAACTACCAAACCCACAAGCACGTTGGCAAGAATTATACTTGAACCTATTTTTAAAGACTTGAATATTGCTATTTGTTTCTCTGTCAGATTTTTGATTAATTTACCTGTTTTGCCTTCAAGTTTAGCTTTTTCTTTTATTTTTTTGTCGTCAAAAAGGAAGTTTTTGAGCGGGTTTCTTGCTCCGTCTTTATCGGCGTCAAAATCAGCAGTATGGAGTTTTAAAATTCTTTTGCCGATACAATCGTTCATTTTGTTGAACATTTTAACACCGGCAAACCAAAAAGCAGCCCCGATACTTTCTTCGGTAAATCTTTCTCTTGCTTCTTCAAAACCGCCGCGTTTATATGCCTGTATTGTTCTTCCGCCGGTTACAAAGCATTCCAATAACAGCAGAGGTGCCAAACTTTTCTGGGCTATACCTCTGACAAAACGTCTTGAATAACTGAAATCTTTTATTGTCGGTTTTTGGGTAACTGTTAACATTTTATTTTGCTGCTTTTTGACATGTATTCTAATAGGGGTGAATATTTTTTTTTGCTTTAATAATAAAAAATATTAATTTTTTGTTACATGTAAAAGTATACAATAAACCCTAATTAAGTTTTGTTAAAATTTATTCCATGACATGGCAATGTTTTTTATTTACTGTTTTTGGTACAATATGAATGCAGGTGTAAGATTATGTTAGTAAATTCCGTAGTAAATAAAGTAAACTTTGGTAGTAATCATAATGATGACAGAAAAATGAAAGCTTGTGTTGCTGCCGCATCAATTCTTTCAACCGGTACCGCACTCGCATGCATAGCTAAACATCAGGGATTTTCTTTAAAGCCGTCAGCAATTAAAAATACACCAGTTAAAGATTGGGCGATTTTCAAAGTTTATTCAAAGAAAAATCCTAATGCAAAGTTATTGGAAATTGAACGAAATGAAATATTACAGCTCGCATCAGCTTCTGTTGCGGGCGGACTTGCGGGAGGTATAATTTTTGATGACAAAAAGCATGTTAAAGCAAAATTAAGAGAAGCGGTAAACCAAATTTTAGGCAATGTTTTAATTCCCGTTATATGCGTTGATACCGTTTCCAAATTTTATAAAAATCATAAGAAAGGTATTATCTCAAAAATGCCGCAATTGAAAGGAACAGGTAAGTTTGCCAAACAGGTTAATAAAGCTTTGCAGGGCATACCGTTTTTGGCGGCAACGGCTATATCGCTCGGTACTGGAATTTGGACAGGAAATAAATTCTCTAATTACCTTAACGAAAAAGTATTTAAGAAAAAAGTAGAAAGAAATATCAAACCTACTGATTTTGCTCCGCATGTTGATGATATAGGTTTGGCGGTTACTCTAATGGCGGAAAAATCTCCGTTATCAACATTTATAACAAGAACCGTGCCTGCATTCTTATGTGTACCCGGCTATGAAACGGGTACGCACAGATAACGGAATTACTCTTTTAATACTGCTTCGTAATAACCGAGTTTTTCTATAACAGGTTGAAATTTCCTGTCAAGTTCGGCTCTTTTTTCTTTGTCGCCGGGGCAAAGATTTTTTAACATGTCTAACTTCGCATTAAGTGCGATTTTTAATATCTCGGGAATATTTAATGCTGTCGGGTTATCGCTTGCCAAATTTTCGTAATATTTTTCGATGTAATCGGGAGTAATTCTTAATTTCCAATTTTCATCATTATCCGTTCCGCCGACATTATATACTACATTTTCGTCCGTTATTCCCAGCAAGTCGGCAAACGATATCTCAAACTTTTTGGTCGTTAAAAGTTCCGCAAATTTAGCCTTGACAAGTTCTTTTTCATCGTTTTTAAGTTTTTCTTCAAAATCATTTCTTTTATCTTTGCTTGATAAATCAATATTAAGAAACCATGCAAGATATCCGGGATGCCAGGCTTCGCTGTTTTTTGTCCATTCGCGTTTAATCATGTTCATTGCGGGTATTGAATCGTGAGAACCGACTAAAAACCAGTTATTTTCGGATTTATCTTGTGCTTTTGACCACTCAAGCTGAACTATTCCGGGCAAACCTAAATTCTCATAGAAAACTTTTGAAAATTTTTCGGGCTGACTGCATATATCTTCCCAAATGGGGTCATTTTTATCAAGGTTATGTTCTTTTAATGCGGGAAGCACTATTTTGTTCATTATGTTTGAATGATAAGTTACATAACCGTTTTCATGCCTGAAATCACAGGAATAGTTTTTGAAATCATCAAGCGGTACACCCTTTTCCGTTGTCATATTTGACATATAATTTGATTTAACGGGGTTTTCGGGAGTATTTATTACTTTGCCGTTTTCGTCATAAATAATACTGCTGTTTGCAATTACATAAGGTTCAATTAAGCCCATTACATGATCAACTCTCACATTTTCGCAGTAATCAAGTATGTTATCTATTTTTTCCTTCAAAAATTTGCCTGCTGTATTAAGTTGCATATCAGAACCCTTAAAGAGTTTTCTCGGATTTAAAACGGGAATTTTCCATAACTGTGGATTTCTTCCGTTTTCCGCCGCACCAAGCTGATAGCCCGGAACAAAGGCATCACGATATCGCCAGTAATCCATTTTTGAACAGCCGACAAGCATATCGCCTATATATTTGAAATTTAATTTTTCTCTGAATTCTTTATTTTCTTTTATCTGCTTTTCAATAATAAATTGTTCAAATTTATATAAATCTATTTTTTGTTTATTATCGTTATAAATTTGATTAAATCTGTCAACTGCCTTTTTGTTGCCTTTTCTGCAGTTAACAATTAAATAACCGTCCTGTTTGTTTTTCCATGCTTCAAAATCTTCGCTACCGTATTTTTCCGACAGTACGTTGAAAATCCCTTCTTCCGTAAGACGTAAATTATTTTTGCCGTTGTTTGCACGCAAAAAGTCCGTAAATTCTTTGTGCAATTTGACAGCATCAGGTTGTTTATCCTTTAAATTGTTCGTAAATGTTTTAAAAGCTTTTGCCAAAGCTTTATCGTAAATTACACCCGCTTCGTCAAAGTCCGAAAATGTATAATTTTTACCGTTACTTTCGGGAGTTTTAGTAATACTTTTGATATAACTTTCAGAAAGAAGCGAACCGTATTCTTTTTCCGTTAACTTTTCCAAATCAATAAAGAGTCTGTTTTTTGCAAACGCCGAGGAATTATACGGAGAATATTTGCCTTTTTCCAGTTGACCGTTAGGCCCGAGTTGATTGCCGTTAAAGCCGTAGAGTGCAAGAAATTTTATGTATTCCCGTGCGGCTTTACCGAAAGGTGAACCTGCTTTGCTGTCATATAAAGAAGCGGGAAAGCATGCCCCATGTGTTATTGCAATTCTTTCCTTTGTCCCCATTAATTTATATGCGGAATTAATCGTTTTATGCATGTCCTTTTCTTCATTCTTGTCAGGTCTGCGTTCAAACGATAATGTATGATATTTGTAATTTACTATCCCTGATACATACATATTCCTTTAAAAATTCTAACATAAAAATTTTTGTTAATTTGTAACGCAATGTTAAACTTCACAAATTATTTCTATCGGGCAATTATAACCGACTTCTTCTCTGCTTAAAACCGTAATGTTATTTATATAATTTTCCGTAAGTGCAAACATAATCTGTCTGTATTCAAGCGGTACAAATAAAACAGGATTTGTTATCCCTTCTTTTTTAGATTTTTTAATTATTTTATCCGCAAGTTTTTCGGCAAAATCGGCATCTATACGCACTACCGACTCATCATCTTCTTCGTAATCAACGTTGAATTGTTCAATCGTCTTGTCCGACAATTCAAAACCTCTTATTACTCCGTTGGAATTCGTATTTTTACGGCAAATCTGGCGGGAAAGTGAAAGCCTTATTTTTCTTATTAAGTCAGCTTTTGAACTGCATTCGGCAAAGTCATTTATTTTTTCAAAAATATATGAAATATCTTTTATTGAAACTTTTTCTCGGATAAGACTTGTAAGAATATAACGTAAGTCCGCAAGAGTTATAAAGTCAGGAATTATATTTTGTACGAGAAAATCATTTTTCTCGCTTACAATGTTAATATATTTATCAAGTTCTTCATAATCAAGCAAATCATCAACGTATTTAACCGCACAGTATTCCAAGGCTCTGGTAATAAATTGAGAACCCGAAATGCCTTGATACCAGAAGTCTTTTGTTTTTTCTTTTTCAATCCATACGATTTTTCTGCCCGTTATCTTGTCAGTTTCAAAAACGGAGTTTTTAATTTTCTTGTCAAGGTGCAGTTCATCACAGAAAAACATTAGAAAATTAGGATAAACACAAGCTTTGAAAACATCTTCCCCGTGTATTCTTATGCTAAACTCATAAGGATTAAGCGTTTCATCGTCTTTAAACACTATCTTCGGAATAACGTACCCCAATTCATCGGTTAATTTAAGTCTTGATTTAACCGTTTCGGCAACAAGTTCTTCTTCCGTAATATCGTGTTCCGGTTCAACGTAACCCAAAATTTCTTCGCTTAAACATATTGCGAGTTTTTCAACATTAAGCTTGGAATACATTTCATCGGGTGAAGTCGCTTCAGCTAATTGATGTTTAAGTTCTTCAAGCTCTTTAAGACCTGCCGATATCTTGTCATTCAGCTTTTTCCTGACTGCGGAAGCGGGTGCTTCTCCTTCCAAATCCTGTTTTATTCTGTCAATTTTATTTTTTTGTATTCTTATTTTGTCCTGAATATCCAAACAGGTTTCGTATGGTGTAAGCCTTGGAGAAAGCATTTTTTCCATTTTGTTTTTCAAAGTGTTAATATTAATTATATCGGTATCGGTTCTTTCACCCTGTGCATCCGTTTCGCTCATAAAAATGCAATGACACAAAATCCCTTCATCTGATTCGGTTTCGTGCATGCTATACAATTCCCAGCCGTTCATCGACATTTCGTTAAGAAGATTTTGCAGTTCCTGAACATTTTCGCTCGGGCAGGTTTTTATAACATATTGCATTTTTTTATTATACATTTTTATTCTCCGTTTCTTTTGCCGAAAGAATTTTTATCGCTTCAATTGCGGTTTTTACGGCTTTTTCGGTGTCATGAACCACAGGGTTTTCAAGGTTAAGTTTTTCCCGTTCCTGATTAGCAACGGTAAGAAATACCGAGCCTGCTTTCACATGCAGCGTACTTGCGACTGTAAATAAAGCTGCAGATTCCATTTCTGAAGCAAGACATCCCAATTTTTTCCAGGCTTCCCATTTATTGACCAGTTCATAACTTACAGGCATTTTATCAGGGTTATGCTGTCCGTAAAAGGAGTCTTTGCATTCGACAATTCCCGTATGATACGAGAAACCTGATTTTTTTGCTGCTGTTACAAGTGCGTTTGTAATATCAAGGTCTGCAACAGCGGGAAATTCTATTGGTGCATATTCCTTGCTGGTGCCTTCCATACGAATTGCCCCCGTTGCGATAACTAAATCACCGCCTTTAACGTCAATATCCATTCCGCCGCAGGTGCCGACCCTTATAAAAGTATCGGCTCCGACATTAACCAATTCTTCCATGGCTATTGCGGCAGAAGGTCCGCCAATACCCGTAGAAGTTACGCTGACTTTTACTCCGTTAAGATAGCCTGTATACGTCGTAAATTCTCTCTTATCCGCAACAAGTTCGGCATCCGTGAGAAATTCGGCTATTTTTTTACAGCGTTTGGGGTCTCCCGGTAAAATTACATATTTACCGGCATCACCCTCTTTCAGCCCGATGTGATATTGTGTTCCGTCGGATGTATAGTTCATTTATAACCCTTTCAACAAATTGTTATTTAAAATTTACTTGTTTTTAATTTTTGGATTACAAGGTCGGAAATGTCAACCCCGCCTACAAAAATTACACGATAATCAATAACGGCATCAAGTTTTTGTTCTACAAGCACCTGTTTTGTAGCTGCCTGAATTTTGCTGAATACTTGTTCTTCTTTAGCTGCTTTAAGCTTCATGTAAGCTGATTCTTTAGCTTTAAATTCTCTTGCCGTAGCTTCTTCAAAATTTTGTTTTTTAAGCGGAGTGTCAAGATTTTTGTATTGTTTTTCTTTATCCACCATAAATTGCTGCATTTCTAAAGCTTTTGCATCAATTTCTTTTATGGCTTGTTGTGCGAAAGGATAATTTTCCTGTACTTTTTGGTAGTCGATGTACCCGACTCCGCTTGCGAATGCCTGATTGCCGAATGCAACGAGCATTCCTGCCATAAATGTCAAAGCTGCTAATTTAATTTTTTTCATAAAACCTCCTGTAGTTTTAAGTTTTAGTACAATATGTCGCCTACACCAAACGTAAAGTATCCGTTTTTAGCACCGTAATCGCCCGGATTTGTTAACGGAATACCGTAATCTATTGATAAAGGTCCCATTCCCGGTATATATAATTTCAGACCGACACCTGCAGATACTGCATATAAAGGTCTGTCATACAGCGTACTTGTGACTGTCGGGTCGAAAATTTTACCTGCATCAACCCAGGCAGTAAGTCTTAAGTTATTAAGAAAATTAATTCTGGTTCTGTCAAGAAAAGGTATCGGAGTAGCAAATTCCGCACTGCCCATAATAAATGCATCACCCGTACCTACACCGCTCATTTTGAACCCTCTTATAGTATAAGGACCGCCGAGTCTGTATGCCATTACTTCAGGCATATTGTCGCCGTGAATTTTTCCGCCGCCTTTAGCGGTAAATGATAACGATGATTTTTTACCGATAGGTATGTATTGTTTTACCATACCGGTAAGTTTTCCGTGAGTTTTATCAAAACCGTCAAGTCCGAATTCTTCATCAAATCTCAAACTTGCCATTGTCCCTTTTCTGGTAACGGTTGCACTGTCCCTTGTATCATAAAGTATTGCAGGACTTAAAGAAAGGAACAGACCGCCTTCAAGTTGTTTGGCACGTTCAGATATCGGAACATTATATCTTGAGTACATACCTGCAATTCTCGGGAAATCACCTTCCGAAACATCGACATTTTCGACTCCGAGAGTCATTGTGGAAGTCAAATGTTTATTATATTTCATACGATGAGCCACCGTTGCTTCCGCACCGAGCCTTCTTTCTATTGCAAGCGGTACCTGATAGCTTCCGAAATCTCTGTAGAATATTTTGCTCATTAAAGACGTATCGGCATTAAAGAAATAAGGTTCAAAAAAGCTTAATTCCGCCTGTAAATTCATTCGTCTTTTAATTGAAGCATCGTTTAAGATTACACCTGTACCTGCGATAGCATTTAATGCCAATCTTTGATTTCTGCCTCTGAAATTGTTGTCGGCAATACCTACGGAACCGAACACACCTGTGACGGAATCTATACCGCCGCCCACGGATATACTTGCGGTTCTTTGTTCTTCTATATTTATTGTTATATCGTAATAATCAGGATTATCCGCACAAGGCTCAATTTCTCTTGTTACGTCCTTGAACGCTTGAGTTGCATATAATCTTACGAGATCCTCTTTTAAAATATTTTCGTTATAAACGGTTCCGGGTTCCGTTAACACATTACGTTCGATAACGAAATCTTTTGTTTTTTCATTACCGGCAAGCAGTATGCGGTTAATTCTTCCTTCTTTTATGCTTACATTAACCATTCCGTCGGGATCATCGGTTACGGAATCAACTCTTGCCAGAATGTAGCCTTTAGAGGAATAGCATTCCTGAATTTTATTAATAGCTTCATTAATTTCCGCTATATTTTGCGGTTTACCTTTCATCGGCAGCAGATAAGCCAGTATTTCTTCCGATGAAATAACCGTGTTGCCTTCTATCGTAAAATCGGTAACGGGAGTATTTTCTTCAACAATAATTCTCAAAGTTACCGTACCGTCATCGTTGCTTACGGGAACAGCTTTCATTTTTTCAGTGAAAAATCCGAGTTGATAAATGTTTTTTAAATCACTTTGAAGTGCAGAACGGTTGTAAACATCACCTTTTTTAAGCTGCATGCAGTCTAAAATTTCCTGATGATTTATGATATCCGCTCCTATAATCTCTATATCCTTAATCTTTCTGTCGCCTTCGGCAGATACCGAGCCTGATGCCACGGGGGCTTCCTGATTGAGTATCGAATTCAAATCAGGAGTTTCCATCTGTTGGGTGTCATCGTTATCAAGATTATAATCAGGCAAAAATTGCGAATTTTCTTCTTGAGACTCATTAACTTCTACCTGTTCGGTTTTTACTTTTTCTTTTTTATTCTTGTGCCACTTAAAACCAAAAGCTTCTGCCGTCATTGAATTAAAAAACATCAATGACAGAATTGCAGTAGTTATACACAATTTTTTAGTTAAATTCAAAAACTATTGTCCTTAAGATTTTTTCACTTACTATTCCTAAAAAATATTATATCATAAATAAAAAAAAGTTACATTTATATTTAAAAGTTCATAATTTTGTATGAGAAATATCAGTTTCCGATGGTTTTTTTGTAGATTTCATTCTTGTTAACACCGTATAAAGAAGTCAAAATTGTTGATATTTCTTTTGCTTTAAAATTTTGTGCTTTAAGAATATTGATCTTTTCGTCTAAATTGTCAGTTATTTCCCGATTATTATTCCTAAAAATAACTGCAGCGATTTCACCTTTTACCGTTCCGCTGCTGAAATGTTTAATAAGGTTTTCCGCACTGTCAATTATCGTTTCTTCAAAAACCTTTGTTAATTCCCGCCCTACAGCTACTTTCGGGTTGTCGCAAGTATCTTTAATAACTTCAAGGGTGGAAACTATTCTGTTAGGGGATTCATAGAATACAATATCGGTAAATTTGTATTTGTTAATAATATTTTCAATATGGTTTCTGCTTCTGGGCATAAATCCTATAAAAGCAAAATCATCGTTTTCACGTGATATTTGAGACAACAGTACTGTTGCGGCATTTGCACCCGGCAGTGATGTAATGCTTACGTTATGTTTTCTTAATTCTTCCGTTAAAATAGCACCGGGGTCACAAAAGACCGGAGTTCCCGCATCCGAAACCAGAGCAATTTTTTTACCGTTTTGTATCATTTCAAGAATTTTACTCACACGTTCTTTTTCGTTAAATTTATGGTAAGAAATACATTTTGTCTTGATATTATAGTGATTTAAAAGCTTTTGAGTAACCCGCATGTCCTCGCAGGCTATAATGTCAACGGAGTTTAAAACATCAACCGCACGAAGTGTTATATCACCGAGATTTCCTATAGGTGTGGGAACTATATAAAAATCATACTCTTTCATAGGAGTAATTATATCAGAAATTAGCAAAAGATATTTGTATAATAATTTTCTTGACAAAACTTAAAGAAAATGTTAGAATTCGTGTGTAAATGGGAATAATAGAAATAGGGGGTCATGAAATGGCAGATGTAGAGATTAAAAACGGACAAGCGGGGGGGGGGTAAACCGCTCATACCAAAGGTTTTGGCGATTTTTTGATTTTTTATTAAGCCCCGAAAATTTGGGTTCTGGTTCTGTCATCCTGAACTAT
>CANPZB010000025.1 GCA_947588755.1 Candidatus Gastranaerophilales bacterium | reverse complement strand
ACTCGTTTCAGCATCTGAGCCTTATCAAGTCATTAAATAGAAAAGAAACTAAACCAAAGTCAATGTCCACAACTATGATGAATAACAAGCTCCTGCACGCATTGGAGTATATCCAAGACGTTTTAGGATTATGTACCAATACCGAATAAATAAGACCCTGAAACGAGTTCAGGGTGACATGAGGAGAGTTCAGCATGACATGTATAGTTATAGTTTTCAATAAAGAGTAATAAATAAAAAAAAAGAAAGGAACAAAAAATGAAAAAAGAAATTAAAAACGCAACAATTTTAGAAAAAACCGTGAGACGTGAAAATGGTAAGATCCTGAAACGAGTTCAGGATGACATGTTTGTTCAGGATGACAAATTTGGTTTTACCCTTGCCGAGGTCTTAATCACCCTCGGCATCATCGGTGTTGTGGCAGCAATGACCATGCCGTCATTAATTCAAAAATATCAGGAAAAAGCAACGGTTACACAGTTGAAAAAAGCTAACAGTGTACTTAATCAGGCTTATCAGCGGGCAATGGCGGAATACGGTCCTGCATCAGACTGGTTCTCTGTTGCTTCATCCAGTTCAAAGGATGAGAATGGAGAATGGCCTGAAGCAAATATAATAAATGCAAAATTGCTTTGGGAAAGACTTTCCAAGTATATGAAAACAGTATCGGTTTGTTACGCTTCGGATAAAAGTTGTAAAATACCTGTAATAGTATATTTGCACCAACAAAGTAGAGGAAATACTACTGCTTCAGGTACAGTAGTTAAATTAGCAGATGGTATCAGTTTTTATGGCGGTTGGATAGGTTATCCTAATTGCACACTCAATACACATTGTGGTGACTTTCAAGTAGACATAAACGGGGATAAAAAGCCTAATGTCTTTGGAAAAGATGTATTTGATTTTTTAATAACGCCGAAGGGGATTTTCCCTAACGGTACACAAACACTGAGCGGTAGACAATTCCCACAAGAGTGCAGCCGAAAATCAACTTCCGGTGCTAATGGTTATGCTTGTGCAGCTTGGGTAATTTACAACGAAAACATGGATTACCTGCATTGTGATGATTTAAGCTGGGATGGTAAGCACAAATGTTCTGACTAAAATCGTCAGACATGGCAAAAAAGGACGGGAAACATAAGTGTTCTGACTAAAACGGTGTGAAAGGTGAAATGTGAAAAGTGAAAAAGTGAAAAGTGAAAAAGTGAAAAGTGAAAAAGTGAAAAGTGAGAGGTGAAAAGTTCATTACGGGTGCTAAAGCACCAAAAAGACCACACCTGAAACCTCTCCATGTCATCCTGAACCATGATGTCATCCTGAACTCGTTTCAGGATCTTATTTCGTGGCATTGGTTCAGTATCTTAATTGTACAAAAGCCCCTGAAATAAATTCAGCATGACAGATATAGTGATAATTTTTAATAAACAGTAATAAATAAAAAAAGAAAGGAATTAAAAATGTGATGATTTTAGAAAAAACCGTGAGACGTGAAAATGGTAAGATCCTGAAACAAGTTCAGGATGACATGGAGGGGTATCACTCCCCCGCCGTCCGTGTCACTTTCCCCCGCCACACCGTCTGCAAATCCGCAAGTTCAGGATGACATGGTCGCTCAGGGTGACATGTGTGGGTTCAGAATGACATGTTTGTTCAGGATGAAATTATGGTTCAGAATGACATGTGGTGTCATTTCCTCCGCCACACCGTCTGCAAATTCGCTGCGTAGCAATTCGACAGATTAACCCCCACGAAGTTTACAAATAGCCGTAAAGAATATTCTTCTTTGCGATTATTTTTTTTTGGAATTTTTCTATACTTCCAAACGTAAGAAGGAGAATAATTATGGCAAAAAATTTATTAAAATCTATCGGGAAAATTATTGATGAAAGCGGTTCAAGCAAAATAACGGTATTTACTTCACATTTAAAAATCGACGGCAACGTATTTCGTCCCGAAGGCAGATGTGAAGAATGCCATGAAGATTATTTGACTTTGGAAAATGCTCTGGTTTGCAGATTAGAGGACTATTGTGCGTGTGATGAAGATGACTGTCAATGCAACGATTACATCTGTTTTAAGTATGATTGGTTGAACATAAATATGGACGATATTGTCGCTTTCAGCATAATTAAGTAGTTTAAAATAATTAAAAACGGGAAGATTTGATATAAACCTTCCCGTTAAAAGTTTTTTTTAAAATGATTAAACAACCTTAGCCAATGCGTTTATGACGACTGAATCCCATTTTGTTCCTGCTTCTTTTTTCATAATTTCAAGGGCTTCATCTTTTGCAACGGCTTTTCGGTATGGTCTGTCCGAAGTTAAAGCACAGTAAGCGTCGGCAGCGGCAATAATACGCGAGCCAAGCGGAATTGAATTGCCTTTCAAACCTTCCGGTCTGCCTGAACCGTCAAATCTTTCGGATTTATACATAACGTAGGGTACGACTTCCGAGAGGAAGTTTATATTCATAAGCAACTGTACCCCTGATTTTGATTCACTTTGGATTTGCTTAATTTCTTCGGGGGAAAGTTTTCCCGCAACGGAGAATATCTTTTCGGGTAATGCAATTTTACCGATATTTTGTAAAAGCCCCGCATAATATATTAAATCCGTAGTTTTTTCGTTAAGAGCGAGTTCTTTACAAATAAGTTTAGCGAGTTTTGCGGTATTTTTGGAATGTGCAACCGTATAATGCCCTTTTGTATCGACCGCTTTTGCAAGATTTTCCACAAAATCCTGCTGGTAATCGCATAAATCACCGATTAATGCCGTCAATTCGGCTCTGGAATTCTGCAAATCGCCTGTTGATGAGGTTTCGTTGCTTATAAGTGAATTTGCATTATCGATTTCTTTTTGCAAAACCATTGATGTTGCCAGAAGTGACGCTATACTTTCGACAAGATTAATATATTTTCTGTTAAGATGTTTTCCGTCAGGGTTTTTAACGGTAATAACGCCTGTTGTATAAATACTGCCGAGCATCGGAACCGCACAAAAATCGTTTTCGATTATGGTATCCTGCGTATTAAAAGCCTTAACGGTTATGTTATCATCATCAAGTTTATAGCTTTTTACGGCATTTCCGTCTGACGTACCCGCCGGAATTAAGTCGTCGTGCGAATTTGTTTTGGAAAATTCATAAGACAAATAAATTTTGCAGTTTTCGGCATCAAGCATTTTGGTAATTGATTCGGATATGGAGTTAAAAATGGCTTTTTCCTGATAAGCGTCAAAACTTAGAACACACAAGGTATTTTGAAGCGAATAAAACGAAACGAGTTCTTTCAGTTGGTTTTTAAGACTTTCTCTTTTATTTTTTATTCCCGAACCTATTTTTTTTGCGAGTTCCTCTGAAATAAGGTTTTCGGCTATAAAATCTCCCAGATTAAGTGCAAAAATTTCTTCAATGGGGTCTTGTCCGATTAACTCCTCTGACTGCGAGAACAGGGAAACACCGTTTTTATTGTCATCTCTCTTCATTAAATTTAATCCTTATCTACATACATGCCTTCATGTATATATACGGACAGAGCGATTAAAAACTTTAATAAAATTTACAAAAGTTCATACTTTAGTATGAATAATACTATACCAAAGTTAGAGAACTAATAACCGACAGACCAGTCAAACGAAGCTGATTTTGTATTTTCGGGGATAATATTCTCCGGCACGGAACGGTTAACTGCCTGAACTTCAATAACTTTAGCGGGTTTTTGAAGTAAATTATATTGTTCCATTTTATTATCAACGTTATTAAAAGATTTGAGTCTGTCGAGCGAATTTTGCAATTCAGCGTTTTCATCGTTAAGTGTGGTAATTTGTCGGCTCAAAATATTTAATCTTAGTTCATTGCTCATGGAAAAATAATAGCTGATGAATGAAACAAGAATGCTTATACATAATAATGCACATAATGACCTGTTAACTTTTCTTATCGCCATCTCTTTCACCATGCTTTCTCTTCGGAAATACCCTTCAATAACCGGTGTTTCTTGAATGATAGGATTTTGAGCGTATCCTGTCGATGTGTAATTATATACTTCTTCTTGTTTTCTTACCCTTGCAGTATTCAATTTTTTTTCCCCAAATGCCCTTTAAAATAACGCAAAATTCTTGTCAACTAACCCTTATACATTTTGCAATCCTTAATTTTGCACTACGCGAAGGCGGATTTTCTTTTATCTCCTTATCACTCGCGACTATCGGTTTTTTGTTAACCAACTCCAGAATTGGCGGTTCGCAGCTGCAAATCATGGTATTCGGTTCACAATGGCACTTCTGCGAGTGATATTTGAATAAGTGTTTCACTATTCTGTCTTCCAATGAATGAAAACTTATTACACTTAGTATAGCACCAAACCCGACTAAATCCAACACATCATTCAGAGTATTTTTTACATTTGTTAACTCTTGGTTAACTTCAATGCGAATAGCCTGAAATACACGTGTAGCGGGATGTATAGACGATTTTACGTGCGGTGTGCAATTTACTATTATATCCGCCAATTGTAGGGTTGTTTTGATTTTGGCGGATTTTCTGACTTCAACAATTTTTTTTGCAATTCTTTTTGAAAATCTTTCTTCGCCGTATTCCGAGAAAATTCTGACTAAATCATCTTCTTTGTAAGTATTTACGACATCGTAGGCACTAAAATCCGCATCCGTATCAAATCTCATATCAAGCATGGCATCTTTTGCGAATGAAAAACCCCGTTCCGCCTTGTTAAACTGGTGATATGAAGCTCCCAAATCAAACAAAACTCCGCCCGTAATCTTATCTATTCCGAGATTTTGTAAAACTTTTTTAATATTTGTATAAGAGTCTTTTACAATTGTTAAGTTTTTGTAATCTTTAAGCCTTTGAGTAGAGGCTTTTATTGCATCGTTGTCAACGTCAAAAGCTATAAGTCTGCCGTCGGGCTGAATTCTTTGCAGTATCAACTCGGAATGCCCGCCCCCGCCGAGTGTACAGTCGACGTAAATTTTACCGTTTTCACAGTTCAGTGCGTCGACCGCTTCGTTTTTCATGACAGTATAGTGTTTAAACTCGTCCATATTACGATTTTAGCATAAATTAAAAAAAACGGACTTCGCTTTAAAGTTCTGTCCGGTATTTCATTTGTTGAAACAAAAAGGATTTACATTATAAATTATTAAACATGAAAGGAACTAAAATCTAGTATTCAATACCTTGTCTTGCCATAACACCGATATCAAAGTAGTGTTTAATGGGTTTCATTTCGGTAACAAGATGTGCCATTGCCTTCAATTCGGGATGAGCATATCTTCCGGTCAAAACAATTTCAAGATTTTCAGGTTTGTGAAGTAAAGTTTCTTTAACATCGCTGACTTTAATCATATTCATTGCGGTGCAAATATTTATTTCATCAAGAATAATAAGTTGATATTCTCCTGAATTTATGGCTTTTTTAGCGTATTCCCAACCTTTTTTTGCTTCTTTATAATCTTCCATGCAGACGTTATGTGAATAACATACTCTGTCCATGCCGAACTGAACTACATCAAGGTTAGGCAAAAATTTGGAGGACGAAACTATTTCTCCGTAAGAAGTAGCACTGTCGCCTTTGGTAAACTGTATAATAAGGACTTTCCAGCCGTGTCCCAACGCTCTCAAAGCAAGACCCAGAGAAGCCGTAGTTTTACCTTTTCCGTCGCCTGTATAAATTTGTATGTAACCATGTTCAAGCACTGTCTCAAATCTCCAAATAAAAACTAATTCCCTTGATTGTATTATAATCCATGGAGTAATTAAAATAATCATTCTATAGATGTATAAATATCCTGTACCAAAGATGTAATTAAGATGTTTTTTTTAACTTAATTAAAATCCCCACTCCCAAGATAGTATATAAATAATAGAATAAAACCGAAAAAAAAGGATGTATTTTTTACACTCCATGCTAATCTTTTTACATTTTTTTTGTAAAAAAATGTAAAACCTTTATGAATAAAGCGTTTTAACCTTTGCGAAATTGAATGAAAAATTTACATAATTTTTGTTAAGTAAATGTTAATTTTACTTGCATTTTTCTAAAGAACTCACTGTACAAGCTTTTTGGCAATGTTAAAATTGTAAATGTTATTAATAAAAAAATGTGAGATTTTTCGAATAAACGGGAATAATAATTATAGGGATATTTGCCGGAAAATTTGTTTTAATCCCCGTTATTTTGATAGTTGTAATTGTTTTGTTGAAATAAACAAAACATGTTAAAACCCGCTCATGGCATGGATTTTGTCATGTAAACTTTTGTAACAAATGAGGATTTTTATGAAATCGGAAGCAACAAAAACTTTTTATATATTTAAGTATAAAAAACAAGAGAGAGAGATATGAGCGTACAAAATCCCGGACTTTCATATTCAAGTCAGCGGCCGAAAATAAACGGTCGTCAAATTACTTTGACCTCAAAGACTGCGGCATCACCCGTAAAAAGTAATGCTGCAAGTTTTCTCTCCAATACATCAAGAAGTTCAATATTTACACCTGCATTAAGGTCTAATACCTTTGCAATGTATTCAAACAGAATGGATTACACACAACTGCGTAATTCACTTAATGCTAATATTCATTACGTTCCCAGAGTTAATGTTAACGGTACACCTATGTATGTACAAAATAACGAATTAGGGCCGATGGACAAATTAGCACTTGCCATGACGGCTATTAAAGGTGCGGGAACTATAACAAAAGAATTGTTGGGATTAGCTATGGATATAAAATCTTCAGGTACGAGCAAAACCGGCAACAGTGCAATATCTACGCTTAATAAGTTAAATTCCGATGTAAAAGCTAACAGTGCGGCACCTGCGAATAAAACCACGGCGGCTTCAAATAACAGTGCGGCAGCTTCATCAATTTCGGATATGAAAGGTGCTGATAACTCAACGGATCTTCGTTCCGCTATTGAGTCTGCAAAAGAAAAACAAATGGAATTAAGCCAACAAAGAGCTCAAATTCATGGAAGTCTTGACAGTCTTAAAGCTGAGGCGGAAAAAGCGGAAACTGCCATAAAAGACTTGAATACCAAAATTGATTCTAAAAAGAAAGATGTATCCGAAAAAGAAAATGATGTAAATCAAAAAGAATCTAATTTAAGAAGTACCGAAAAAGATAAAGACAGCAAACTTCAAACATTGAAAAATATGGAAGCTGCCGTCGGTCAGGCTGCAACTGATTATACAAACGCTTGTGAAGCTTTAACAAGTGCCGAAGCAACATTGGCAAGTACACCGGAATATATTACAAATCCTGACGGTACCAAAGTTAAAAACCCCGCATACGATACTGCTAAAAAAGCCGTAGAAACAGCTGAACAAAACAAAGCAAAAGCTAAAGAAGCTCTTGATAAAGCAAAAGCCGATAAAGAAAAAGCTGTGGAAAACTATGAAAAAGTTTGTCAGGATTATGAAACTGCTTCCAAAAATTATATTACGGCTAAGCAAGAATATGAAACCGCAAAAGGTGAGTTAGAAAAGTTACAGGAAGAATTAAATCAATTAAATGCTCAAAAGAAAGAAAAAGAAGGCGTTGTTAAAAAATATGAAGATGCCGTAAAACAGAATGAGCAATTAACATCAGATATTGGTGATTTGGGAAAAGAAATAACCTCGCAGGAAACCAGATTAAAAACATTGGAAGAAAAAGAAAAGAAAGAATTTAATGACAACAGTACCCAAATGAATGAACTTGCTGATAAAATTCATACAAGAAATGAAAAGATTGACTCTACTGACGGTATGAATGTCAGAGAAAATATTCGTAACCGCAAAAATGTGAAAAACTCCGAACAGTATGACAGACTCGCTGATAAACAAGCTGCTCTTGAGGATAAAGTCGGGTATACGGAATGCTATCAAAAGGGTCAAGTAGAAAATTTGGGCGGTAAAAAATTCAGAACATATTCTTATAAAGGTAAAACTTATTACATGATTGGTTCTAAACCCGCTACACAGGAAGAATACGACAAAGCAATTAAGAATGCAAAAATTGATATGGGGTCGCATTATACCTCTGAGGTGGTAGTTACTGCAAAAAGAAAAGTTTAATATAATAAACTTAACATAACTATTTACTTTTAAGGATTGTTATTGTACCATTATATTTACGGACAGTATTGTCGAAAAAAAGAACGGGAGAACCCGTTCTTTTTTCAATAATACGGGATATCTGAAGGTAAAGAGGTTATATGAAGCAGGAAATTAACAGACATGATATATTGGCAAAAATTACGCCGCTGATTGAAAATACTGCCATGCGTTTCGGATATATACCTATAGAAACGGATTTTGTCAAAGAAAATCACAGATGGTTTTTGAGAATATATCTTTATTCACGTGAAAAAGACGTTACTCTTGATGACTGTGAAAATGTTACAAGAAGTCTGTCCGATTTTCTGGACGAAATTATACCCGTGAAATATTACCTTGAAGTTTCTTCGCCGGGACTTGAAAGAAAATTTAAGTCTGACAAAGAGTTTATTTATTTTAAAGGCAGAAGAATAAGCCTTAAACTTAAACAGCCTTTGCAGGGCGAAGAAGAAAAGATATTTAAAGGCGAAATACTTGATTTTGACGAAAATGAAGGTTTGAGTTTTTTCCGCTTTGAGGACGGCAAAGAACTTCAAATTCCCGCACAAAATATTCAGTCCGCAAAATTATATATAGACTAAAAAATTAAAAAACACATAAATTAAGAAAGGATATTTTAAAATGATTAAAATCGGAACAGCACTTTTTGAAGCTTGCGAAGAACTGGAAAGAGAAAGAGGAATTTCCAAAGAAATCCTTATAGCATCACTTTGTGACGCTATGGTTGCAGCTTACAAAAAACACATGAGAATTAAGGAAGCAACGAATATAGAAGCCATCCTTGATGAACAGTCGGGCGAAATCGGTGTTTTCAGAACAAAATCCGTTGTGGAAAACGGTTCTGTTGAAAATGAGGACGAACAAATTTCACTTGACGATGCAAAAGAAATAGTCGAAGACGTTGAAACAGGCGATGAAGTTAAAATCGAAGTTACACCCGAACAGTTCGGACGTATTGCCGCTCAGTCCGCAAAACAAGTTATTACACAAAGAATAAGAGAAGCGGAAAGAAACCTTGTTCTTCAAGAGTTTATGGACAAAAAAGGTACTTTGACAACGGGTATTATTCAACGTGTTGAAAATCGCAATGTTATTGTTAATATCGGCAAAACAGATGCGATTATGCCTCAAAAAGAACAAATTCCCGGAGAATATTACAAACCCGGCAACAGGATAAGAGTTTTTGTTCTTAACGTAAAAGAAACTACAAGACTTCCGCAGGTTATTGTTTCTCACGCTCATGCCGAAATCGTCAGAGAGTTGTTTGAACTTGAAGTCCCCGAAATTGAGGACGGAATTGTTGAAATTAAATCAATTTCACGTGAAGCGGGTTACAGGACAAAAATTGCGGTCTGGTCAAATGACCCAGAAGTCGACAGTGTCGGAGCTTGTATAGGCCCCCGCGGTTCAAGAATTCAAACTATCGTCGGTGAACTTAAAAACGAAAAAATCGATATAGTAAGATATTCCGAAGACCCCGTTGAATATATTGTTAACGCATTATCTCCCGCAAGAGTTGTATCCGTTGATATTCTGGCGGACGACGAATATTCTCATGAAGCTATGGTGGTCGTACCTGATGACCAGCTTAGCCTTGCAATCGGACGTGAAGGTCAAAATGTAAGACTCGCTCATAAACTTACGGGTTGGAAGATAGATATCAAAAATGTTTCACAAATGGAAAAAGCCGAAAGTGAAAATATTAACAACTATTCTTACGATGAACCCGTTGAAGAAGATGAAGAAGAAAATGATGAACTTAAACAGGAAATCGAAGAAGAAATGAATCAACAGGGTTATGACGAAGAAGACCTTCAACAGGAAACAGAAGAAAACGCTCAAGTTGATGAAACAGATGACAGCGAAGAATAATTATAATAATTTTCTTATAAAAAGACCGTTTTAAAGATAAAAACGGTCTTTTTTATATTTATTTTAAAGCAAAAAAAAAGGAGCCAAAGGCTCCGTTGGAATTAAGAATAGCTGGAAGTATGAAAAAGATTTAATTATATTTAATCTCTCATATATTATCGTTACAATTACCCGACTGATTAATTTTGAGCTTTTCGGTTTTTATACCTGAGGGCATAACACATTATCCGATATCTTAAATTTATTAAAATATCTGTAAATTCGTACTTAAAAGTAATAAAAGAATATGAACCGTTATCTTTTTCTTATTTTTTCGTGATAAAAGTAGTTTTTGTATTCTATATTATTTTTTTCCAAATATTCACAAATCTCATTTTCTTTTTGAGTCCAATATTGAGAGGAATGTTTTTTGTATATATCAAAGTATAAATCATAGTATTGCGGATAATTATTGTTGATAAAATCCAATATTCTCGGACGATTTCCACCTTTAAGGTTAAGATTTTCAATCCAATACATTTGTGCAAATTCTTTTGTATTTTCTATTATGCTTTTGTAATCAGTCAATTCGGGAAGTATGGGCGAAATATAAATTATTGTCTTAATCCCCTGTTCATGCAATGTTTTTGCGGCATCTATTCTCTGTTGAAATGTCGGCGAATATGGTTCTAAATCTTTTCTGAGTTTTTCGTCATCGGTGCAAACCGAGAATACTGCCGTAACATCTTTCATTTGTTTTAATATATCAATGTCACGTAATACCATATCGGATTTTGTTACTATAAAAAGATGAAAATCAGTGTCTTTTGTTTCATTTAAGATTTTTCTGGTTAATTCGTATTTTTCTTCAAGGTGATTATAAGGGTCTGTTACCGAACCGAGAAGAACATTGGTTTGCTGCAATTTGAATAAATTTATTTTTTTTGTTGCGGATTTTATATCAACAAACTCACCCCATTCTTCTTTATGTCCGGTAAAGAGTCTCATAAATTCCGCACAACAGTATTTACATTTATGCGTACAACCTGTGTACGGATTAATTACGTATGCAAAATCCGGCAGACGCGAAGGATTTATATAATCTCTTACTCGTATTGTATTTTCAACTACCATGTGACATGTCCCTTAACATTAATATAGAAATTATAAGCATAAATTTTTTTTATTACAAGTTCAAACAGTTATTTTGTGTATAATTGTAAAGTACTTGATTAAAATAAGCTTATATGTATAATAATTTGTTATGAATATGAAAAATATATTTACTTTTTTAATTATATTAACTGCATTATGCTGTACGGCTTTTGCCGCAAGTGATTCGGAAATTAAACAGGCAAAAAGAGAAGCCGGAAAAGCAAACACTCATCGGGTTGAAGTTTGCAGAAAAGTGATTTCCAATTTTAACAAAGACAAAACCTTTGTAAGAGCGTTAAGTAATTTTTGCTTGTATTGTGATACTTATAATATGAATTTCAAACAGGCTGTTTATCCGTTGACAAACAACCATTACAAAGGTTATGCAAATGTTCAGCCGATTATTTATTCAAGCTTTGTTGTAGACTCAACAAATCATCAATTGAGCTCTTTAAGAAAAATCGTTAACGATTACTGCAAATACAATTCTTATGCTATAAGGAAAAAAGATGCAAATGTTTGTTCTCAGCAAAGATTAAACAGTATTTTCGCAGAATAATTTTTATACAATTCCCTGAGCAATCATTGCGGTTGCGAGTTTTTCAAAAGCGGAAATGTTTGCTGCCGCAACATAATTATTTTTTAAATTGTATTTTTGTATTGCGTTTTGGCATGAATTGAATATATAAACCATTATATTGTCAAGTTTTGCATTAACCTCGTCAAAACTCATGTAATATCTCATGCTGTTTTGGCTCATTTCTATTGCAGAAGTAGCGACTCCGCCCGCATTCGCGGCTTTACCGGGGGCAAGCGGAATTCCGTTTGCTATAAAGTATTCCGTTGCGGCTTCCGTTGCGGGCATGTTTGCACCTTCACCGACCGCCAGAACACCGTTTGCAACAAGTTTTTTGGCTGAATTCAGTGAAATTTCATTTTGAGTTGCACAGGGAAGTGCAATGTCTGTTTTTATTGCCCAAATAGGGGAATCTTCCGTGGAATTTTCATAAAATTCACTGCCTGGGCAAATGTCGGCATATTCTTTTATTCTGCCTCTTTCAACTTCTTTTATGCGTTTGATTACATCAAGATTAATACCGTTTTTGTCATAAATACATCCGTTTGAATCACTCATGGCAACAACTTTTGCACCGTATTGAAAAGCTTTTTCACAAGCATATATTGCAACATTACCCGAACCCGATATGGTTACGATTTTGCCTTCAAATGTTTGTTTAAATTCTTTTGAAAGTAATTCACGCATAAAATATATCAAACCGTAGCCCGTAGCTTCTTTGCGTGCAAAAGAACCGCCGTATGAAAGTCCTTTGCCTGTCAAAACTCCCCCTTCATACGCATTTTTAATTTTTTTGTACTGACCGAAAAGGTAGCCTATTTCTCTTTCTCCGACTCCTATATCTCCTGCGGGAACATCAACATCCTGACCGATATGGCGGTATAATTCCGTCATAAAACTCTGGCAGAAACGCATTACTTCGTTGTCAGATTTACCTTTCGGGTCAAAATCGCTTCCGCCTTTAGCACCGCCTATGGGAAGCCCGGTCAGTGTGTTTTTGAAAATTTGTTCAAAAGCGAGAAACTTCATTATACTTTGATTAACACTTTTATCAAATCTCAGACCGCCTTTATACGGGCCTATAAGATTACTGAATTGAACCCTGAAACCTCTGTTAACATTGACTTTGCCGTTATCATCAGTCCAAGGCACTCTGAATGTTATTATTCTTTCAGGCTCGGTAATTCTTTCAAGAATACCGTGTTTCTCGTATTGGGGAAAGTTATTTATTAAAGGCTCAACGGATAGCAAAACTTCTTCCGCCGCCTGAATAAATTCAGGTTCGTTTGAATTTTTCTTTTTTAAAGTGTCAAGTGTTTTCTCAATGTATTTATTCATATTTTCCCTCTTTTTTTTATGATTATAGCATGTTCGGTTAATTTTGAAGGAATTATTAACTTTGTTTAAAATTAATTGATTTTTATAAATAATTGTTTATAATTTACTTGTGTGATATGAATTAAGGAGAATTATATGCTTGAGAAACTTGCAAAGTTGCAGCTTATCTGGCTGGCGGTCATCCTCGCGTTAGGTTTTGTGGTTTCTGCAAAGGTTTTTACTTCTGCGACGTCCAAAGACAGTATTTATGTAACAGGTTCGGCATTTAAAATCGTAAAATCCGATTCGGCTCGACTTGAATTCAATATAAATTTAAGAAAACCCACTAAAACGGCGGCTTACAACGAAGTCAAAAAACAAATTCCCGTTGTTATTGAATTTTTACATCAAAAGGGGTTAACTGACGAAAATATAGAACAAAAAGCGGCTAACGGTTATTATTCTTACAGATATGATGCCCGCGGTAATAACACAAATGAAATCGCTTATTATAACTATTCACAGCCTTTTGTTATAAAATCCGATGATGTGAACAAAATAAAGGATATATCGGTCGATATCCAGAGTCTTACGGATAAGGATATTGATATAAGTGTTTATTCGCCCGAGTATTTTTATTCAAACCTTTCCGATTTGAAAGTGGAACTGCTTAAGGAAGCAACGGCAGATGCAAAACAAAGAGCGTCAGCTATGTTGAAAGCTACTCACAACAGACCGGGTAAAATTCAGTCCGTTCAGATGGGAGTTTTTCAAATTACGCCCGCAGATTCTACTAATGTTTCCGATATGGGAATAAGTGATACTACCACAATAGACAAAAAAGTTACTTCGGTGGCAAACATACGTTTCCAAATAAAATAAAAAGGAGAATTTATGAACAAAATTATCAATTTATTGGCAATAACTTCTTTTCTGGCATTAAATACTGCTAATGTATCATATTCTTACGAATCTTTACCCGTAAATCCGGGAGTATTTGATGCCGGTTCAATTAACTCGAGAAATATGCAAATGCTTCGCGAACAGGAATTTAACCGTGAAGAATACAGAAATTTTAAGTCAATAAAAGAAATTCAGGAAGAACATAATAAAGAACTTGAAAGCACAACTTTAGAGGACAATACTCTTTATCAAAAAATTAACGAACGCAAATTTAACACAAAACCTTCAAAATTTATTCAAGACGGCGGAAAAATTAAAATTGAATCTGCCGAACAGTAGTTTTAATTGCTTATTCCGGCTCTGTAACCGCACCAGCCGTAGATTATCGGTAATATCTTGTTAATTTGCATATTTTTTGCCGCAGGTATTTTTGCAAGTGCAAGTGTTCCGAGTGCGTCGTCAATATTTGCCGCGGCATCTTTTATGCCTAACTTCCTGTCGGGTTCAAGGTCTTTGGGGTCGTTGATTTTGTTTGAAAGATGTGCCGCCATTTTCATCCCGCCAAAAAGTACGCCGAGTGAAGCTGTAATTTTAGCGAAATTATTATTTAAAAATTTTACTTTGTTACAAAGTTTTACTGTCGGTATTATTAAAAGAGCGGGAATTATTGTATTCAAAAATTGAAATACTCCTTCATGGATTTTCTGTTTCCCGTGTTCTTTTTTGTCTGCAATTTTCCCTGTCAATATACCGCCTGCAATTGCACCGGTACTGATAAGGATTATTTCTTTCAAGCCGTAATTAAGATTAAAAATTTTTTTATTCTGTAATTTTGTAAAAACAGCCGCAGGCAAAAGAGTACCCGCCGCAGAACCCGATGCAACAAGTGCTTTTGAGGAAACGGGTAATTTTTGTCTTACGTGGCACCTGTAAGTCCTGATGTCGAATTTCAGACGTTTTTTCTTTATCGGGGAGAAATTCTTAAATTCTTTACTGGTGTATATGTTAAATCTTGCATTTATTGGCTGAAACATTTTTTGTGTAAAGTCCGGTTAATAAAATATTTTAATATAATTTATACCGAAAAAAAATACAATTATCAATATACTTTTATCTTAATAAAATTTTTGATTGACGTATATTATTTAGAAGTTTATAATAATAAATAGATAATGCCGATGTAGCTCAGTTGGCAGAGCAGCTCATTCGTAATGAGCAGGTCGTGAGTTCAAGTCTCACCATCGGCTGATATTTCTTTTTTCATGTTTAAAAAAAAGAGGAAGTTTTTTTACTTCCTCTGTTTATTTTATTTTTTGTTCGGATTTTTTGGATCAACAAACCCGCTTAATGGTCTCGGATTATAGTTATGTTTGCTCAGCCATTTTGTCATTGCGGTTTCTGCCGCTTCTTTTGTCGGGTATGTTTTATTGTCAATCGGATTACCTTTGTCATCTATGACTTGCCAGCCTTCCGATGTTCTTGTTACTGATGTCGGTACGTTAAGGGTGCTGAATTTTATGTTTTTAAGGTCTGCATAATCTTTTTGGGTATCGATTTCATCACCTTTTTTACTTCTAAATGTTTTATCTCCGACTTTTATTTCATCAGGCAGTATAAATTCCTGTCCGACTTTTATGTGTGTACCACGTGTGTAGCCGCTTGCTTTAAATACTTCATTTGCCACTTGCATAAATGCGGGATCGGACTGACTTATATTGTAAGCAGCCTCAACTATACCGTAAGGATAGTCACCTTTTTTAATCTTATATGTATTCTGGTTTATTGTTTCGGAAGTTGATACATCTTTTAAAGATGCAGTACGTTCAGGCATTTTAATGTCATCTTCAAAATCTTTGATACTGTTATCTTGGACAGGTTTGTCTTTCAATGTTACTCTTTCCGCCTGTAAGTCGGCTGCTTTTTCTCTTGCACGTGAGTAAACTCTGTCGCCTTCGTCGAATACATGCGGTACTTTGTTAACGGCAGCTTCAAATGCAGCGGTTACACCGCCTGCAAGAGCAGCCCAACCGATTGCTTTCCAGTTAATGCTTGGTCTGACTCTTTTTTCTTCGGTTGCTACTTCACCGTTGTATTCTGCATCTGTTTCGTAAGGTACCATATCATTGACTTCAACATCGCCTTCAACTGTACCTTCGTATTCCCAATGCCCGTCATCACCCTGAACATGTACTTCTTTGTGATAATGTCCGTCGTTACCTTTGACCATAACTTCTTTACGGTAATGTCCGTCATTGCCTTGAACTACAACTTCTTGGCGGTAATATCCGTCATTGCCTTGAACCCAGACTTCTTTATGGTAATATCCGTCATTACCTTCAACCCATACTTCTTTGTTATAATGTGCATCATTACCTTGAACCACAACTTCTTTGTGGTAATGCCCGTCATTGCCTTCAACCCAGACTTCTTTTCTATACTGTCCGTCATTGCCTTGGACCCAGACTTCCTTGTTATAATGTGCATCATTACCTTGAACTAAAACTTCTTGTTCATACGGAGTCGTACCATCCGCTTCCCAAGGTGCATCTATAGTACCTTTTACATGTCCGTTAACTATATCATCAACAGAAACCGTTCCTGAAGCATGATATGGTGCTTCGCCGCTGACAACAATACGTTGTTCGTATGTGCCATCGTCACCTTGAACAATAACTGTTTTACCGTAAATGGCATCGTTGCCTTCAACAACTATTTTTTGACCGTATGTTGCATCATCGCCTTCAACAACTATTTTTTGATTATATGTGCCATCGTTGCCTTCAACAACTACATTTTTGCCGTATGTAGCGTCATTGCCTTCAACAACTACATTTTTGCCGTATGTCGCATCATTACCTTCAACAACTACATTTTGAGTGTAAGTTGCATCATCGCCTTCAACAACTACATTTTGAGTGTAAGTTGCATCATCGCCTTCAACAGTGATATCTTTGCCATAAGTTGCATTATCTCCCGAAAGGTGAATATCTTGCTGGTAATGAACCATTTTGTTATAAGCTACTTCACCCGCAACATGTACGACACCGGAGAACTGCAATATTTCAGGAGGTATCTTAGAAATATTGGTCATTGCTAATGCTTGACCTACCAATGCTCCGGCACCTGCTATTCCCGCACCTTCCAGGAATGCAAGACCTACAACTCCGGCACGCATTGAGGCTGTTTTGTCATGTTCAGTATCTATACTTGCCGTACGTATTGCTTTGTCGGCAAATCTTCTGTCTGCCGCCGTTATCTTGTAATTTTCACCGTAAGCATAATCATCAAAGAATAAATCCTTTTTATCCTGAATATCCGCAAAATAATCGGCATTATCGTTAGGATTATCTATATATTCATTCAGGTTAGAATAATTTAACATGACCTGTTTGTACTTGTCGCTGTTAAATTTATATGATTTTCCGTCCGCTTCAAAGTCGCCTTTGCCGGCTTCAACTTCGTCCGCAAACATTTCCGCTCTTTCTTTTACATATTTTTGTAAATCTTTGTCCAAATAATTGTGGATTTTGCCGTCAGAATCATCAACCTTATCATCATGACTCCAATGTACAACCGTTTTGTCAAATTTTTCTTTCGCAATTTCGGCATCAACTTTTGCTTGTGCGATTAATTCAGCAGTTTTGTCGGCTTCTTCAAATTTTGTTTTATTAACTTCATCTATTTCGCCGAACATCTTTTTGTCCAGTCTTTTGATTTGACTGATTTCAATCGAGTTTACATCGGAATATTTGCTGTATATTTTATTTAATTTCCTTTGATATTGTTCTTCGGTTAATTTGCTTTTTTGTGCTTCCAATGCCGCAAATTCTTTATCGCTTGCTTCTCTTTTTTTTGCGGGTATTGATGCCTTTTGAAGTGCATTATAGTAATCATTATTTATTTTTTCAAATTTCTTGTTATATTCCGTGTCCGTTAATGAAGAAGTTACTCTGTCATGATTTAATTTTAAGAGTTCGGCTTTTCTGGTTTCGTCAATTTTTTCATAGTTGACTAAATTTGCCAGTTTGTCACGCTTTTTAGCTTCTTGTTCCGTAAGCTTTTCGCCCTTTTGTTCTTTATCCATAAGGGCTTGATAAGCTACTTTGTCCTCAGCTGTTAATCCGAATACTTTTGACCTTTCCTGAGTATATTGATCATATCTTGTGCTTAATTGAATATCGTATTTTTGGGACAATATTTCAACAGCCATTTTTCTGTATTCGGGTTCACCAATACTGTGTTTATACAATGCTTTTCTGTGTGCCAGTCTTTTTAATTCGTCCTCTGTCATTTGTTCATTCGGCTTTTTCATGTAATTTCTGTTAACGCGTGAAAATTCGGAATTATAATCTTTTCTTGCCGAGTTTTCATCCTGTTTGTACTGTGCAAGTAATTCCACTTCTTCTTTTGCAAGTTGTTCTCTTTCTTCTTTTGAAGCAAGTTCAAAATATTTTTCTCTTACAAGTACGGAAAATGCTCTCTTATCAGGGTCAGCAGGAGAATCCAAATTCCGAATGCCTGACTCGATTTCTTTTAATTCTTTACGATACAAGATTTCCGCAGTATCTTTTTTACAAAGATCGGGATTTTGACCGTATTTTATAAGCATTTCACGCTTGTAATCCTGCAGTTTTAAATTCTGTAATTCTTTATCTTCCGAAAGCGGTATGCCTTCACTTTTATATTTTTTGTTCTTAGATTCAACAGTAGTCCCTGCCGGAGTTGAGGGAGTTTCGGTTTTGTTGATTTCTTCCGCCAGTTTCTGTTCAATTTGACGAACAGCTTCCGCTCTTTGGCGGTCTGTTAATTTGTTCCAGTCATTTCTGGTAATGTAAGGAGCGTACTTCTTGTCGTAATCCAAATTAATAGGGTTTGCACACATGTTTTTTGTCCTTTCTACTGTATTATTACTTCACATTAATAATACAATTTTTATTTATACTTCTCTATACGTATATAAAAACTTTTTCTTTAATAAAATTGCACAGAATTTGTAAAAAATTTTTAGGAATTATTTTTTTTCTTGTATAGAGTGAGTTTCAGACCTAAAATTAATATTTACAATTCTTAACATGGTGAATATTATTTATATATTTTATATATATTAACTACATAACCATGCGTGTAAATAATTTAATTGTTAAGTAATGTAAAAATTTATATAAACGATGTAAATTTTCGGCAGTTAAATTTCGTTATATATATTATATGGACATATTTAAAATTTGCAAAGAAAGTCGAGGAAGATTATGATATTCAGAAAAAACAAAAAGCTATTATCAGTACTCTTGGGGCTATCATTTGTGTTGCAGCAAAGTCTGTTCTATCAGGCTCTGGCGATTGAATCAAATATTACCGATAATAACGGTAATGCTATTCCTAAAGTTGACGGGGAATTTAACATTGGTCCTGATATTGTTGATTTTAGCAGAAAACTCGGATTTAAAGAGTTTCGCGATTTGACGTTAGCAGAACAGGATGTTCTGAACTTTTTATATAATGCATATACCCATGCCGGCGGTAATTTCGGGCATGGTGATATTGATACCTTTGTTGCTTTAGTGCAGAACGGTGTTAATATTCAAGGTGTATTAAACGCTTTAACCGACATTGGCGGAGAACTTAAACAAAACGGTAATCTGGTATTTATATCACCGAAAGGCGTTGTTGTCGGTGCCAGCGGTATTCTTAATGTGGGTTCATTATCGGTTATAACCCCGAGCCAAGATAATCTAGGTAATTTCAGAAGAGAATTTTTGCCTTCCAACTTGGTAAAAGAGGACGGAAGCCTTAATTATACACCTACATACTCTAATACACATAATAACTTTAGTGTCGCAGGCACTATGAATGATGCCGTTATAAACAATTTACAAAGCGGTTACGGACAAATATTTATTGACGGTAAAGTTCTTGCCCGCGGTGACGTAAATCTTAACGGCAGTGAGGTTAAAGTAAACGGTACTTTACTTGCGGGTGTGGGTAAGGAAACTTCCGCATTCATACATGACAATTATACTGATACGGCAGGTGCAAGGGCTGCTGCTGATAAATTATTTGAAGCACTTGTTAATACCGATAATATGAATGTCGGTAATCAATATTCCGGAGCTGACGGTAAAATTACCATTACATCAAGCACGGGTATTACAACGGGTGCAAATTCGCATATCAAAAACTTTGCTTCTAATTCAAATACAACTTTAACCAATACAGGTTCAAACGGTATTGATATTGGCGGTGAAGTAAGCAACCCGAACGGAAAACTTACCGTTGAAAACTCCGGCGGAAAAGTAAGAATAGCTTCCGGCGGTAATTTGAAAAACCGTGGTGAACTTGATGTATTCAACAAAGGCAACGGGACGGGTATTTCCGTTGAAGGTTCGATTGATAACCGCGGTTCACTTAATATTACCAACGAAACAGGCAGTGAAGGTATATCTGTTTCAGGCAATATCTTAAATAACAGTGACGATATGAATAATAATGTCGGCGATGCGGTTATTACAAATAAAAAAGGTAATTTACACGTTACTTCTACTGGTAAGATTACTTCCAAAGGTAATTCTTTAGCAATGAAAAACTATGGTAACGGTGAAAAAACCGCTATGAACATTGAAGGACATGTTATTCAGGATAACAATAAAGGCACATTGGATATGTATGCCGAAAACTCTGATATCAAAATCGGACACGCAAATAATAACTTTAACGTTGATTCCAACGGTAAAATAACCATAAAAACCAAAAACGGCAGTGTTCTTAATAACGGTGTTGCAAAAACATTGATTAGAACAACCGAAAATGCCGATATTGAAATTACCGCCGAAAACGGTTCAATAGGCACTGAAGTCGGTCCTTGCGAAAACGGTATTTGTACGGGTATTGGCCCCGATAGCAGAGATTTGACTAAATCCGTTAATACCTCAATAGACGGTACTATTACAGCCGAAAGCAAAGGTACGGGTGCATTGATTAATATGGCAAGCCTTGACAAGAATATGAATATTAACCGTATTCATTCTGACGGCCGTGTAATTTTACTCGCGGACGATTCACAAAACAAAGGACAAACCCGTTACGATATCTTGAATAAAGCTGTAGATAACAAAGTTCCGAATGTTCAGGGTACGGGTATTTCCATAATCGCAAGCGGTAATATCGGTGAAACTGAAAATAAATTAACATTTATACAAAAGAATGCTACTTTCGGCAGTATAAGTGACCAACTGGATTATGTTGCGGGAAATCACGAAAACGGCGTTGATATGCTTGCTATCGGTGATATAAATGTTAAAGGACTTGATAATCCCGACGGCACTAAAAACGATACATACGTTTGTGCAATGATTTCAAGAACTGGTGATATTAATGCGGAATTCTCGGGTAACACGTATATCGGTGAAATTACCGCTCAAAAGAATATCAATATAGTTAACCGCGGAAAAGACTTGTTCATCGACAGTCTCGGTATAGTTCCAAGCTACCCGAATGATTACTACGGACCTAACGGTAATATTACCCCCGAAAATGTTAAGATTACGGGCTTAGACCTTGGTACTCCCGAAAACCCGAATAATCAAGCCGATTCTACGGTTGTAGTTAAAAAAGGTAAAATTGCAGGTCAGGGCAAAGGCAGACCTGATGAACAGGATTTGACAATTACCGCAGATAATGCTTATGCAGGCGGATATCATTTCCATAACGGTAAAGACAGAGTTCCGGGCAAATCATATTATGAAGAAGATTCACGTACAAGTAAGCTGGAAAACCCGACTCCCGATACGGATGTTTCTATAAGAGCAAAAGCGGTAAGACCTGATGATGTTACGGGTATTGACCGTCAGGAAAAAGAACGTAACTACTATTACGGCGGAAGTTCTCAGGGTGATGAACCTAATTACGATGTAGACGGAAAACCGTTACCCGAAGAACAAAAAGGTACAGATAAAGATGATGACAACCTTGTTGTTCCCGACCCTGATAAACCCGAACCGGGTCCTGAACCTGATGATGAACCTCAGGATGAACCGACACAAGTTACTTCTGATGACACATACAGGCAATTGTGGAACCAAAGAGTTCTGGAAGATAATGTTCCGTCAATCGATAAACGTCAATATATGAGATTTGATACTGTAAATACTGATATTCCTATACAATTTGAATCTGCTACGGCTGATGTCGGTAACTTGATGAACATTTCAAGAGGCGGTGTACAAGTCAGCCATAACGGAAAACTTAAAGTCGGTGATATAGTACCGGTTCACGTAAAATACGGAACACTTGATTTCGATGCACAGGTTAAAATCGTCAGTGCAAATGATGTCAGAGCCGGAGGTGAATTCGTTAATCTCGACAGTGCAACTAAAAACAAACTTCTTTTCATGAATCTTATGATTGAAGAATATGTTCAGGCAAAAGCAATAAACAACAATATATCATTGAACACAATAAATATTCATTAACTGAAATCTGAATATCATAAAAAACGGGCTAACTTATTTAAGTTGGCCCGTTTTCCTATATGGATTTAAGTTTTATAATCCTAAACGTTTTTTTAAGGTTATTAAAGTCATAATGTCGTTATAATAATCATCGCAGAAATTATACGGAGTCATAAGATTAAGCATTAAGTTCATTTCTTTAGAGGCTGTTTCTCTGTCATACATATTGTTAACATAAGCATCCGTAAGCATTATTATTGAACTCGTTGAACCGTTTAATATGGGACACATCGCATTGTTTTGTTTTTCCGTCGCTTCATCTTTGTTACTGATTAAAAGAACTTTGCAATCGTTATTTCGTTTCTTTAAAAATTTAAACTTTGAAAACGGATTTTTATTATTCTCTATCAGTTTTGCAATAAGTTCATCGTTAATACAGATATTTAATTCTCCTGCCGAACGTGTTATTTGTATATTTTTATAGATGTAAACACCTGCAAAACCCGCCAAAACAACCAAAACTAAAACAGTCAGGCATTTAATTATATTTTTTTTCATACCAAACTCCTAACTTGAATGACGAAGTTATTATAAACTATTTTTAAAAAATTTGCAATAAAAAAACAGCAGTTAAACTGCTGTTTTTTTTAATCGTCTTTTTTGCCGTTTAAGACATCAATAGCTTCTTCTTTGCCTTCTTTGTAAAATTTTTCTTCCTCGGGGGCAATAATTTTCATAAGTTGTAAAAAATTCCCCACATGAACTTTTTCGTCTTCGGCAATTTCGTGCAAGAGTTTTTTTGCATTTTCATTGTCGGTTGATTCTTCGAGTTCTTCATAAAGCTGTATGGCTTCAAATTCAGAGGCTATACTAAATCTAATACCTCTTATTATTTCTTCATGTGTAAGTTTTCTGTCACTTTTCTTACAGCTGAAAGGTGTAGCAAATTCGGGCATAATATATCTCCTTTATAAATTTCACAATAACAGTTAATTAAAAATGCACAAAAATTTCATTACCTTTCTAACTTCTGACAGGTTAATTTTAGAAACTATGCAGCTTGGGCGTTATTGTAAATTTGTTTGAAATTATTCAGACCTTCGACCCAATTATCGTCAAATTTGACGTTATTTTCCACAATATGTTTCGGGAAAGTAGCATGATGTATTTTGGGCAGAAGATATTCTTCGGGGTACTCTACGGGACCGAAATAGTCATCATCAGAGTCATTGCAAATAAAGTATGTTCTGCCGAAATTATCCTGTCTTGTTCCCACAAGAGTAATTTCATGACCGCCGATTACTTTATTGGTGTTGTCGGTAAATGTGTATCCGATTATAATGTTTTCACCGGAATTTAAAGTATCCGTGAGATATTTTTTGAATATATTTTTATCGTATTCATATCCCGTAAGAATACCGTTTTCATCCAATTTTTGGTTTGTTAAAGTAATTTTATTTTTATCTTCGGTGACGGATTCTGTGAATGTCTTTTCAAATTCAATTAATCCCGTTTCTTCACTGCTGAATTTTCCTGCTCTGCGGTCGTTAAGCGAGTTGTAAGTCTGCTGTGAACCAACATTCATAAAGGTTGACTGCATCATGACATCAACTGCGGAACGTTCCATGGCATTCTGATATTTTGTTTGAATTTGTGCTCTCAAAAGTGCATTTTTATCAGGTGCCAAAGTCAGCAAGGCAGTGTTGAAATCTTTAATTTCATAAGGTACTTCAAACGCATTTAAAAGCCATATTGCATCAAGTGTATTATCCGCAAGTCTGTTCAAACTTATTCTCTTTTGAACACTCACAGCCGGTGAAGTTAAACTTTCAACAAATCTTGAAAATTCGGCAGGTGATTTGTCTGCCATACTGAATTCAATACTTGCCGCAGGGCATGAGCCTGATGTTTTTACGTCAAGAGCATTTTGTGCTTCAGTTCTGTCGGTGATATTTGAGGAATTTATAAGTTGGTTTACTGCTTTTTCATTATATTCAGCAGGTATATCACCGAAAGTCTGTGTTGAATAGTACGGGTTGTAAAGAGTATTTATTGCGGATTGTGCGATATTTACCTTGCTCAACCCTTCCGCACGCGGTGTAGAAATTATTTTGTATAAATTATTAAGAACACTTGTATTATTTTGTGATTCTGAGTTTAACAGAGTTCCCCTGTTTAAAAGACTTTCAAGCTGTTTTCTTGACGGACGGTCTAAAACTTTTAAAAGGGCTTTATACTGCTTCTTTTCTTCTTTATTCATGTGAGTTCTGAACCCAAAAACGGGTTGATAAGCCGCAACGGTTTGCGAAGTATTTGTCCCGCAAAAATTTGTCCGCACATCACGGTTAGTTCGCTGTTGCGGTTGAGTGTAACCGATATTTTTTACGCTGCTGTAATTTACACTGTCTATCATAATTTCTACCATATATATAAAATATAGTAAGCGGAAAAAAATGCTATTTTTTAAAGTTATTGTTACAAAAAGTAATTAACAATGCACTTTTGCATGATTTTATAACTAAAAACGACGAAAAATTATTTTATACTGCACCTTTCAAGCCATCTGGCAAATCTTACAATAGCTCTTTCGGTATCTGCAGTTATGGAATCAACAAGAATTGTTTTACAGCCGAGGTTTTTACCGCAGGCGATGTCGGTAAGCGGTCTGTCGCCGACAAAACATGTGGTTTCGGGTTTAAGTCCGTAGGTTTTCATAAAGTTTTCCGCCACTCTAGTATCGGGCTTATGTGCGTTGAATACAACGGGAAAATCAGAACACGAAAGTACTTTTTGCATATACACGGGATTATTATTATTTGAAATAACTCCCACAAAAAAATCTTTTTTGACTTTTTTAAGCCATTCTTTTGTATCGGTAGTGTAAAATCCCGTTTTTGAACCCATAATTGTACTGTCCAAATCGAATAAAAAAGCGTTTATGCCTGATTTTTTAAGGTTTTCAAGGTCGATATCATATATACTTTTTAAATTATAGTCAGGTTTTAAAAGCATTATCTGTTTTCTCCTTTAATCCCCGTGGTTCGGACAAGTGCATATTGATAAAATTGCGGACGTCGGGAAAATTTTATGTAAACTTCATCGTTGGTATTGCCAAGTTCAACATTTTCCATATCTTTGTTTTTAATTTCTTCAACGGTTGCAATAAATTGTTCTGTCGGAGAAATTATTTCGACTTCGTCGTTTACATGCATTTTATTTTTAATTTTAACAAGCTGAAAATCGTCTTTTTGCTCACTTTTAAATTCACATAAAAAATCCGCTCCGGCAAGTCCTTTTGAAATATCATAACTGTAGCTTTCGCAGTTGTTGTTACCGAGAGCAAAGCCTGTTGTGTAACCTCTGTTACCTACTTTTTTTAATTCGATAAAATATTTTTCCAAATCCGCTTTGGGGTTTTTAATAACTTCGTCTATTGCATTCCGATATGCTTTTGCAACAGCGGATACGTAATACAGACTTTTTGTTCTGCCTTCAACTTTTAATGAATTTACCCCCGCATCAATGAGTTGGGGAATTTGTTTGATAAGACACAAGTCTTTCGGGCTTAAAATATGTGAACCCCTTTCATCCTGATGAATTTCATAATATTCATTCGGTCTTGTTTCTTCTACCAGTTTATACTTCCACCTGCAGGGCTGTGTGCAATTGCCGTGATTTGCTTTTCTCTCGCCTTTTGAAAAGTAATCGCTCAGCAGACATCTTCCCGAAAAAGACACGCATTGTGCTCCGTGAACAAAGCATTCAAGTTCAATATCGGGAACTTTTTCTCTTATTAATGCAATATCTTTAACGGCGAGTTCGCGTGCAAGAATTACCCTTGATGCACCCAAATCACGCCAGAATTTGACACTTTCATAGTTAAGAGTATTTGTTTGTGTGCTTATGTGTATGGAAGTATCGGGCATGTATTTTCTTATGATGTTATAAATCCCGAAATCACTTATAATAACCGCATCAGGTTTTGCATCGTTAAATTTTTCAATGCATTTTTCAAGTTCGGTTATATCATTGTTAAAAGCAAAAATATTCAGTGTTATATATGCTTTAGTATTCAAAGAGTGTGCCAGATTAACTGCTTGTTTAATGTTATCAAGAGTAATCAGTTCTCCTTTTCTCATGGCACGCAAACTGAAATCAACAATCCCGAAATATACTGCATTTGCACCATATTTTACGGCATATTCAAGTTTCTCCAGATTGCCCGCAGGCAGTAATAATTCTACATTTCGCATAAATGTATATTATCCGAAAGGATATAAATAATCAACCGATTAGGTGATGTCTAAAACTCATAATCATAGAAAATGTAAATATAGAAAAAGACATTTTAAGCTAAACGGAGAGAAAGATTATGCAAACAATAGAACGTGCTGCTACAACAATCAAGGAAATTTGGGAATATCAACATCCCGTAATGCATACCTGGTTTTTGTTGAGTGCATTTTCATTATGTTCAATGTTTGCCGTGTTATATTTCGTGATTTAACGAAGATAAATACTACAGTTATCCTGAACCCTTTTCATGTCATCCTGAACTCGTTTCAGGATCTTATTTCGTGGCATTGTTTCAGTATCTTAATTGTACGAAAGACCCCGAAATAAAACTTAGTTACTTTGCACGCAGTGCCGAAATGAACCTTTCACTTCTCACCTTTCACTTCTCACCTTTCACTTCTCACCTTTCACTTCTCACCTTTCACTTCTCACCTTTCACTTTTCACTTTTCACTTTTCACTTTTCAAACCATTTTAGTCGGAGCATTTGTGCTTTACCGTCCCAGTGCTACTCACGTAGCCCGCTTGGACAGGCTTAGTCAGAACACTTATGTTTACCATTCCAGCTTAAATCTTCACAATGCAGGTAATCCATGTTTTCGTTGTAGATTACCCAAGCAGTGCATCCGCCATAATTATGGGATTTATTACAGTTTGTTTCAAAAAAATTACCGGTTCCGTCCCCGCCGGGTACTATTCCCTTATCTGATACAACGAATTTAAACTTATCCATTCCTTCTTTATTTTTTCCTTTATTGTTACCGTCAATATCAATAACTAACGTAGCAGTCTCATTGCTACTCGGGTGAAAATAAAAAGAAGCTCCGTTTTGCAAAACAGCAGAGTCCGCCTGTAATCCGCCTTCTTCGCTGACATCTATGCATGAATTATCTTTTGGCCCGCAAGTTTTTACTATTTTCAAATGTGAGGACACAGCGTCAAG
>CANPZB010000024.1 GCA_947588755.1 Candidatus Gastranaerophilales bacterium | reverse complement strand
ACAGCATGCTCAATCTGTTCGCTATCCGGACTCGTTACCACTCCGTCCGTCCGCAAATTCGCAAGTTCAGGATGACATGATTTTTCAGGATGACAAGTCTTGGTTTAGGGGTAGTTTTGGTGCTTTAGCACCCGATAAGAACTTCTCACCTCTCACTTCTTACTTTTCACGAAAATTTGCTTTTACTTTAGCGGAAGTCTTAATCACCCTCGGTATCATCGGTGTTGTGGCAGCAATGACCATGCCTTCATTGCTAAATAAAACAAAAGATAAAGAAATAATCGCACGCCTGAAAAAAACATATTCTATGTTATCCCAAGCGGCAGTTATGATACAAGTTCAAACACCCGCAAGTGAATGGAATTTAGTGGATGAATCTGTTGATGGTGCAAAATCATTTTATGAATTATTTAAACCATATTTAAAAATTACAAAAGAATGTGGATGCGGTTACAATGCACCTGCAGGCTGCTGGAGTAAAGATGTAACAAAAGCACTTGACGGTACCACGGCTAGATGTGCTGTAAAAGGTTCCGTAGGTTGTTATGTTTGCGGGGCAAGATTAGCTGACGGAACGAATTTAATATTTGATTTATGGGGGAGTAATATAACCCCCGATGGAAACCGTGGGGCGTTCTGGGTAGATGTTAACGGTGACAAAAAACCTAATGTATTAGGCAGGGATGTATTTCTGTTTAGGATTGAACCCAATAAGAGTGGTATTGTAGTTCCCTGGGGTACTGATACCGATTTCTCGGGTTGCAGCACCAAAACCGGTGATTTAAGCGGTGCTGATTGTACGGCAAAAGTTCTTCTGGAAGATAAATTTGATTATTAATCGGAAATTATTCTTAAACAAGTAAACAGGTCGGGGTTTAGCCTGACCTGCATGAAAATTTGTTTTGTTCCTAATAATATATTTCTGTTAATATTCTTTTAGATTTAAACCAACCTGATACCATTATTTAAAAATCTTTTAATTTTGAGAAAAATATTTAAAATTTATTTGCATTTATTCTTATTATTGCCGATTTCATAAAAAAGACCGCGAAATATTATTCCAAAATTGCCTTAACAATCCTGTAAACTTCTTGTATCTTGTTGGGGTTTTTCATTAGTATTGTATTTATATCTTTTAAAAGTTCATCATTAGATTTGAAATGTCCGAAGTTAAACAATTCTTGGGGTTCTACATTCATAGCTTTTGCTATATTTTCCAGAGTTTCGGCTGTACAGAAATTATCGCCCGTTTCTATGTAACTTAAAGTGTTCTGTGCAATATTTACCATTTCAGAAAGTTTTTCCTGTGATAAATTCTTTCTTTTTCGTAATTCTTTAATTCTTTTACCAAGATTTTTTTTAATATTCATACGTCCTCTGTTACCGATTTATGCTAAATTATTTTATTGTATCATCTTTCATTCTGAAAGTATACATTATCACAAATCTCGGTTTATCGCCTTGCGGAGATAATTGTGCAACCTGACCGACTATATCGCCTTTATCATCCGCCAAATCGTAAATACAATTGGAATTGCCGTCTTTAAATCTTATTTTATATGCTGCGGGAAATTTTATAGGCAAATCGTTGGAATTTTTTAATATTACATCTGTGTCGTCACGCATTCCGGGAGTCCATGATATTGCAAATACGGGTTTATCATCACCCGTACCTTCGATAACTCCGACATCGTAATGTATGCTTGGGTCTAAATCGTCAAATTCAACTTGCCCGCCGTTGCCTTTTACAAAATCTTTTACTTGTGTGCCTGTTTTGGTGTCAAAAAGCCCGTAAGCTCTGGCAGGAAAAGTCCGGTCTATTTCAATTCTTCTCGGTTTGGGAATTAATAAAACTTCTTCCGGCATTTCATTTGAAAATTTGTTTTGTTCCATAACATCTCCTTTCTGTTAATATTCTTTTAGATTTAAACCAACCTAAAACTATTATTTCAAAATTTTCCGATTTTGAATATAATTTTACAAATTATTTACATATATTTAATCACATTATTACCACACCAAGGCAAATTTTCCCCTGAATTGTGATAAGATATTTTTAGGTCGGATAATATAAAAGAGTAGAATATTTTTAATTTGTCGGGTAAGTGTATTAATATGTAAAATTATATCTTCCCTAAGCTTTTTAAAAATTTGTATGTGATCACCGTTATGTCTTTATCGCTTTTAAGTTTTTCAATTATGGTTTGAAGTACTTTGTCATAGTCATTAAGATGCGAAAACTGAAACAATTCAGCAACTTCGACATCCAATACTTTGCTGATTTTCATTATATTTTCAGGTTTTGGAAATGACAGACCGTTTTCAATTCGTGAATAATTTTCCGGCTTAATATCTATGAGTTCCGCAACAGTTTCCTGAGTAAGCATCTTGGCAATTCGCAGTTCACGTAATCGTTTCCCAAACATTTTTTTCATATTTCTATTAAACACCATAAAACAATTTTATTTAAACCTGTATTACAGGCAAAACATGATGTATTGCATTAAGTTTAATGATGTGTTACAGTAAGAATGTGTTAATAATTTAATATAGAAAGGGAAATTAATTATGAAGAAAAATCATGCTTTTACTCTTGCGGAAGTTTTAATCACACTCGGGATAATCGGTGTTGTTGCGGCAATGACTTTACCGACACTTATTCATAAATACAGAACTCAGGTCAATATAACGAAAATTAAAAAATTTTATACCGTAATGAATCAAGCCATAAGATTATCGGAAGCCAAAAACGGACCTATAAATGAATGGTTCCTTGAATGTGGGCAATCAAGTGCAGTGACCTGCACATCTGATGATGTTGACAACTGGGTCAATACTTATTTAGCAAAGTATATGAAAATAGTGAAAAAAAAGAATTCAATAGATAGGAATATATATTACCTTTCAGACGGAAGTGCTTTTCTTGTATTAGGAAATATTAGAGATATAGGATATTACCCCAATGGTAAAACAGATGATTATGTTGCTAGTTTTATTTTAAACGGTAAGAGCATGAAGATAGTACCACAACAGTGGGTTAACTGCACGGAATATTTTGATACATATTGTTATAACTGGGATGGAACAATAAACAAAGTTTTGCCGTATCTTATTGATACGGATAAAATTTTAGGAATAATTCCTTCGGGAACGGCGAATTTATTAGCTTCAAATCTTGGGATAAACAGTATTGCCAAGGCTCTTAAAGTAATCGATGCTCAGAATATTAAAAAAATAGATTTAATAACAGTTAACAACAAATTATCAGCTTTGCGTTGCGGATTTGGGTACGATGCGGATGTAATCTGTAAAACCATGCAGTTTTGGAAAAACAAATTCGGATATTGTTCATACTTCATTGCGGGAATAATTTTTGCATTAAGACTTAAGAATAAAAACTACAGTCTTATAGTAAATGACGACGAAATTGATATAAATGCTTCCTGTTTAATAGTTGCCAACTCCCCTAATATGTATAAAAACATGTTTTCAGTGGCAAAAAATTCCAAACTTGATGACGGTTTATTTGATGTTTTTATACTAAAAACAACAAATCCGATTTTATTTTTTCTCGAAATAGTAAAATTATTTTTAGGTATTAAACAAAATTCAAAAATAACTCAATACATACAAACATCTTCCCTGTCAATAAAAAATAATATTACACTCGGACATATAGACGGAGAAAAGGTTAAATTTTCAGGCAATATAAAATTTGATATATTGAGCAAAAAAATAAGAATTTTTTCTTGAATTACAACTCACTGTTTATTAAGAAAGTATTCTAAACTTACCGACCAAGTAACAGTATCTAAGAACTTATGCAACAAATTATTGATTTTGTGGTATTCAATATTCAAAACCACCAAAACTATAATAACAAAAATAATAAAAGCTTTATCCTTTTGTTAAAAAATGTTATGTTATTTATTTTTTTCATAGGGCTATATGGATGTAATTAATATATAGCCCTATTTCCCGACTCATACCACAAAATCAATAAAATGTTATGAAGAAGGGAATATCTTATGATAGATAAGAATTATTGCATGAGCCATTATTTGGCTTTCAGATATATAAAAGATGAAAATATAAACTTTTATGAAGGATTGTCACATTATGTATGTAATCTGTTCGGTAATAAAGAAATGTATTCTGTAGATACGATAGATGATATAGAAAAAATTATTATAAAAAAGATAAAAGATGAATATGTTCCGAACAAAACGGCTATATTTCTGTCCGGCGGTATAGATAGTGCGATTTTGGCATCTTATTTGCCCGAAGGGACTCTTGCTTATACTTTCAGATGTGTAGTACCAACAGATGAAAGTAATGTAAAATATGTTGATGAAACAAGTCAGGCTAAAAAATATGCGGATAAATACAAATTAAAACACGAAATTATAGATATGTACTGGAGTGATTTTGAAAATCTTACTCCCGAAATACTCAAACATGACGGTGTTCCTTTTCATTCTATTGAAGTTCAATTAGTTAAAGCTTTAAAATATGTAAAAGAAAGAGGTATAGAACATGTTATTTTCGGAGAATGTGCTGATAGTCTTTTTGGCGGGCTAAATAAAATTCTTTCTAAAGATTGGGATATAGATGAATTCCAAGAATTTTTCAATTTTACTGACCCCAAAAAAGTTTTAAAAAATCCCGTTGATGTCTCAAATGTATATGAACAATTCAGACTTCCCGGTAATAAAATTGATTTTCAGAAATTTTTTAAGGAGATATATATACCTGAATCTTCCACATCATATTTACATGCCTTAGATATGACAAAAGTTTCCAAAATATTTCCTTATTCATATATGAAATTATCTAAACCGCTAGATTTAAACAGAATAAGAAACGGTGAACCTAAATATTTTTTGAGAGAATTATTTAAAAGAAGATATCCTGAAATCCCTGTTCCGGATAAAATACCCATGCCCAGAGCAACCGAAGAATGGTTAAAAAATTATAAGCCAGTACGTCCTGAATTTATTGAAAATTGTACTGAAGGTTTAACCGGCGACCAAAAATGGCAAATTTGGTGTTTGGAACAATTTCTCAACATGCATGAACCTTTAAATTCTGTTTATAATGCTTGAAAAAGAGAACCTTAGGGGGGGGGGGATGGATACATTTTAATAATTTTGTGATGTTAACTACATTTGCTCGTCTAAATCATTATAACATAAATAATATAATTTTATATATTTATTTAAAAATGTGAAAATTCTCATTTTTTACTGTACTTAGTTTACGAAAATCTTAAAAATAATCCTGTTTTTTAACTAACATCACAAAATTATTAAAATGTGATGTTGAAAGGATGATATGAGATTTAATAAAGGGCAAGAAATTATTGACATATTAAGAGGTAAGTATAGAGTTATTAACAATTATCCGCAGGATATTAAAGATAGTATTGAATATATTGATAATATTGAAGAAAAGTCATTTTATGATATTTATTCAAAACATAAAGGTTTACTGTCCGATAAATGGGAACAATATTTGCATGTTTATAATAAACACTTTCGACATTTTATAGACGAAAATAAACCCGTAAATCTCCTTGAAATAGGTGTATTCAAAGGCGGTTCACTTGAATTGTGGGGAGAATATTTACCTGAAAATTCAAAAATCATAGGTATTGATATTAATCCGGAATGTGCAGATATCAAATTTAACAATGAAAATATTGAAGTCATTATAGGAAGTGCATCAGACAAAGATTTTATCAATAAACATTTCAAAGATGCTAAATTTGACATTATCATAGATGACGGCTCGCATATATGCAGTGATGTCATAACAAGTTTTGAAGAGTTCTTCCCTAAATTGAATTATGGCGGGATTTATATTGTAGAAGATTTACATACAAGTTATTGGCCAAAATACGAAGGCGGATATTATAATAAAAATTCTTCGATTAATTATTTTAAAGATATAATAGATTCTTTGAATTTTGATTACATTAACATATTTAATCCTTATAAAACAAAACTCAATAAAATTAAAAAATTAAAAACACTAAACACACAGATAGGTTCGATGACTTTTTACGACTCTATACTTGTAATTGAAAAGTATTATAAGGAAAAACAAAGACGTATGAAAAGTTGTCTTATCGGAACAGAAAATCTTTCGAACGGAGAAACAAAAGAACACAAATATAACAAATTTGAGAGATTTTTTAAATAAGTTCTTTAACAACAACTTCGCAAACTCAATTCTTGATTGAACGAATTTTTTTAGCAGGCACACCGGCATAAACAGAAAATTCTTCAGTGTCCTGTGTTAAAACAGAACCTGCACCAAGAATAGTTCCCTTTTTCATTGTTATTCCTGGTAAAATAATGCAACCTGTGCCAAGCCAACAGTCATCTTCTATGGTTATAACCGTATTTTCATGAATTAAATTAGTATTAACATAATCCATACTCTTTAACAAATCAGAATTATTAGGAGAACTGTTAGGAATTAACGTAACATAAGGTGCTATTGAAACATTTTTACCTATATATACACAAGGAGAAAAATCATCATTTACAGTCACCGAAAAACCGATATTTGTATATGTGCCTTCATCCATAATTATTCCCAGCTTTTTTAAATAAATTTTTCTTATACGAGCATCCGTATAAAAAAATGCAACCATTTTAATTAGTCTGGGAGGCATGATATCAACACTAGCCAATAATACTTTGTATATTAGTTTGTCAAGCAGTTGCCAAAAAGTTTTTAACACTATTGCTCCTGTAGTACATGTTCATATAAACTTTATTGTGAAAAAGGTTAAATGAATAAGCATATTTATGCTTATAAAAGCATGAATATGCTTTAATTATAATAATTTTGATTAATTAAGTCAATACTTGCTATTATAGTTTATTATGAGTGCTTACGAAGATATACGAATACTACTTCTAAAAGAATGTATTACTCTTAAAAAGCTTACACAACTATATAACTTAAAAAATGAACATAAATTAACGCCTGACGGTTTATCCAAAAAATTGAGATTTAATACTTTACGATATGATGAAGCCAAAAAACTTGCTGATACTATCGGATACGATATAATTTTTCGTAAACGCTGATTGCAAGATAATTATTTCCCGCATATTTCGTGTTTAATTATTTTAATAATACTTTCTGTTGAATGCGGATAGTTAACTTTTAACTCTTTATCTGCAAATTGCATTCTGTCTTTTTTCATGTAATCATTTTCTTTTAAAACAACATTGTCAATAAAGTCTTTTATTTCCTGCTCTGAAAAAGCTTTATAGGCATGATTTAACATCTTTTTACCAAAAGAAGTAAATTCCCTATCAATCACATCCGGAGATGAAAACATGTAACACTGCGGATGCTCAGTATAAAAATACTCTGCCAAAAATGAACCGCAATCATGTATTAAAGCATCAGAATTGACAAAAGTATCCAAATAGTTACCTATTGTTTGATATTCAACATTTTCATAATCGGTAAGTTTTTTCAAATATTCTTCTGTTTTTTCAGGCCCCCACCCTTGTTCACTTTTTAAATTTTCTATAAGCAATTGATGAGGTCTGAAAATAAAATCAATATCCGGATACATTTTAGGCAAATTCAATATAAAATCATAGTATTTTAAAAACGAACCTATCATTAAAAAGTTTGGGATTTGGAAAATAGTATGATGAGGTGCAATAATAATCCTTTTTCTGCTTCTCGGCTTAGTTTGTATTCTGCTTAATTTGTCAAGCTTTGCATAACCGACTACACTGATATTTTTTGATTTTATCCCGCAAGAAGCCATATAGTCTTTAGAAAAATTGTTTTCTGTAAAAATTTTCCACATTAATTTGAATTCTTTTAAAGAAAATATCTTCTTTTCATATTTTGTTCTGCCTGTATATGCGTAATTTGAATGAAATACCGGTATCCCTTTACTTGTCCAATATCTGATTTGAAAATATTTTTGAGCCATGTGGTCATAAGGAGTTGAAGTAAAAGCCATATCAAACATTTTTGTATAATCAAAATATTTATCTTCATCATAACTATACCCGTCCAGAACTCTGTCCCGACCATATTTAGCTACCAATTCTTCTCTTGTTTCTTTATAATTTAAATCAAAATTTTCCTTACTTCTGTAAACATCAGGATTAACAATAAAATAAGGGTCAAACAATTCATCTTTCAGCATAGCTTCAAAAATAGGTATAACCTGAACACTTCCCGAATACATGTGAATAAAAGCTACTTTTATTTTTTCTTTTTTCTTTAATTTGCGAATATTATTATTTATTTTTACTCTATATATAAATTCCTTCAAATTTTGAATTATATTTTTTCTTACAAAGTCAATTGTTTTTTGTACCAGAACTATACGCATATTTTCTCCTTATTTTACTGATATTTTATCGCTGTGTATATTTTCCTATATAATGTTTTTATATTTAAGAAAATTATATACAGACTTATCTCTTGTCACAACACCAAGTTCAAGCATTTTCTGCAAAATTTCTCCTGAAAATCTTTTGTTAAAATAATCTTCAAGAGTATTATTTTGCAGATGTTTTGCAAGATTACGCCATCCGCCATTCCAATTCGGGTCCTTGCAACTGTTTATTGAAGGAATAGCTTTAAGTGCCTTTTGTTTTAAATGCTCCAAATTTCTTATATGATAGTGATAAAGTGTAATTCCGTAAGGTGAAATTTCCTTATAATTTTTCATTTTAACGTAATGATTTCCGTCACTACCTCTCTTAAATCCTTTTGTTCTGTGAATACATTTTGGACACGGAAATGCTTCATAAGTAGCTGTAAATTCATTATATTCTAAATTGTTCAACTCATATTCAAATTCGTTTAAAGGATTTTTGATAAACAATGTTCCTTCCAAAAAGTTTTCATTACCGGCTTCCGGAACAAAATAAGTTGAATAAACTCTGAGAACATTCACGGGATGTATATTAATCATTTCTTTCTTTAAATTTAAGTTCTTTGAATAGTAGAATTCATCGGCATCTGAATTGATAACCCAATCGGCTTTATACTTAGTCTTAGCTATATTGACCATTTCATTCACCCATAGCGAATGTTCATGTTTTGCTCCGGTTTTATTGATTACTTCTATTTCATAACCTTCGGACTTTAATTTCTCTATTATTGAACCGGTATTATCCGTCGAATTGTGATTCGTTACAATAAATGCGTCCACTCCCATAGCTTTATGAAATCTTATATGCTGCTCTATTATACTTTCTTCATTTTGTACTACCAAAGTCATTACCAAACATATATCTGACGGATATTCTTTATTCAGAAGGGTTCGCTTACGTTTACGTATTATTCTCTTCGCTCGGCGGGGCAGAAACATTACCTCTAATTCTATTAATATTTTTTGGATTTGATTTTTTATATTCATTCACTTCTCCTATATTAAATAAATCAAAAGTAACCGACACATTATCCGTGAATAAGAAAAGTTTGGATATATAATTTAAAACCCCTCTTATTTTCTGAGTGCAAAATTCCAGAAATATAATTCCATTATATTTTGCGATGTTTCCGCTACTCGTAATATAGGCATGATAACAAGAATTAAAGCTAAATGCAAGTTTTTTAATAACACTTGTATTATATTGCGTAAAGCACTGTTTCTTCAAGCGAATTACTATGCTGTCTCAGGTAAAATTTGTAATTTTTGTTAAATTTAATCAGCAATTTATATACATTAATCAAGTCTTGATTATTGTGATAAATACATATAGCAAGCTTAGGTTTATTATTTCTGATTAAATTTTCCGAACCTGTAAGGGCATCGGTTTCACTGCCTTCAATATCCATTTTTATGACGGAAACATCATTAAAGACCTTGTAATTATCAGTTGCAATGACCTTTACGACAGTATTTCCGTCTTCACAAAAAGCCGAACCCAAAGTACCTGAAGAATTAAAGTGCAAATCCGCATCTTTAGAAAACAATCCGAAAGGAAAAACATTTATATGAGAGATTTCTTCGGGATTAAAGCTGCGTAAAAGTTTAACTAAATTTAATTCATCAGGCTCAACGGCATATATTTTCCTCGGCAAAAATTCGTAATATTTTTGTATTTCCTGTATTGTATCACCCGTAAAAGCTCCAGCATCCAGAAATATATCATTTTTAGTTAAATTTAAAAGTGACCAATCGTATAAGCCGTCACAATGATTTAATTTGCTCAACTCAGCGACATCTCCGCTATACCTGCCGTATAAATATGCTTTCAAAACCTGTTTTGATTCATCATCTTGCAAATTATCATAAATTTCATTAAGTATTTTGCTGTTTTGCTCAAAAAAACTTTTATCCATAAAATGCTGACTGCAAGCGTCCAAATATTCAACCCAAGTGCAATTCGGATACTTATCTTTTAAAAGTAAAATTCTTTTATAATCAACATTTCCTGCGACAATATTAAAAGTTTCCTGTTCATTCGGCAAATCATGGGATAAAATACAAGGAATATTGATATCATTAATTAAAACCGTCTTACCTTCATAAAAATATTGTTCTTCGTCAACAAAACATTTAACATTAATACCATTATTTAATATCATAACGGCTGCAGCTTTGGCGAATTTGCCGGAACCGAAAATAACGACATTTTTGCCGTCTTGTTTCAAATGATTAATAATTGCGGCACGTGCCCCCCCCCCCCCCAGAGAGGTCATTTAATAAAAAATTATCATTAATCATATTATTTATCATACAAATTATTGTAATATAATTTAAAAATTATTGCAACAAGACAATTTTTTTTATCCGAAGCTAATTTATGCAGTAAACATTTTTTCTTTTATGTGAGTGTAGGCAGGTAAAATTTCATTTTCAATATTAAAATCAATTATACATCCTGATGCTATTATGCTGTTTTTTATCCTGACATTGTCTTTCACAATAACATTGTCCCACAAAATCGAATTTTCAATAACGGAATTATTACCCAGCAAGCAATTGGAACCTATGCTGGAATTTCCTTTAAATACAACATCATCGGGTACAGGCGAATTGCTTATATAAGCCCCCGTTGAAGTTTTTATAATTTCCGAATGATTAAATTCGCATATCCCGTTAAAAGTATCCTGAACAGACAGTTTATATTGTTCTAACGTACCAATATCACTCCAGTACCGTGAAATTTCAAAAGTATTAATTTTATGTTCGCATACCAGTTTTGGGAACACATTTTTAGCGAAATCATAAAATTCGTTTTGAGGTATATAATTGAAAATTTCATAATCAAAAATATAAATTCCCGTATTTATAAAATTACTTTTTGCCTTATCAATATCGGGTTTTTCCTGAAATTCTTTTATAAAACCGTTATCATCGGTAACCACTACACCGAAATGCACTACTTCCTCAACGGGGACTTGTTTAATCCCGATAGTTGCAACGGCATTGGATTTTTTATGGATTTCAATACCTTTTTTCAAATCAACATTTGATAAACCGTCGGCACTTAAAACGACAAAAGTTTCGCCTTCATTGAAAAAATACTGGCATTTTTTAAGCCCGCCTGCCGTACCTGAAAGTTTTTCTTCTTTAATATAATTAAAATTTATACCTTTATTGTTATTTTCATAACGTCTTATAATTTGGTCAGCAAAGTAATAAGTATTGCAAATTACGTCATTAATGCCAGTATCAGCAAGTTTTTCGAACAAAATATCCATTACGGGGCGATTACAAATCGGTACAAGCGGTTTTGGAACGGAAAGAGTAAGGGGTTCCAATCTTGAACCGACACCTGCAGACATAATCATCGCTTTTGTAACTTTAGAATTCATGCCATTATTTTACATGAAAAAACTGTTTTTTACAAAACAGGTGATTTAACTTATTACCTTGGGATACTGTTCGGGTTTGACGGGTCAAAATACAGCCATGGGTCATCAGCAGAGGTCATATCGCTTGCGAGATAATTCCCTTCACCGCGATTACTTTCGTAAGGAATATGTTCTCCGGGTTTATAAATTTTATCTTTTAACTTTCCGGTCGGAAACCTATAACGATAGAACAAGCGGCCTGAATTGCCTAATTGATTATCACCCGTAATATGTGAATTGCCTGCGGTTAAATTATGTTCTCTTATTAATCTGTCTAAATCTTTTGCTATCATCGCCATTTCTTCCTTTGATGCCGGATAAATAGTAAAGGCTTTACCTGTTTGCTCAGGTGCCGAAATTGACAACAGTTCGGGAGACATAGTTGAACTCAATGTTTTATGAGCGATTTTATGTTTATTCAAATACGGGAGAATAATCTCTGCCATTTGTTGATAATCAGCGGTATTTACCGAGAATAAGTGCATTTTCCAAGCAATGCGATTATTAGTCATTTCAAACGGAGAATCATTCCAGTATCCTCTCTCAATATATTTACCGTCGCCGAATAAATCCTTTCTGTTCATAACAAAAGCGGCATGATCTTCGTTCAAACTGAACATTTTCATTAATTCAGTATCACTTATATTTTTATATTGCGGATACTTACTTCGCAAGTATGATATATCATTAAATCCGTCATGATAAGCATTCCAATTATCAGTCAGTGTTTTACGCTGTTTCCTTGTCAGCTTGCCCCCCCCCCCGAACAGTATCAAACATTTCTTTAATTTGCTGCTTTATTTTATCAATCTGTGCTTTTAATTTAGCGGAAAGACCGGCTGAAAGCGTGTTCAAATCCGAGAACAAAGCTTTGCATTTTGCACCTAATTCTTTTATATTGCCTGAAAAATTTCTCATTTCATCAATAATATTATTTATTTTAGCCTTGCAATTTGTCCAAAGCCCTTTTTTATCGGCAGGGATTTCAGCATCTATATTTTTTGCCGCCTGATTAATTTCTGAGGCATTTTTCCCGATATTAGTATCTTTTCCACCGTTATTAACGTTATCGGCAGGAGTTTGTTCTTCCGTCTTGGGAGTTTCGGGAGTGTCAGCTGATTTCTCTCCCTCCGCCTTCGGAGTTTCGGGAGTGTCTGCTGATTTCTCTCCCTCCGCCTTCGGAGTTTCGGGAGTGTCTGCTGATTTTGCAGCCTTAAGTTCTGCTTCCGCAGTGGAACGTTTACTGCGAAGATTTTCAAGCTGTTTTTCTAATGTTGCAGTATTTTTACCCCATTTTTTAGCTTGGTTTATTTTTGTTTCAAGTTCTTTAATCTGTCCGTCGTAACCTTTTATACTGTCCTCCAGTTTTTTAATTTCAGGTGAAACGGTAGCTTCTGTCTGAGATTTTGGTGTTTTAGAACGATTTTTTAAGCCCTCAAGATTTGCTAATTCTTCATCCGATAAGTTATTACCGATTTGATGTGCATTAGCGTTCGCTTCCGCTACTTTTGCATTATGTGCATCTATTGCAGCCTGCTGTTCGGGAGTCGGTCGTTCCCCAAGCTGTTTATTCCAATTTTCGACATCAGCTTCCGTAGGTATGTCTTTCAAACCTTCTTCCACCATTGCACGTTCATGTGCGTTTAAATGTTTTTGGTCGGCATTTCTTGCGACTTCGCCATCCTTTATTACATCTCTGTAGTTGTTTACTTCGCCTCTATAATCCATAGGACGCGGTGATGAATCAACATTTATTTCGGGGGTATTCGGTTTAGCGGTATGAATGTGAGAAATTCTGGACATTATAATGCCCGATGCAAAATCAACAAATGCATCTGCCTTACCGTAATCATCTCCGAATCCTTCGGTTACACCGTAAGAACCTGCTGCATTTACAATTTCTTCCGCTATTTCGGTTGCTAATTTATTTGATATACCGAAAGTCTGCATTAATTTTGGTGCTAATATACTTGAACTTGCACCGACACCGGCAAACGACATGTTCATTAAAGCTTTTCTGGTAGCTTCTTTTACGGATTTGCCGTCACTTAAATCTACTCCCATGGTCGCAATACCTGCATTTCCCGCTTGGAATGCAACTTGAGCACCTTTATTTACGACTTTTGCTGTTTTTGTTGCCGAATTTGCGATTACTTCACCTTTTTGGAATTTATTTACGGCTGCAAATGCTTTTTCGGCTTTTCCCGCGTATTTAACAAGTTTAGCACCTTTTGCACCCCATCTTGCGGCACTGACAGCTAATCTTGCCGTCGCCATTTGACCTAATCCCGGAACAAATTGCAGTGCTACGGTCGCACCGATTTCTAATGCCGCAGTGCCTATCATATCGGTCATTTCCTGATTTTCATTGTACTCAATTACATCCTTTACAATGTCCTTTGTCCCGAATGCACTTTTTCTGACAAGTTCAACATCATGTTCCAATTGTTCAAGTGTTTTGCCTTTTGCGACATTTTGGAATTGCTCTCTTGATGAATTTTCGATGTCTTTCAGAAAATTTTTCAAGGCTGTCATATTATCGACGGAATTATCAGTTTTATACTGTGTTATAATCTGTTCAATTTGTTCATCATCAAACCCGAATTTTTCTTTTATCGCCGCAGCCAAATTGGTATCGGCAAGCCATGGGGAATTCATAAGTTCATGAGCGGCATTTGCGGTTTCATTATGCATTACCGCCGTAGTATATGTGTCTTTTACGTTGTTATAAGCTTCTATCTTTTTCGGGTCAAATTCTATTCCGAAAACTTCTTTGTAAGCGGTTTTAAATTCGGCTTCCGTCTTTGCATTTTGCAGTTTTTCCACATCGGCTTTGTAAGTACCGAGTTTTGTTTCCATATCTTCTTTTGTAGTACAGCCAAACCAGCCTAAAACCGTATCTCCGCTTCTTGCAACCCAGCCTTCTTTATTTCGGGCATCGGTAAATGTCTTATTAGCCGTCTCAAATTCCGATGACACTTCGTTATTAAACTGACTGATTGCATCTTCGGTTGTCATTTCATTACTTTCATGCATTTTAGCTTCTATAGCACCACGCAAAAAGTTAACCGCAGTGTCCATATCTTTTGTGTTGACTGTTCCTATTGAATAGAATTCGTGATTACGTGCTTTTTCAAAGTCTGCTTTTGCTTTATCAATATCATCTTTGGAAACACCGAGTTCCTGAGCCTTTGATGTAAGGGCAAGCATTATAGTGTTCAATGCACCCTGTCTTGTATATAAACTTATATCATCTTTTTTACCTTTATCCGAACCCCATTCTTCGCATATAGTCGATATTAACGATTCATCAGGATGCATTTCATCATATTGGGAAAGTACATCCATAACATTATCTTTGTTAACCTGCTTCAATGCTGCGGCAAATCTTTTACCGCCTACTGCACCCGCCTCGTCATCACAGGCGTCATAAAGTTCGGTGGCAATTGCTTTCGCTTTTTCCTGTGCTTCTATGCCTTTTTGAACGGCTTCCTGCTGTTTTTTAGCATTTTCTTCAGCTGCTAATCGTTGAGCATCAAGTTCCTTTTGCTTTTGTATAAGTTCATATTCTGCCAGATTTGCTTTTAATTTTCCGTTTAATTCATCCGTATTAACTGATTTTAAGGATACATGCCCGTTTTCATCAATCGACACCTGAAAATTTCTGTCATGAGCAGAGGACTCATATATGCCGTTTTCTTCATCTATCAGTTTTAATTTCATTATGGCATTTTGTCCGTATGAAGCGGGCAAAGTCATATTAAGCCTATCGGGGAATTTGCCTTCCTGCGTTTCCGTACCGTTTGGAATAATAATCTGACCTTCGTATGCTCTTGCGGTCAAACCTGACTCGGTACCGTCAATTGCTGCACTGACTTTATTCCTTCCGCCAAATGCTTGAAGTAAAAGGTCCTGAGTGGACAGTTCGGGTTCTACTTCGGGGACATCAGGTACTACCGGATCAACAGCACTCGGCGTATCGTTTTGCACTTGGGGGGGGGGGGGCAAAATGCCACTACTATCATGTGCCTTGTCGGCTAATACTTCCTGAGAAAAAGTATTTACTTTATTAAGAAATTCAAATAAAGCTTTTTTGTTGGTTTCACCTTGCAAACCGTTTTGTTTAATAAATTTACGAGCTTCACGACGGGTAATTCTTCCGTTATCCGCATAACCGCCAAGGTCATTAATTAAGGCTGCAATTTCCTGTTGTGACAATTGACCGTCTCTGTTTTTATCATATTTTTTGAATATTTCTATTTCTTTTTTAGATTCAAATTTTTTCTGCTCAATACCGGACTGAAATTGCTCGATATTGATTTTACCAAATCTGCCTTTTCTGCCTAAATTTACATTGTCACCGTGAATTCCCATAAAAAACTCCTTTATTAATTTTTGCGTTATTGAGTATATCGACAATGTTTGAGCAAAACTTAAACTAATTTGAATAAAATTTTACATTTGTTAACAAACGTTTTTACCGTAAAATTGTTTTTTACTTGATTTTTAGTTATTTCAATGATAAATTTTAAATGCGGAATAAATTAATCCGCAAGTATACGGGCTTATAGCTCAGTTGGTAGAGCAGTTGACTCTTAATCAATTGGTCGAGGGTTCGAGCCCCTCTGAGCCCAAAAAAAAAAGAGGTTGTATAACCTCTTTTTTTTAATAAAAAATGAAAGTGAAATTTTTAAAAATCCATCATTTTAAAAATTCATCAACAGCCAGTTAAATCTTTCTTTGCCCACCAAATCCGATTTTAATGCCAGTTCGCGGGCTTCCGTATTGTCGGAAAGACCGAATACAGGGTCACATATTACTTTAAATTTATGGCTGGCACTTATTTTATCAAGTTCATAAGTGTTATATGCTTCCGAAATTTTTCTTGTTATCATTTCGGACAGCGATGATGAATGGTGTTTTCTTAATGCTTTATCTATCGCAAATCCCAAAGGCCCTGTTACAATAAGCCCGTTTGCACCTTCATTTTCCTTTATTACCGCAAATTTTGCCAAACTTTCCGCGTATTTTTCCATCGCCCTGAACCTTGAGATTTTAAAATCTCGCGAAAAATCGTCCGTAACTCTTATACAGTTATCGGTATAAGCTTCTTCATAAATCGGTTTTTCAACCAGCTTGCTTAACGGATTTGCGGAATCTTCCGGTGCAAGTTTTTTCAAACTTAAAAGAATTTTCTTTAATTTTTCACCCTGTGCATTTTTCGGTACAAGGAAGATTTCGGAAGTTACGACATGACCTATACCGCAGCTCGCTATCTGAGGGCCTATCTGTTTATTTATCCCCATCGCATTACAAAAATTGTTTATTAATTTTGATGCCGAAGCACCTGCATTTGCTATCTTTACAAGCCCCTGATCGTTAGTAAAATAACTGCTTCCCGTAGCATCAACTATAGCCTGATTATCGGAAATCGCACGAATATTAGATATTCCGCAGCCCCCTCCGGTTATCGCAACAGAATAATGGTCTCCCGCATGCAGCATGCCTTTATCATGAAGTTTTTGTGCTACGGCTAGCCCGCTTCCCATTGAGTCCTGAAAAAGCTTTACTTTAAAATCTTTTGATAATTTCAGTCCCGCTTCTTTTAAATACTGCGGAATTAAATTAAAATCAATATCGCTCATCCCCGTTCCGTCAGGTCTTTTAATATTATCAGCATACAGCAGCTTATTATTATACACGGAACCCGGCATAAAAAATACTGCTTCGGTTACTGTTTTGTCTTTAGGGTTTTTTGCCAACCCTTCTTTGTAAACTTCCGCCATTCTGCCCGAAAGTTTTTTCAAAAAATCGGTTGCATTATCATAACCCCGTCTGCCTAAATCATTTACAATACCCATTACCTTATTTATCGTGGTATTTGCACCGTTAGGTATTATCAAACCTTTAAATGAATTTTCGATTACACTTCCGCCAACATCAACCAAAAATCTGCTTTTGAATGACGGTGCGACACCAACATACATATTTTGAGAACCAATAGAATTAACTTTCATTACACATACCTCATTTTTATTTACAAATTTATTCTACAACAAAATACCTGAAAAAATTTTTTTGCTAAAAATTGTATTTTTTGTAACAAATTTAATCAAATTTGTTTTTGGTGTTTTTTGATTATTTTAATTATTTCCGAACACATTTTTAATTCCGATGAACTCAACGACAAAAGCTCCCTTAAAATGTTTTCTTCACTATTTTTTTCAACTATACCAAATTCATAAACAGGAATATTTAAAATATTTATTAATTTTAAAAACGTGTCGGCTCCCGGTAAAAAAATACCGCGTTCCAACTTGCTGTAATGTTTATCGGTAATACCTATTCCGGCAGCTAATTCCTCTTGCGTAAGCTTATTTTTCTTTCTGTATTCTTTTAATTTTCTGCCAATATATTCCTTATCACAAAATACCATACTATGTAATCCTTATTGCCTTTTTCAAATTACTATACAAACAACCACTGATTAACTATACAAGTAACCAGTTTTATAGTATAAGAGTTGCATACAACTATTTTTTATGGTATTATTTGTTCAGGTAAAAACTATGAAATTTATTCAAAAAATATTTTCCGTCGGCAATGACCTCGACTCAAAGGGTAAAAAAAAATTTATACGTATTTTTGGAATAAAGATTACATTCAAAAATTATTTTAGAAAGTACAAATTTATCGGTACAAATAATCACCTTTACTATAAAGATAAAAATTCAAGTTTGGAAAGACGAAAAGCCACAGACTGGATGGACATATCTTTAAAAGGGAATAATAATATTATTATTCTTGATAAAATGTATCTTTTTCAAAAACATTTTATGGAAATAGATTTGGAAGGTGATAACAATTATATTGAGATAGGCAAGACAAATAACATAAATGCCTCAATAATTATTCGCGGCAATAACTGTGTTTTTAAGTTAAAAAAAACAAATTTCGGTATAAAATTAAAAAGTAATATGGACGATAATTCATGTATAGAAATCGGTGAAAATTGTTCCATGGGTGAAGTTTCAATTTATGCATATCAAAAAAACGCAACAATTATTATTGGGGATGACTGCATGTTTTCAACCGGGATTTTAGTCCAATGTCATGACGGACATAAAATTCTTGATAATAGCACCGGAGTTTTATTAAACAGTGAGAAAAATACTTTACAAATAGGTAACCATGTTTGGATAGGACGCCGCAGTAATATATTAAAAAAAGCAGTAATACCCGATAATTGTATTGTCGGTACGGGAAGTGTTGTAACAAGGAAATTTACCGATGAAAATATCGCAATAGCGGGAAATCCCGCAAAAATAGTTCGAAAAAATATTAATTGGGACAGAGATGGTAATTTTTAATTATAACAATAAAACCGTATAAGTGAACTACAACAGCCACCTTAATCCGAACATTAATCCTATGCCGTTTCTGCCGCCATTGTTTATATAAACCTGAAAATATCCGCCAAATTTTCTTTTCAAAATTTTTCTTATGCCGACACCGTAAGTTACAAAAGGTTTTACGCTTAATTGAGGAAGTGCAACTTCATTCGCCCTGAAATTCGATTTATCAATAATATTCCAAATCATTCTCGCAAATACATAGGGCTGATATTCATTTTTAAAGCTGCCGAATATTTTTATTCCGGGCGAGACGGTTATTGCATTTAACGGCTTTGAAGTTATACCCACATTCGCAGCATTATTGTAGTCGAAAGTTTTTACAAAAGTGTAAGCCAAAAATAAATTCGGTTGAACAATAAGATTTTTTATATTTAAGTTGTAACCTGTTTTTGAAGCCGCCCCCGCCATGAGCATTGCGAAATTTTCTCTGCCGTACATTGTGTCTGCTTCACATCCGTTTGCACCCGCATTTGCGGTTAAGCCCGTATAAAAATTCTTTTTGTATGCCATAACCAATCCGCCCAGCGTTCCTCCGTTCTGATAAATACTGTTGCCGTTATAAACTTGATGTGAACCGTTATAACCTGCGTATGGACTCCAAATTATGCTCCAGCCTTTTTTTAATCTTAAAGGCTCCGATTCCAAACCGAACAAACTGCCGTAAGACACGTTAGAAACCTTTGGCCCGTATTTTAACGGAACATTTTCGAAAAAAGAATAAGGTCTTACCCAGTAATTACCGCCTTTATTAAAAATATATTCGTCACCCGCATACAGATTTAACATTGCTTTGCGTTCATTCAAAGTGTACATATCCATATTTCTGAAAGCCGATTCATAAGTGTTAAGCTGAGTAATATACCCGCCAAGCTGAGCGGCAACCTGTGATACAAAAATTGAAGAATTAAACTCGTCATCAATTCTGTTAAAATTTAACATCCCGTTCGAATAATCAATTCTGTATTTATAAATAGGGAGTTCCATTTCTCTGCTTCCCGTGTACCGAATTGCATTAAGCAAAGCTTCACGCTCGGGACAGTCCTCGGCTACGGGACAAAAAGCATAATGCTTTTCGACGGCAGGTGTTAATACATTGAAACCACTTATATCTACATGATTTCCGAGAGCATTAACTGAAGATGCGGAAATAGTATCCGAAAGTAAGTTTTCAAAATCAATATCAAGTTTTAAGTCCATATTGGAATATAAATTCAGATTTCCTAAATTTGTATTCTGAATATTATCGTTTATCAAATCAATGCTTCCGCCAAAAAAGTTGAAATTCACACTGTCGGTAAAGTTGCCGAAATATTGTACATCATCTTGCGTGTTAGTGTCGAATTTTACCGTTCCGCCGTACATATTTATCGTATTGTTCGAGACTTCGTTTTTAAATATTACATTCCCCGTAAAGCCGTCGGGGTTTATATTTATAAACTGCTCAGTATTCTCTGCTCCCGTAATTGTATCATTAATAACAATATCTTTGTCCGCAAAAAAATTGATGTTGCCGCTATCATTGTAAATCGCATTAACACCATCTTTATCCCTGTTTCCGCTAAATTCTATTTCTCTTTCATCGGATACAAAGTTAATTGTTCCGTGCATATTATGTATGGCACCGCCTAAATTCTTTGAGGTATTACCGATAAAACTCCCTGATATTTTTTCTATTGTTCCGAAATTAAATATCGCACCTCCGCCGCCTATAAATTCCTGATCGGAAGCATTATTTACAAAATTTCCCGTGATACTTTTTATATCACCGAGATTGCATATAGCACCTCCGCCCATATTATCTTCCGCACTGTTTTCTATAAAATCTGCCGCTATCTTCTCTATATTTCCGAAATTAAATATTGCACCGCCTCCGCCTTCTTGTGCATTATTTTGAGTAAAGACTCCCCCGATATATTTTATGTTGCCTGAAAATTCCGAATATATTGCCCCGCCGTTTTTGCCTGCCTGATTATTATGAAAATTACCCGTAATACTCTCAATGTCAGAATAATTAGAAACAACTCCGCCCTGCTCGGACGAAATATTATTGTAAAACTCCCCGCTCATTCTCTCTATTTTGCAGCCTTCGGAATTTTTAACTACCGCACCTTCAGTACCGTTGAAGTCATACATCGTTATGTCATCAACAGTTAAACAATGAGAATTATCAAGTGTTATGCCGCCCATACCGTTTCCGTTAACGGCATTTCCGCAGCCTTCAATTACAACATCTGCTTCAGGACAGCCCAAATTATCGTTGACGTCAAAACTTTTACTCACCGTAATTTCGGTTTCGCCGTTTTTAAAGGCATTTTCGAAATCATCGTAGCAGTCAACATCAATTGCATAAGCAGCTTGAGTTAAAAAAATTATTATCAGTAAAATCCTCACACATTACTTTGTATAATGCGGATATATATATCAACTGCCAAATCAGACAATTTAACCGGATTTTTGTATTATTAAAAAATTAACTAAACTTGGGGCAAATCACCTTTAACATCTGCCGTTTTGTCACTTTCAAGCTTAAAAACCTTATGCAGTGCCTTTAAAGCATCTTCCGCTTTTTCTTTATCAACAAGACAGCTTATTTTAATTTCACTGGTCGAAATCATTCTTATATTAATATCTAAATTTGCAAGAGTTTCGAACATTGTTGAAGCAATTCCGGGTCTGTCAATCATGCCCGCACCTATTATGGAAACTTTTGCGATATTTTTATCAACCTGTATATCTCCCTCATAACCGATATCTTCTTTTAATTTTTTTAATGCGGAAAGTGTTTTATCTATATCGGACATATCAACCGTAAAAGCAATATCGTTGGTATTTGAAACTTTTCTTGCATAAGACTGAATAATCATATCTACGGATATGTTTTCTTTTGCAAGACTGCCGAATATTTTCGCAGCGGTTCCCGGTTTATCGGGGACATCGCAAACTACTAATCGTGCCTGTGATAAGTCTGCCGCAACTCCTGCTACCGGTTTATAAATTTCCATTTTTTCAACTCCCTGTATTAAAGTACCTTTATTTTCACTGTTAAAACTGCTTCTTACACGCAAATGAACATTAAACTGTTTTGCGGTTTCAACACTTCGCGGATGAAGAACATTTGCACCCGCATGAGCAAGTTCCAGCATTTCTTCATAAGATATTTTATCCAATTTGGATGCATTCGGCACCACTCTGGGGTCTGTTGTATAAACGCCTTCGACATCGGTATATATATCGCATCTTTCGGCATTTAAAGCAGCGGCAAGAGCAACAGCGGAAGTATCCGAACCGCCGCGTCCCAAAGTTGTTATTTCTCCGTCCTCAGTAACGCCTTGAAAACCCGCAACAACAACTATTTTGCCTGCATTCAAATTATTTCTTATTTTATCTGTTTTTATATCAATAATTCTCGCTTTTGAATGAACATTTTCGGTAATAATACCCACCTGCATGGCATTAAAACTCACGGCATCATAACCTTGAGCCTGTATTGCCATTGCAAGCAAAGCAATTGAAACACCTTCGCCGGTCGAAAGAAGCATATCCATTTCTCTGCTTGATGGTACGGTACTAAAATCTTTTGCCATTTTAACCAGATAATCGGTAGTGTGACCCATTGCGGAAACTACAACGACTACATCATTACCGCTTTCTTTTTCTTTAATGGCAAGTTTTGCGACATTTTTTATCTTTTCTGTATCAGCTACCGAGGTACCGCCGAATTTTTGGACTATTATTTTTTTCAATTTAATCTCTTTTCACACCGTCATTAAGTATATTTAACAATTCAGTTTTTTGTTCGGGATATTCAAACAATTCAGGCTTGATTTTATCGGTTATTTCCAGTGTTTCTCTTACATTATATTCACAAAGATTTTCTTTGACAAGTATGTAACTTACATAAAATAACAAATTCAGCAAACTTTGATTATTATCATTATTTTTTAAAGCTTTTCTTAGTTTTCTTTTTGCTTCGTCGTATTGACCTTTGGATATAAGGTAATTTGCATAATCTCTATAAGCTTCCGCAAAATAAATATTTGACATTGTGCATGAGTCATAGTAATCTCTTGCTTTTATTTGATTACCCGTATTTTCATAACACTTGGCAAGATAATATTCAGCCAGAAACTCAAATTCACCAAAATCTTTATTTTTTAAAATATTAACGGCATTTTCATAATCCCCGTTTGAAAATTTGATTATTCCTTCCGTCAAAGTATTTATAATATCTTCATTTTCGCAGGGAATATCGTTAATAATATCACGGGCGGAATTTACATCCTTCAATACAGCACTGCATAAGGCCAAATGCTTTTTAGCATCAACAAAATCAGGTTCAACAGCCAAAACATTTTTTAATTTTTCCGCAGCTTTATCAAAAAGTGTCATTTTTTCCAAAATATATGCCCATTCAAGATTTATTGCACAGGAATAAATTCCGTTGCTAAGCGAAAGTTCAAAAGTTTCCAATGCTTTTTCCTTTTGTGATTTTGCAAAGTAAATTTTTGCAAGCAGAATATACGTATCCTCTATATTTGAATTCAGACTCATTGATTTTTGTGCAAATTCCAACGCAGTATTATAATCATTTTTAAAAAACATCAATTTAGCATATTCAAAAGTGTTCGAAGCATTAGGTGAAACTTTACATAAAAATTTTAATCTTGCTGCCGCATCGTCATATCTTTTTAATTCAACTTCCGTAACGGCAGTGAGAAACAACGCCGCGAAATTATATTTGTTAAAATCAACTGCCTGACAGAACTTTTTATGTGCTTCGTCATAGCGTTTTAATTTTAACAAAGCCATACCCCAACCCGTATGAATATCTGTATTCATGGGCGAAATACGGTCAGCTTTTTCAAAAGAAGCTATTGCTTGCTCAAACTTGCGAATATTAATATAAGTAAAACCCAAACTTTGCCAGATGTTTTTATCAATCGGATTTATATCGGCGGATTTTTGGAAATTTACGGCGGCACTTTCAAAATCTTTTTCTTTTTCATAAGCAAGTCCTAAATATTTATATGCCAAACCTTCATTACCGCTGATTTCCGTAACGCTTGTCAATATTTGTTTTGCTTGTTGAATATCACCGGCATCAATTAATTTTTTTGCTTTATTTATTCGGGCAAGATTTGGTAACGACTGAATGCCTGTATCATTTTTATATTGTTCCACACAGGCATTAAACGAGTCTATTTTTTCACTTATAAAATCTAACCAGCCAAACAATCCGCAACCTCTCTGAATGCACCGCATCCGCCATCATTTTCGGTTATTTGAATACCCTTAATTTTTTTAAGTTTTTCAACAGCATGAGGAACGGTTATTTTATACTTTGCAAGCTGCAAACATTCAATATCGTTTAAATCATCACCGATGTAGACATATTCATCGTCAGAAAGATTATATTTTTTTATAATCTCCTTTAGTATATCCGATTTGACACGTATGTTTTGATAAACTTCTTTAACCTGAAATTTTTTGGATACCGTTTCTATTGCCGAATTTTCTTCACCTGAAATTATTGCTATATCAATATTATTTTTTTTCAGCAGGAAAAATCCCATTATATCTTTAAAATTCAATTTTCTTGACATTGAGCCGTCCGAATTTATATAAACACAGTTATCGGTAATCACGCCGTCAAAGTCGGTTACAACCATCTTTATGGATTTTGGTAATTTTATACCGCCCATATACAAATCCTTCCTCATCTGCTATAATTATATCATAAATTAGTACATATAAAAAAAGGTTAAAATATTTAAACATGCTCTGGTATATTTTAAATTTAGGCATTATAGCGGTTTTTGTAATTTTGTTTTTAATAACAAGGCAAACCAACAAAAGATGGTCAAAAATTAATGACTACCTTGGACAGGTAACGTATACCATAGATTCCGTACGTTACGGTAATCTTTCAAACAAAATTGATAATCTTAACCACCCCACTTACAGAAATGTTACGGACAGTATCAACAGAATGGTGGAAACACTTAACGACAGAGAAAAAATGATTGTAGAATACCAGAACGAACTTATGAGGCAAAATAAGCTTTTGGAATCGGTAATAAATTCTCTTTCTGACGGTATTTTAATTATAAACGAAAAAAATCATATTCTCAGAGCGACTCCCAAAATAACCGATTGGTTCGGAACCAAAGGTAAAGATATAATAGGTCACAATATATTTGATTTTATACAACTCGGTGAAGATACCAATATTGAAAAGCTTTCCAATGCGGATGTCTTTGTAAAACACACTCCTACAAATAATTTTGTTATAAGTTCCACAAGACTTTCGCTTGATGATAAAAAACGGTTTGTACTGTTAATAAAAGACGTAACAAATGAAAGAGAAATTGAAACACTGAAAGAAGATTTTATTACCACTCTTACACACGATTTAAAAGTTCCTATTGTTGCCGCCGCAAATATATTGGACTTTTTAATCGGCGGAAAATTTGGTGAAATAACCGAAAAACAGAAAGTTGCACTTTTAAACATGAAAAATTCCAATCAAGAACTTTTGGAACTGGTTCAAATTCTTCCTGAAACTTACAAAATTGATGAGACAGGTATAAAATTAGTAAAAGAAAATATAATGCTGAATAAATTCCTTCAAAACATAGTTACCGAAACTCAGCCGATAGCAGCCAATTCAGGTATAACAATAAAATTGGACACAAGCTCAAATTTGAGAGTTTTTGCCGATGAACTGCAGCTTGCAAGGGTAATAAAAAATCTTATTTCCAACGCAATTTCCCACAGCAATACAAAAGATAAAATTGATATTACCACAGGCGAATTGCCGGGCTTTATAACTATTTCCGTAACAGATTACGGGCAGGGAATACCTCAGGAAGAAATAAAACTTATTTTTAACAAATACTATTCGGCATCAAAGAAATTCAGGAAAATAGGTACGGGACTCGGGTTGTATCTTTCCCAGCAAATTATCAGAGCACATGGGGGCGAAATAACCGTTACAAGTGAAGAAAATGTTCGTACGGAATTTTGCGTTAAAGTTCCCGTTTAGTTAATTTTGTTTTAACATTCTGTATTGAAGTGCCTGCATCAGATGATTTTGTTGAATATTTTGTGAATTATCCAAATCAGCTATGGTTCTTGCAATTTTCAGTATACGGTCGTAACGTCTGCCCGAAAGTCCGTATTTTACGGCAGCGACTTTTAAAAGTTCCCGTGATTTTTCATCGATTTGACAATATTTTTTAATGAGTTTCGGTGTCAACTCCGAATTAGTCAGAATACCGTCTTGCAAATACCTTTGTGCCTGAATTTTCCTTGCTTTTACGACTCGTTGTCTTATAACCTCAGAGCTTTCTCCGTCGTTATTCAGAGTCATTAATTCTTGCGGTGTAAGCCTAGGAACTTCAATTTGTAAATCAATTCTGTCCAGCAAAGGCCCCGATAATTTTGACAAATATCTGTTTATCTGAAAATCAGTACAGGTGCATTGTTTTTCTTTATCGCCCAAAAAACCGCATGGACAAGGGTTCATTGCCCCTAAAAGTATAAATTTCGCGGGATATCTTACGGAATGTTTGGAACGCGATATTACTATTTCGCCGTCCTCGAGAGGTTGTCTTAAAACCTCAAGGACATTTCTCGGAAATTCAACCATTTCATCAAGAAAAAGTACTCCGCGGTGTGCAAGCGAAATTTCACCCGGTTTAGGATTTGAACCTCCGCCCGTAATACCGTTAGCCGAAGCCGTATGGTGTACGGGACGAAACGGTCTTTTCGTCATCAGCGGTTTATCAGGTGAAAGCAGTCCGCATATACTGTAAATTTTCGTAAGTTCCAGAGCCTCTTGAAGTTCAAGCGGCGGTAATATTGAAGCAAAACATTTTGCCATCAATGTTTTTCCCGAGCCGGGTGAACCCGTCATCAAAATATTATGTCCGCCTGCGGCTGCAATTTCCAGTGCATGTTTAGCTTTTTGTTGACCTTTTACATCCTTAAAATCATATCCCAAATCACTTTGAATACCTTCCGACAAATATTGATTTACATCAACAACGGTTTTGTTTATAGGCAATTCCGTAAAATGATTTACTACTTCGGCAAGTGATTTTGCCCCGAATATATTAACATCGCCCGCAAGTGCCGCTTCGTTTGCATTTACATAAGGAACGATAATATTTTTTATCCCGAAATCTTTCAGTCCCAAAACCAGAGGCAAAACTCCGCTTACACCGCGTATTGTTCCGTCAAGTGAAAGTTCGCCTATAAAGGCATAATCTTTAATTTTTTCATCATCCAGTACTTCTTGTTCCGCCAGAATACCCACTGCTATAGGTAAATCATAGTTAGAACCCTCTTTTTTTAAATCCGCGGGAGCAAGGTTAATTACTACCCTTCTGCCGGGAAAAGTAAATCCGGAATTTTTAACGGCTGACCTTACCCTGTCACGTGCTTCATTTACCGAGGCATCCGGAAGTCCCACAATGTAAATTCCCGGTAAAGAATTTATTACATCAACTTCAACCGTTACTTTGTACGCATTCAGCCCTATTACTGCCGCAGTTGTTACTTTATTAACCATAAGGTCAGTATAGCATAAAATGATTAAATTTATCCGTTTTAATTTTTTTTGGTATTATTAAATTATGAACAAATTTACCGAAATACTTGCCGTAAACTTTGGCGGAATAGGCGACGAAATATTTTTTCTTCCGACACTTATTTCTCTGAAAAAAGAATTCCCTAATTCGCACATAACTCTGGCACTTGAACCCAGAAGTAAAAGTATTAAAGACTTGACGGACATTATTGATAATCTTTTTTTAATTGACATTAAGGGAAAAAATAAATATTTTCAAATTTTAAAACTCATTTACCTTGCAAGAAAAGGTAAGTTTGATATTGTAATTTCTTCCGGAGCAAACAAATTTATAAGTATAATTCTTGCTCTCAGCGGTATAAAAAAAAGATACGGATATAATACGGGAAAATTGAGCGAAATACTTCTAACCTCAACCGTAAAACTTAATAAAAATCAATATGCTTGTGATATGTACCATGATTTGGCATCAATTTTAACAAAGCATAAAACATTTTTACCCGAAATAAATGTCGAACGCTGTGAAAAAATTCCCAATTCGGTATTAATTCACCCCGGAGTCAGCAAAATGAGTGTGCAAAAAGGGATTACCAAAACAATTCCGCCTGACAAGTGGGCTGAAATTATTAATTTGCTTATTGCTTCGGGTAAAAAAGTTATATTAGCGGGCGGCCCTGACGATGAACAAGTAATAAAAAAAATCAGAACTCTTGTTATGCCTGATGAAAACTTTGTCGATATGTACGGTAAAACAAAAAACATTAGAGATTTGGCAATTTTAATCGGCAAAGCCGAAAAGTTTATTTGTTCCGATTCTGCCCCTCTGCATATAGCAGTTGCCGTGCAAACCCGAACTTATGCTATTTTCGGACCGACGGATGATAAAAAATTAATCCCGCAATCGGAATTTATAACACCTATAAAAACACATGACGAATGCCCCATAAAACCCTGTTTATGGGAACATCGCCAAACAACCTGCCAAAATCCCGTCTGCCTTGATATTACGGCAAAAGATATAGTTGACCGAATAAACATTTAAAACTTTATCGGATAATCGTCTTTTATCTTCCAGCCGTCATATTCCAGCAAACTTGTACACCGTATCATATCACCTGATTTACATAAGCTTATAAGATCTTCTCTGCTAAAACCTGATACTATATAAGTCCTGTCAGGTCTACCGGATGATGCAGCAAATATAAAAGTATTTTTTCCGTACGATACTGAATTCAAACTGGCAACACTATTAATATTTTTCAATTCTTTACAATATTTATAATCAACACAATAAATCATATAATGACAACAATAGTCATATAATAAACCATCACTCCTTAACGTACTATCACAAGAGTTAGTCTTAATAAGATAGATACCTGAACCGTCAGGCAAGGCAGCCATAAATGCCGTATCGGTTTTTTGGGTTTTAGCCCATTTCCCATAAGGTTTCAGATACAAGTTAAAATATTTTTCCTGGTCATTGCCGTTCAATCCTTTCAAAGATACTAATTGTTCTTTTCCTTCAATAGCATCTTTGTAACGCATGGATACTATTTGTTGCATCAAACTTGAAAAATGTTTTAAACGAGTTTCGGCAGTTTGCTTTTTATAATGTTGAATAAGCGACGGCATGGTCATCGCCGCCACTACCCCGATGATACCTAGGGTGATTAAAACTTCCGCCAAAGTAAAGGCGGCTCTCCGTTTGTTGTGTTGCCGGGCTACGTGTCTTGGATTATGCACAGTTCGCAAAAGCGTGGTTTTGCTCACTTGGACGAACTCGCTTCGCTTCGTTCTTGTGCAAATCCGCTGCGTAGCACCTTCGGCTAAAGTAAACGCACAGCGTTGTGAAAGGTGAGAAGTGAGGGTATCTTTGGGTGAAAGGTGAAAAGTGAGAGGTGAAAAGTCCTTATAGGCACTTCGTGCAAGATAATTGGCTGGATTGCTTCGCATTCGCTCGCAATGACCGTACACCTCCATGTCACCCTGAACTCGTTTCAGGGTCTTACCATTTTCGCGTCTCACTGTCTTTTCCAAAATTTTAGTGTTTTTAATTTCTTTTTTCATTTTTTGTTCCTTTCTTTTTTTTTATTACTGTTTATTGAAAACTATAACTATACATGTCACCCTGAATTCATTTCAG
>CANPZB010000023.1 GCA_947588755.1 Candidatus Gastranaerophilales bacterium | reverse complement strand
CCTTGTCGGGTCCCACTGTCTTTTCCAAAATCTTCACGTTTTTAAAATCTTTTTTCATTTTTTGTTCCTTTCTTTTTATTTATTACTGTCTGTTAAAATTATCACTATATTTGTCATCCTGAACTTGTTTCAGGATCTTACCATTTTCACGTCTCACGGTTTTTTCTAAAATTGTTGCGTTTTAAATTTCTTTTTTCATTTTTTAGTTCCTTTCTTGTTTTTATTTATTACTCTTTATTGAAAACTATAACTATACATGTCACCCTGAATTCATTTCAGGGTCTTATTTATTCGGTATTGGTACATAATCCTGAAACGTCTTGGATTTGCTCTAATGCGGGCAGAGACTTGTTATTGACCATAGTTGTGGACATTGACTTTGGTTTAGTTTCTTTTCTATTTAAAGACTTGATAATGCTAAGATCCTGAAACAAGTTCAGGATGACATGGGGGATGACATGTGTGTGGTTTACCATGGCATGGTCGTTAATAGTAACATGGTAAAAATTCCCACGACAAAACGAGGGATGTAAATTAATCCCTTTAAAATTACCCCAACAACAAAAAGTGGCTGAAACCCAGTCTACGAGAGCGTTACAAGTGTGGGGGGGGGTGAATGCTAAAACTTCAAAATTCGATTTATTCATAATTTTTTCATTAACTCCCAAATTTTCGATGCTTCGCACCGGAGTACTTCCCGATTGAAATATTTCAACCTTACTCTATCATTATAACATATATTCTAAAAATTTCAAGCGTTAGGGATGATTAATATCTTGTTTGCTTTTTATTTCAAATTTTTTTATGTTAATATACTGGTGTAAAAGTTGTACTAAATAAGGAAGGATAAGAATATGAAAACACTTTCACCGTTACAAATTGAGAGATTAAAGTATCAGCCTAAACTTCCCGACAGCCTTTCTCAGGGGATTAATTTTCTTCAAATGAGCGAAGGTGCTGCCACGGAAGCTGTCAGGGATAAAGACCAAATTAAAGATTTGTTTAAAAACACTTACGGAAAACCGATAGTAACATTCAGCTCATCGGTAAATGAAAAAAAATCTGATGTTAAAAATGTCGGTGTAATTCTTTCTGGCGGTCAAGCTCCCGGTGGACACAACGTAATTGCAGGTCTTTACGATGCTTTGAAAAATGCTAACCCCGCTAACAAATTATACGGCTTTTTAGGCGGGCCGTCAGGAATTATTGAAGGTAAATATATTGAATTTAGTGATGAATTTATTGATGAATACAGAAATACCGGCGGATTTGATATTATCGGTTCGGGCAGAACCAAGCTGGAAACCGAAGAACAATTTCAAAAATCACTCGAAGTTTGCCGTAATTTAAACATTTCCGCAGTGGTTATAATCGGCGGTGACGATTCAAATACTAATGCCGCTTTGCTTGCGGAATGGTTTGTTAAGAACAATACGGGTATTCAGGTTATAGGATGTCCGAAAACCATTGACGGTGACTTGAAAAATAGCCAGATAGAAATTTCTTTCGGATTTGATACCGCTACAAAAACTTATGCGGAACTCATCGGAAATATTCAACGTGATGCAAATTCCGCTAAAAAATACTGGCACTTTATTAAAATTATGGGCAGAAGTGCAAGCCATGTTGCTTTGGAAGCAGCTTTACAAACTCAACCGAATATAACCATGATTTCCGAAGAAGTTGAAGCGAAAAATATGTCTTTGGAACAGGTCGTAAGCTACATGACTGACATAATTGTAAAACGCTCTGATAACGGTAAAAATTTCGGTATAGCCGTTATTCCCGAAGGCTTAATTGAATTTATACCCGAAATGAAATCAATGATTTCTAACCTCAATGACATTATGGCAGACTTGGAAACTGATTTGTCTTTCGTTAACGCAAAATCAATTAAAGAAAAATTTGAAATTGTCGAAAAAAGATTAAATGCTGATAATGCGAAGGTTTATGCTTCACTTCCGGAACTTATAAAAACACAGTTACTGGCTGACAGAGACCCTCACGGAAATGTTCAGGTTTCCAAAATCGAAACGGAAAAACTTTTAATCGAAATGATAAACGAAAGATTAAATGATTTAAAATCCAAAGGAATATTTAAGGGTAAATTCAGTTCGCAATCTCACTTTTTCGGTTATGAAGGCAGATGTGCATTCCCGTCAAATTTTGATGCGGATTATTGTTATTCTCTGGGTTACAATGCATTTGCACTTATCAATTTTGGTTTAACCGGATATTTATCATCCGTCAGAAATCTTACAAAGCCGGCTAATCAATGGATAGCTGGCGGTGTTCCTTTAACAATGATGATGAATATGGAAAAACGTCATGGTGAATTTAAACCCGTTATTCAAAAAGCTCTTGTTGAATTGGACGGCCCCGTATTCAAAGTTTTGGAAAAGAACAGAGAAGAATGGGCGTTGAATGATTGTTATGTGTTCCCCGGTGCTATACAGTACTTTGGACCTTCATCGGTATGTGACATAACAACACAAACTTTGCGTTTGGAAAGAGAAAATTCACTCGTAAATGTTTAAAAAAATAAACCGAAAAGAAACTCTCCTTACGGGGAGTTTCTTTTTTGTGCATAATAATTTCAAGCAATTTAGTGCCGCTTAAATCTGATTATTATACGGTGCTGACGCCAATTTCGCAATGATATAATTGAAAAATTGAAAATTTTCAAAAAGTTAAAAGTGGCTAAAACCCGCTTGTAGAGCGGGTTTACAGACTCGGGGGGGGGGTGAATGCTAAAATTTCAAAATTCGATTTTTTCATATCTTTTTTCTCCAAACTTTCCGTACAATATTCCAAACCGTCATTTTGTGAAAACAAAATGTTCAAATCCGCCATATTATTATAATGCGTTTTTTTACTAATTTCAAGTGAAAATGCAAAACTACTTAAAGCGTCTCATCATTTTCATGGCTTTATTCATTGCATGCTTACCCATTTTTCCGCCAAGTGAGTTGATATTTGGCATGCCGCCCATTTTCCCCATTAAACCTTTCATATCGTGCATGCCTTTCATCATCATTCTCATTTGTTCAAACTGTTGTAAAAACATGTTTATTTCATGCATATCCATGCCGCAGCCTTTTGCAATGCGTTTTTTTCGGCTTGTGTTAATTATTTTCGGATTGGCTCTTTCTTCCGGTGTCATGCTTTGAATAAATACTTCAATTCGTTTAAATTGTTTTTCACCTTCGTGAGAAATTTTATCTCTGTCGTCTTTGCCTATATTCAAACCCGGTATCATGCCGAGAAGATTACCCATTGAGCCGAATGCTTGCATTTGTTTTTGCATTTTTAAAAAGTCGTTAAAAGAAAATTCGGCTTTTGCCATTTTGGCTTCCAGTTCAAGTGCCTGTTTTTCGTCAAAAACTTCCTGTGCACGTTCGACAAGTGAAACTATATCGCCCATACCCAAAATTCTTGTTGCCATTCGCTCGGGATAAAAATCTTCCAGTGCATTTAATTTTTCGCCCGTACCCGTTAATTTTATCGGTTTTCCCGTGCAATACACTATGCTTAATGCACATCCTCCTCTGCTGTCGCCGTCAAGTTTTGTAAGTACAATTCCCGTTATACCGAGTTGAGCATCAAAATTTTCGGCAACGTTAACAGCTTCCTGACCTGTCATTGAATCTATCACAAGTAATTTTTCGACGGGATTAAACATTCTGTCTATAAGAAGAAGTTCTGCCATCATATCGGTGTCAATTTGTAAACGCCCTGCGGTGTCAAGTATTAACGTATTAAATCCGTTTTCTTTTGCATAAGCAATTGCATTTCGAACGATTTCACAAACATCCTTGTTATCGGGTACAGTATAAACTTCTGTGTTAATTTCTCTCCCCAGTGTCTGTAACTGACTTATTGCGGCGGGTCTGTGGACGTCACAAGCAACAAGTAAAGGATTTCTGCCGTCTTTTTTTAACTTAACCGCAAGTTTTGCGGATGATGTGGTTTTCCCCGAACCTTGAAGCCCCAGCATCATTATTATGTTCGGATTACCTGAAAAATCCAACGGACTTTGTTCTTTGCCCAGAATGTTTATAAGTTCGTCATTAACGATTTTTATAAGCTGCTGGGAAGGATTTACACCCTGCAAAACCTTTTCGCCTTCGGCTTTGTCTTTAATTGATGAAATAAAAGCTTTTACTACGCGAAGATTAACGTCAGCTTCTAAAAATGCACGTCTGATTTCGCGTAAAGCTTCTTGCATGTTGTCCTGAGTAAGTTCTTTACTGCCCGTTTTTTGAATTATTGCTTGTAATTTTTCGCTTAAGCTGTCGAACATAACCTTATTTTAACATAAAAAAAAAGCTATGGTACACAAGAAGTGTCATAGCTGTTGATTAGGGATATGTGTATCTTAGTTCTCTAAGGAGTACTATGTTATAATAGCAAATTGTTTTTGAAATAAAATCATTCATTTTGTTGATGTTTTTTATGTAACTATTGTTTTTTTCGCAAAAAAAACCGCTTCTTTTGAAGCGGAGGCATAATATTAATAGCCATGAAATGTCATTTTACTTCTTTTATTACAAGCGAAGCGTTTTGTCCGCCAAATCCGAAAGAATTTGACAATGCGGCATGGATTTCGGCTTTACGTGCCTTGTGCGGAACGTAATCCAAATCCGCTACTGCTTCATCTTGATTATCAAGGTTAATCGTCGGAGGTACAATGCCTTCGTTAATAGCTTTTATGCAGGCAATACATTCAACCGCACCCGTTGCACCGAGCAAGTGACCATGCATTGATTTTGTTGAACTTACCATTAAATTCGGGTTTTGCTTTTTGTCGCCGAACACTGTTGCAATAGCTTTTGATTCTGCGACATCGCCGAGTCCCGTGCTTGTTCCGTGTGCGTTGATGTATTGAATTTCCGAAGGTTTTAAATTTGCATCTTCAAGAGCGAATTTCATTGAATGAATTGCACCTTGACCTTCGGGGTCGGGAGCTACAACGTCGTAGGCATCGCCTGTCTGACCGTAGCCGACAATTTCTGCGTAAATCTTTGCACCGCGTTTTTTAGCATGTTCGTATTCTTCAAGTACTAATACTGCCGCACCTTCTGACATAATAAACCCGTCTCTTTCCACATCCCACGGACGTGAAGCCTTTTGAGGTTCATCGTTGCGTTTTGAAAGTGTTCTTGCTGATGAAAACGCACCGATACCAACATCGCAAATAGTTGATTCGCAGCCTCCGGCAACCATTATATCAGCATCGCCGTATTGAATTGAACGAAACGCATCGCCTATTGTGTGTGTACCTGTTGCACATGCGGAAACAACAACTTTGTTTACTCCTTTAAAACCGTATTTCATGGAAATTCTGCCCGATGCCATATTTACAATCATCATTGGAATTGTAAACGGAGAGCATTTGTTGGGGCCTTTTTCCAAAATTCTTTTGTGATTTTCTTCAAAAGTATGAAAACCGCCTGCCGCAGAACTAACCATAACACCTATTTTATAAGGGTCAACGTCATGAACTTCTTCCAATTTGGCATCTTTCACCGCTTCATCAGCGGCTACAAGAGCAAACTGGATAAATCTGTCCATTTTTTTGGCTTCTTTTGCATCAAGATAATCTTCAGGATTAAAGTTTTTTATTTCACCTGATATTTTAACGACATGTTTTTCAATATCGATAGATTCGGAGGTTGAAATTCCGCTTTTGCCTTCTTTGAGGCTGTTCCAAAACTTATCAACACCGATACCGAACGGTGAAACTGCCCCTAAACCTGTAATTACTACTCTTCTTTTAGTCATCTTTTTACCTTATTACTATTCTAAATAAACGAGGGTAAAAATAGTATTCAATTTTACCCTCGCAACTGTTTATTCTCACTTATAAATTCAAGAAAAGTTTATTTGTGAGAGTCAATGTAGTTAACTGCGTCTTGAACAGTTTGAATTTTTTCAGCTTCTTCATCGGGGATTTCGCAGCCGAATTCTTCTTCAAAAGCCATAACCAATTCAACGGTGTCTAATGAATCAGCACCCAAGTCAGCGGTAAAGCTTGCTTCCGGAGTTACTAAAGATTCATCAACGCTTAATTGGTCTACTACTACTTTTTTTACTTTTTCTAATGTACTCATTTCAATTTCCTCATAATTTTTGTAATTACAATTTTTTCATTATCATTATACTTAGTACAAGATTAATTTGCAACAGATTTAAAAAATTGTTACATTTAGATTATATCATCAAACCGCCCGCAACTTCGATAGCCTGACCCGTAACGTAATCGGTATCGAGTGCAAGGAATTTAACAACTTTTGCAATATCTTCGGGTGTACCGAGTCTTTTCATCGGAATAGCTTTGAGGTATTCGTCGATGTTGGGCAATTCTGCCGTCATTGCCGTTTGGATAAATCCGGGGCAAACGGCGTTTACTCTGATGTTTCTTGAACCGAATTCTTTTGCAAGAGTTTGAGTAAGTCCGATTAAACCTGCTTTTGATGCGGAGTAATTTGCCTGACCGGGGTTTCCGTGACGTCCTACGATACTTGACATGTTGATAATTGAACCCTGACGGGCTTTCATCATATATTTAACAACCGCATGAGTTACGCAGTAAGCACTTGTAAGGTTAATTTTAATAACTCTTTCCCACTGCTCCATATCCATTCTTATAAAAAGACCGTCTTTTGTAATACCTGCGTTGTTAAGCAGAATATCAATTTTGCCGTGGTCAGCGATAATTTTATCAACAGCTGCTTGAACTTGTTCGTCGTTTGAAACATCAAATTGGTAAAAATAAGCGTTTGCACCGCAAGCTTTGATTTCATCCAAAGCGGGCTGTGCTTTTTCGGCATCACAAATATCGTTGATAACGATATCACAACCGTTTTTTGCAAGTTCCAACGCACAAGCCAAACCAATACCGCGTGAACCGCCTGTTACTAAAGCAATTTTTCTTTCTGTCATTAATCTTCTCTCCTTATTTAATGTCCCCAAAAAAATTATACCATAAAGATATTTATGGCATAATTTGTAAATGTTTTGTGTAAATTTGTGTAACAAGATAATGTCAACCAATAAACTTTTTCAACATTTTCTTTCTTTTTTGTTGCGGTGCAAAAAGAAAGAAAACGTTGGCAAAAGAAAGAAAAAACACGCTAAGGTAAAGCAATGACTTTAGTCATTGCAACACCCCCTGCGGGTACACTTCGTGTGGTTTCAGCCAAAAGGCTGAAATCGTTTACTGTGCCTAAGGACAACGGCACAGTAAAATTTTAGTCAGAGCATTTATGCTTACCGTCCCAGCTTAAATCATTGCAGTGCCAATAATCCATATTACCGTTTTGCACCACCCATGCCGTACAGCCAAAACCTTTTGCATTAGAGTTTAAACAACCTTGTTTAAAAGAGTATTGACTCGTGTCACCGTCTTGCATACTACCATAAGGTCTTATAGTGCCTTTTTTTGACAAAATAAAGATAAATATATCTTTTCCTAAAGTATTTGGTTTTTTATCCCCGTTAATATCTGCAAGATACTCTATGAGCCCATCATCAGGCGTATCTAAATTAGCACGTGTGGCATTACAAGTTCCTACAACAGTTCCGTCATTTAAACGAAAAGCCGGACGATCTGGACTTCGCCCCGAAAGATAATTACTTCCATTAGTGTTACCATTTCGAAAATATAAATCATTATTATGGTAGCAAACCTTTCCGTTTTTTCCTGTACAGTAATCAGTAATCTTTAAATACGGTGCTACAAATTTAATCATATTTTCATGGTTACTCAAATCCCAAGTTTCAGGTAACCCGTTATTAATAACCGCTAATTGTGCGGCTTGAGAAATAAGACTGTAGAATTTCTTTGCACCTGTTACAAAGACTTTTTCCTGATATTTTTGAATTAATGAGGGTATAGTCATCGCTGCCACAACGCCGATGATACCGAGGGTGATTAGAACCTCTGCCAATGTAAAACCGAATTTGTCATCCTGAACATGTTTCAGGATCTTACCATTTTCAAGTCTCACAGTCTTTTCCAAAATTCTAGTGTTTTTAATTTCTTTTTTCATTTTTTTGTTCCTTTCTTTTTTTATTTATTACTGTTTGTTACTTTTTATTTGTTATTCAAAAACCTTCATGTCACCCTGAATTTATTTCAGGGTCTTTCGTACAATTAAGATACTGAACCAATGCCACGAAATAAGATCCTGAAACAAGTTCAGGATGACATGGAGAGGTGTCATTCCACAACATAACCTATGCGAGATGGCTATTTGTATCGATAATGTATGTCTAAGATCCTGAAACAAGTTCAGGATGACATGGGGGATGACATGTGTGGGGTTCACCATGACATGGTTGTTCTGCATGACAGAATTTTCAAGTCTTACCAACTTTTCCAAATTTGTCACGTTTTTAATTTCTTCTCTCATATTTCTACCTCATTTAATTATGACTAATATATTAGTCATTATACAAATAAATTATGTAGAATGTCAATATAGTAGTTTTATAAAATATTCTTATGAACGAAAATATAAATGTAAAAGTCGGATTAAAAATCCGCGTTGAACGTCAAAAACGCAAAATTTCACAGGAAAAACTCGCCGAACTCGCTGAACTCAACAGAAATTCGGTTGGATTAATCGAACGCGGAGAAACTAACGTGACTCTTAAAAACCTCGAAAATATCGCAAATGCTTTAAATATTGACATTAAAGAATTATTTAATTTCGTTATTTAATTATATTTCAACAAATAACTCTTTCAATTCGTTAATCGTGTTTTCTAAAGACTCTTTGTCATAAATATTGAAAACTTTTGCCTCGGGTGCGATTTTCTTATTCAAACCCGCAAGAACTTTTCCGGGCCCGATTTCGATGAATATTTCAACGCCGTCACTCACCATTTTTTCAATGGTTTGTGTCCAGTGAACCGATGAATAAATTTGTTTCGGCATTTTTACTCTGAAATCATCCGATAAAACGGTCGCTTCCGCATCAACATTTGTGATAACGGGAGTTTTGGCATTGTTAAGTTCAAGAGTTGAGACAAATTCCGCAAATTCTTTTCCCGCACTTTCCATAAATTTCGAATGGAATGCTCCCGAAACCGCAAGCGGAACAACACGTCTTACACCGTTTGCCGTCATATAATCGCCTGCTGTTTTAACGGCATTTTCATCACCTGTTATAACAACCTGAGCAGGTGAATTGTAATTTGCAATGTCAACATAACCCACCTTAGAACCTTCTTCAAGTCCTGCTTTCAGTTGTTCTTCACTTGCGTTCAAAACTGCTGCCATAGAACCGCCTTTTGATGAACTCATCAAATCAGCACGTTTTTGAATGGCTTTTAATGCGGTTTCCAAACTCATTACATTTGATGCGTACATTGCACAGTATTCGCCCAAACTGTGACCCGCCGTGTAATCGGGTTTTATGTCAAGTTGAGATTTCAACGCCTCTAACGCGGCAATCGACATTGTTACTATCGCAGGTTGAGTGTTAACCGTTTGTTTCAAAGCATCTTCAGGGCCTTCAAAACACATTTTTGTAATACTTTTACTTAAAACATTGTCCGCCGTGTCAAAAACATTCTTTGCACTTTCAAAATTATCATATAAATCTTTTCCCATGCCTACAGCTTGTGAGCCTTGTCCCGGAAATAAAAAAGCAATCTTTTTTGTCATATAATTCTCCTTAATTATTAACAGATACCTTCGCGAAGTCTTACAATTGCTCCGCCCCAGGTCATTCCCGCACCAAATCCGCATAATACAGCAGTAGTTCCGAGTTTCAAGTTACCTTTTTCAACGCTTTCTGCAAGTGCTATGGGTATTGATGCAGCAGAGGTATTGCCGTAATACTTGATGTTTGTTATAACTTTTTCGTCAGAGTAGCCTAAACGCTCTTGAACCGCCTGAATAATTCTTATATTCGCCTGATGAGGAATTAAATAATCAATGTCATCAACTTTTAAACCTGAATTTGATATTAATTCTTCCACATAATGAGGTAAAACCTTTGCTACAAAGGTATACACTCCTCTGCCGTTCATTTTTATAACTTGCTTTTGGGCTTCATACGGTTCAACCAGAGGACAATTTTTACCGTCAAGTGCAAGTTCGATTAAATCACCATGATTTCCGTCAGCTTTAATGTCAATGGCGATTACATCATCAATGCCGTCATCTGCTTGAGTTACGACCATTGCACCCGCACCGTCGCCGAATAAAATGGATGTACCTCTGTCACTCCAGTCTACAAGACGTGAATTGTTGTCCGTGGCGACGATTAGAATGTTTTTGTACATACCTGAAGATATGTAACCTTTTGCAATGCTTAATCCGTAAATTAACCCTGAACATGCCGCGGTTATATCAAATGCCGGAACGGGTTTTGATATGCCCAAACCTGCATGAATTAAACAGGCTATTGCAGGATAAAGCTTTGGCGGTGCTGATGATGCCGAAATAATTAAATCAATATCTTCGGGGTTTATATTAGCTCTGGAAAGAGCTTTTTTTGCGGCATCAAGACCTAAATCAGCCGCATTCTGGCTGCCTGATACAACACGTCTTTCTTTGATACCCGTTCTTGTATAAATCCATTCATCCGAGGTTTCATATAATTTTGTTAAATCATCATTTGTAATAACCGTCTCGGGTAAACTGTATCCAATACCGGCTATTTTCAGAGGTATTAGTTTATCTGTCATGGTAATTATTCCTCGTAAAATTTCGCAATTTTTTCGTTTACACCGGTTTCTACGGCATGTTTTGCGACTCTTACCGCGTTTTTAATCGCATAAGCCTTACTTCTGCCATGCGAAATAACAGTTATACCTTTAACACCAAGCAGCAAAGCTCCGCCGAATTCTTCGTAATTGATTTTAGTATAAATTCTGCTCATAAAAGGTTTTGCAAGCAGACCGATGATTTTTCCGAGCAAATCCGCTTTAAATTCCTGTTTGAGCATTCTGAAAAGCATTGATGAAGTGCCTTCCGTGACCTTTAAAGCAACATTGCCCACAAAGCCGTCACATACAACAACATCACAAACGCTGAGAAAAATTTCTTTACCTTCAATATTTCCGACAAAATTAATTTTTTCCTGATGTTCTTCAAGTAATTTATATGTAGCTTGTGCTAATTCATTACCTTTTCCTGCTTCTTCGCCGATATTTAACACTCCGACACGCGGATGTTCTATTCCGAGAACATTTTTGGAAAAAGTTGCCCCCATTATAGCGAATTGATAAAGCATTTCCGGAGTACAATTGCTGTTTGCACCGCCGTCAATTACAACTATAGGTCTTTTTATTGTGGGAAGCGTAACAGCTATTGCGGGTCTGTCTATACCCGGAATTCTGCCCAGACCGAATAAACTTGATGCCATTGCCGCACCTGTTGAACCTGCGGCTACTACGGCATCGGAACTGCCTTGTGCTACAGCGTCAACGGCTAAAACAATTGATGATTTTTTCTTTTTGCGAATAGCTTGACCGGGAGCTTCTCCCATTTCAATAATTTCGTTGGCATGAGTAATTTTTATATCGAGTTTGGAAATATCAATTTTTATACGATATTGATGTTTTCCGCCTTTACCGCAGTCGGAATAGAAACCTTCCTGATTAATTTTGTCAAGTTCCTGTTCAATTCTATCCTGTTTTCCGACTAATTCAATCGGTACATTGTACTCTTGTGCAGCCCATACCGCACCTGCCACTATTTCATGCGGAGCATGATCCCCGCCCATTGCATCTATTGCTATTCTTGTCATTTTTTCCTCTTTTATTCAAACAAAAAGCCATTATGCAAACAGCCTGACCAAACATGCCGGCTAAACTGCTTACTTTTTACTTTCCGTTTTAATTATTCTTCGGTTTTTTCCGCTTTTTTAGTTCTTGTCTTTTTTGCTGCAGGCTTAGAATCACTTGTTTTTTTAGCAGTTGATTTCTTTGCCGTTGTTTTTTTAGCGGAAACTTCTTCAACAACTTCCGGTGTTTTTTCGGGTTCGGATTTTTTTACTTCTTTTACGGCTGCTGCTGTTTCCTGATTTTTGTCTTTTAAACTTACGGGTTTACCTTTGTAAGTTCCGCATGCCGTACAAACCGTATGTGTCAAAACCGTTGCACCGCAATTCGGACACTTGGTTGTTGCAGGCTTTGTTGCCTTCCAATTACTTCTTCTGTGTCCCTGTGCTGAATGTCCTGTTCTTTTCTTTGGTACTGCCATTTTTCTTTTCCTTTTTTATTCTTTACTACTACTTATATTTCTACTTTTCAAGATTAATATTTTTAAATATATCCAGTCTCGGGTCTGATAAATTTTCTTCCCGTAAAAATTTATTCCCTTTACAATTTATACCACAAACTTTCTTATTTGGTAAATTTAATATTACAGATTGATACAATAAGTCATAAATATCTATCTCGTTTTCACCGTTCAAGTCAGTTACAAACTGACCTTCTTTAAGTTCCGTTTCTTTCGGATATTCATCCATAAGTGAATTTTTGGCATACAATTCGTCAATATCAAAATTTATATTGTAGTCAAATTCTTCAAGACACAAATCGCATTCAAGTTTCAATTTGCCTTTTATATTTCCTTTAACTTCTATAAAATCGCCCAATGATTTTACGATTAAACTTGCTTTTAAAGGTTTTTCGGAATTTATTCCTTCAATATAGTCCTCAAATTCCATGTTTAAAGATTTTGAGGGAAGATTTTCAAGTTCTTCAATGCTTACTTTATACATATTGTTCTTCTTGAACGGCTACTGAGGCAACCTGATTTGATACAAATGCAACTTTTTTCAAAGGACCTTGCGTTTCTTTTTCAATCAAAACAGGTGTCGGACTTTTTATGGTTTTTATGAGTTCCGCATAAAGTTCTTCCGGTTTTTCAACATACATTACCAGAGGTGCAGCCGAACCTTTCAAAAAAACCAGTACGGATAGTCTTTTTTTAATGTTTTGTGCATTAAATTGCTGAGCCATTTGGCACTCCTTATCTTATGTAATAACGAATACGAAAATTATAAATAAAATTGACCGTGTTGTCAATTTTTTGAAGCGGGCATGATTATTTTGAGAAAATCAGAATTTTTTAAGTTTTGCGTAAGCTGCATCCATTGCTTTAATGCCTTGTCTGCCGAAATCTATCGTATACATTAAACTTTCACCGATTTTGGTTACTTCTTTTATATGTCCTATACCGAGTTTCTCATGAAATACCCGTTCCCCTTCATTAAAAATGTATTCGACGGAAGGTATATTCTCTGCTCTTTTGCGGCGTTCTTCCTGTTGTGCAGCCATTTCACGTTCTTTTTGTTTCTTTTCTTCAAGCATGCGTTTAATGGCATTATCTTTGAAAAATTCTTTTATTTTTTCTTCATCGTTTTTTATGTTTTCTTTTGATTTTACAAGAATTGTGCGTGAAGCCGTTCGAAGCGGTGTTTGGAAATTTTGTTTTTGTTTTGTATCGGAGGAAAGCCCTTTTGTCGGGGCAATAAAACCTTTTCCGAAACTCGTTGACGGCTTGACATATCCGTAACTGTCCGCTTGAGCGGATGAATAATTAAAATCGGAGTTTCCTGTTTTTGCTTTGGATACCGCATTTTGGAATGTGGATGAACCCGATGACGAGCCTTCAAAAGAAATACAATTCAATAATCTTGGCGGAATTTCTTCTATAAATCTTGAAGGATTGTAATATTTGTAATCCCCCCAGATTTGACGCCTTTTTGCGGATGTAAGGTATAATTTTTCTTTTGCTCTGGTTACTCCCACGTACATTAATCGTCTTTCTTCTTCCATTTCGGAAGGTATATTAAATGTTCTCTGGTGCGGGAAAATACCTTCGTCGCAACCTACAAGAAAAACTTCCGGAAATTCAAGACCCTTGGCGGAATGTAAAGTCATTAAAGTAACATTATTCGCAATATTGTCCATGCCGTCTATGTCTGATACGAGTGCAACCTGTTGAAGAAATTCCCCCAGAATGTTATCTTGTTCTTCAGGCTCAAATTCTCCAGCAACATTTACGAGTTCCTGCAGGTTTTCTACGTCAGCTTCGGCTTCGGGTGTATTTTGTAATTGTAATTCCGCAAGATAACCGGTTTTTTCTATTACAAGGGTTACAAATTCATGCAGCTTGTAAGAGTCTGCCGCTTCTTTAAATTTCAAAATTAATTCCGAAAAATCCTTTAATTTTGCTCTGGTTCTCGGCGGTATTTCCGTTGCTTCATCAATTCTTTGACAAGCTTGGAAAAGACTTATATCTTCCTTGTCGGCAAAATCGGAAAGGTTTTTAATTGTGGTATCTCCTATTGAACGTCTCGGAACATTAACTATCCGTCTGAAACTTTGCGAATCGTCCGTATTGTATATCAGTTTTAAATAAGCAATAATGTCTTTGATTTCTTTGCGGTCATAGAATTTCAGCCCGCCGTAAATTCTGTAGGGAATTCCCGCTGCCATACAAGCTTCTTCCAATGCTCTTGACTGTGAATTTGTACGATAAAGAACCGCATAACGGTTGTAATCGCCTCCGCTGTCCTGCTTTATTTTACTCGCTATGAAATTGGCTTCGTCGGATTCGTCCTGTGCCTCATAATAATCAATAAGTTCACCTTCGCCCTTGTTGGAATATAAAACTTTGTCTACGCGTTCAATGTTGTTTATGATTATGGCATTTGCCACATCCAAAATGTTTGATGTGGAGCGGTAATTCTGTTCAAGTTTTATCAGTTTGGTATTTTTAAAATCTTTTTGGAAATTGAGAATTATAGTGTAATCCGCACCTCTCCAGCTGTATATTGACTGGTCGACATCTCCGACTACACATAAAGAACGTTCTTGAGGAATGTCTTTGTACAAACCCGTATAAAGCATATTTATTAACCTGTATTGAGCCATGTTTGTATCTTGGAATTCATCCACAAGAATATGTTGAAATCTGTTGTAATAATAATCTCTGACTTGTTGACTTTGTTCAAGCATTTTTACGGTTAAAAGCAGCATGTCGTCAAAATCTATGGCATTATTATTATTGAGTATATTTTCATATTCTTCAAACACCGCAGCTATTTTTTGTGATTTGAAATCTCTTGCAAATGTTGCAAATGTATATGCATCCTGCATTTTGTTTTTTGCGTTGGATATTACCGATTTAATAAGCTTAGGTTGATAAATTTTATCATCCAAATTTAATTTTTTTATTGCCTGCTTTATTACCGCTAAAGTATCCGAATCATCATATATGGAAAAATTTTTATCGAGTTTTTTCCCTGATTTAAAACTGTAGTTTTCAATATTTTCACGCAGCATTCTTCCGCAAATTCCATGAAAAGTTCCCACCCACATGTATTTTACGGTTTCTTCTCCGAGGATATTGCCCAAACGGATTTTCATTTCTTTGGCGGCTTTGTTTGTAAATGTTACGGCAAGTATGTTTTTGGGACGTATATTACAATTGTGAATAAGATATGCAATTCTTGCAGTGAGTAATTTGGTTTTTCCGCTGCCTGCACCCGCAAGTACAAGAAGCGGACCCGTAACGGTTTTTACCGCTTCACATTGCTCTTTGTTAAGATTATCCGTTATATTTTCCATGTCCCTATTCCCAAAATTATTTTTTTGTGATATAATCAGCATAAACCAAAAAAAGTTTTATTGCAATTTTATTCAGGATAATAAAGCTGCACGTCACACTCAATATCGTAAAAGAACAGAAGGTAGGGAAAATGGCTGACATGACAAAAATTTTAATGAATTCGGAAGATGAAGCAAAAGAAAAACAAAATTCTATTGTGGTACCTGTTGATGACATGGATACCGTATCTTCAAATTCGCCTAATACGGTTGATGAACTGGCAATGGAGCTTGCCACTATTAAACAGCCTGCCAAAAGAATAGCTATTATAGGCAGCAGAAATTTGCCCATTACACATCAGCAAATGATAGAAACTTTAAGTCAGGCACTTGTCATGCAGGGTAATACCATTATTACTTCCGGCGGTTCTTCAGGTACAAATGCCGCTGCTATCAGAGGAGCTATGAAAGCTAATCCAGAAAAATTGAAAGTTATTTTACCACAAACAATCGGACAACAGCCCAGTGACGTGCAAAATCAGTTAATCGGCGTGCCGAATATTGTTGAACATCCTGACAGAGCCATGATGACTCTTGCGGATGCCTCACGTGTGTGTAACAGAGAAATTATTGATGACTGTAATCAGGTAATTTGTTTCCTTTCACATACAAGTAAAACACTTCACAATGCCGTTCAATATGCGGAAGAAGGTCATAAAGTCATTACTGTGTTTTATTTGGATTAAATCGGTTAAAAATTATTTAATGTTATAATTTGATACTGTAACGGAAACTTATTATGAGCGAAAAATTAAAACAGTTAACCGGAAAAAACAAAAAAGATTATGAGACTGCGGCATATAGTCTTGTTAATGCCCCTGATGAGGAATTATTCGAAGAACTCGTCGAAAAAGATAATTTTTTATTTGATTTTATAAAAGAAAATGTTGCCAAAAGGCTTTCACAGCAGGTTAACAACAGTAATTACCGAAATTTAATAGGGCTTTTAAAGTATTATTCACCGTCTTATGAGGATTTTTTGGTGTTGTCGCTCGTAAAGTTTGCCGATGAAGAATTGACCGATAAAATGCTTGATTTACTTGAAAACGGTACTGAAAACGAAAAAACTTATGCCGCAAAATATTTTTGTTATATTCAGGATTCTCTTGCGGTGGAATTTTTAAATAAAAATGCCTTTAGCGATAATGAAAATTTGATGATAAATTGTGCTTTGACGTTGTCGGCAATGAAGGAAAGAGAAGCGTTTGATATTGCCGTTCAAAAATTGTATTCACAAGACGATTTTGAAGTGTATAAAGCTGTTAAATTTTTAACCGCATACGGTGATAAATCAATTTTACCCGATATATTGAAGGTTATGAAAAAGTCTGCCGTTGCGGAAAATATTGCCTGTGAAATCCCTTATTTGTCCGATTTTTTTGAACTTATGGATTACAATTATACCGATATGCTGTTTGTTTTGAATTATGTAATTAACGGATTGGGTGAAATTTCAGGACTTTCAATTGTTTTTGACTTTGAACTTTACGAAGTGTTTGAAAAAATAATTAACGATTATAATGACAGCAAAACGGCAGTTGTGCTTCTTAATGCCGCCGAAAAATTTGAAATTCTAACCGAAAATGACGAATATCTTTTTGATGAGGACAAAGAAACCAAAAATGAAGTGCTTGATATTAAAAAACTGTTGAACGGTATTAACAAGAAAGAAATGTACAAACTGGTTAATGACGAATTAAAAGAGGATAGTCCTTTTGTGTTTACCGCTCTTGAGTTTGCAAAAGATGTTTATGCAATAAGAGAACTTTTAAAATCCGATAATCAAACTCTTATACTTAAAACTGTCGAAGTTCTCAAAAATCTCGGGAATTTGGATGAAAGTACAAAAACGGTCGCACTTTTAAAAGTAAGCGATACTAATATAAAATCGGTAATAAGAGCACTTTAATTAACAAATAAGTGTTTCCAAATCGTCTTCCGTAAGACTTTTTTGAAATTGTTCACATTCTTGTGAAATTTCAATAAATTCCTGATATTTTTCGTTATGCAAAACTGCCGATAAGTCAACATTGTTCGTAATTTTTACAACATAATAACTGCCGCCGTTTTCAACTATTTCTATCAACCCGATTTCTTGAAATATTTCAAAAAGAAGTTTAAATGCCTCATAGGACTTCCCGCAATAGCTTGCTATTCTGTTAAGTTCAACTTTCCCGCCGTTGTTTGAGCAGGCATATTTTAACATTCCAAAAACTGTTTTTAAAAATTCTTTTTCCTCAAAACATCTGGGTTCATAATTCATAAAATGCACGGATGTCGAATTTGAACGGTTTAAAATATCATCAAAAGTTTCTTTGTCGGCCGGATAGTCAAAAAACATTATACTGTCGCACTGTTTTACATTTTCACGACAAATTGCCTTTGAATAAAGGCTTTCAAATGGTTTCAACATATCCAGAACGGGTTTACTTTCGGCAAATATCAGAATATCCTGCTTTGAATTTTTTACATAATCGTTCACTAATGGCAGAATATTGTTCTTTTTCCTGTGGTCATATATTTTAAGTTTTGAAGAATTTTCTTCTTCGTCGGTCAAATAATCCGAATGAATATCTTCTATAATCAGTTGTATACTTGTGTTACCGTTATATACGTTAATTTGCGGGTAAAAAGCCAAATCAAGCGTATCACCGTTAACTAAAGCAATGTCACCCATTTGCCAGCGTATACAGCTGAACTCTTGCGTGCCGGAAGCACAGGTAAGCTTTAAATGGTCTTTATTTTCACCCATAAGACGTTTTTCTTTTATTTTTAAATTTTTGAGTGCGAAAATAGGCTTAGGATTTGAAGCTCCGAAGGGTTCAAGTTGCGAAATTGTATTTACCAGTTCAAAATCAATTTCTTCCGGCTGCAATTCCAAATCGATATTTATATACGGTTTAATATCTTTGCCCGTACTCATTTCTTTTACGGTTTTGTTAAGTGCGGCTTTTACGGTTTCAAATGAGTTTTCTGAATTGGAGAACGCAAGTCCTGCCGCCATTGCATGTCCGCCAAAGCCTTCAAAAAGTTCCGAATTTGCACTGATTACTTCATAGAGATTTATTCCGTCAACACTTCGTGCCGAACATCTTATCTGATTGGTTTCCTTGGAATAAGTCATTAAAAAAGCAGGTTTGTAATACTTTTCAACTAATTTTGACGCTACTATTCCTACAATTCCCACATGCCATTCAGGGTTATACAAAATTATTGCAGGCTCATGGTTAGAACTGTTTTTCAACATTTCTTCCGCCTGTAAAAATGTTTCCTGACACAACTCCTGACGAATTTTGTTAAAATCGTTCAGCGAATTTATTGCGATTTCAATTTCCTGTTTGTTATCCGAAATTAGTACTTTAAGAGCATTTTCAACCGTATCAATTCTTCCAGAAGCGTTAATTCTGGGTGCAATACCGAATGCAATATTTTCAGCGGTTATTTTATCTTTATAACCTGCACTTTCCAAAAGTCTTGAAATCCCGTAATGTTTTCCTTCGGATATTAAATTCAGCCCTTTTGTTACAAAATATCTGTTTTCTCCTATCAAAGGTACAACGTCGGCAATTGTTCCCACTGCCACATAAGGCAATAATTCATATATAAATTCTTGTTTGCCGTAATGGTTTAATAGTGCCTGTGCAAACTTGAAAGCAACTCCGACACCCGCAAGAGCACATAAACTTTCTATTTGCTTTGTTGATAAACTGTCATCAAGCGAGTTTTGTGCTTTCGGGTTAATTATTGCGTAAGCATCGGGTAATTCTTCCGGTGCTTCGTGGTGGTCTGTGATGATTACATCTATTTTAAAACTTTTTAAAAAATTTACGGCTTCGACATCGCTTATTCCGCAGTCACAAGAAATTATTACTTTGGGTTTAATGGTTGTCATAATTTTTACCAGTGCTTTTGTATCAAACCCGTGACCTTCTTTTTCTCTTTCGGGAATAAAATAATTAACATCCGCATTAAGATATTTTAATGTTTTAAAAAGTAATGATGTTGATGTTACTCCGTCGGCATCAAAATCTCCGTGAATAACTATTTTTTCACCGTCGTCTATTGCTTTTGATATCCTCTCGGATGCTATTGCCATATCGGTAAAGACGTTAGGATTTGTTAATGTCATTTCAAGAGGATTTAAAAATTCTTTCATGTCATGCTCGGATTTAATCCCGCGTGAAATTAAAAGCCTTTTTATAATAGAGGTTTCGTTACCCTCGTATTTATTATATTTCCATTCTTTTAGCATAATATATCCTGCCCCGCTTTTAAGATTATATCACAATAACGCAAAAAAAACCGCTATTTTACATAACGGTTTTTTTATTTGATTTTATTTTTAGTAAGCTGCAAGTGATTGTCCGTTTGTCATTTTAGACAAAACTTCTATAGCTTTTTTAAGTTGAATATCATCCTTGTTTTTAACATTTTCTTCCGTCAACTCAACAACAATGTCGGGTGTAATACCTTTTTTGTTAATATCCGTGCCGTTTGGAGTCAAATATTTTTGAATGGTTATATTTATCCCCGCATCGTAAGGAAGTTTGTTAATTTCCTGAACAAGACCTTTCCCGAAAGACTGTTCACCGATTATAACGGCTCTGTGGTTGTCTTTCATTGCACCTGAAAAGATTTCCGAAGCCGAAGCCGAGCCTTTATTAATAAGTACTACAACCGGTTTTCTTGTATACGAACCCGCCGAAGCTCTGGTTGTTTCTTTGTAGCCGTCTCTGTCAACCGTGCTGACTATTGTTCCGCCGTCAAGAAACATGTCGGATATCAATATGGCGTTTGTTAAAAGTCCGCCGGGATTTGAACGAAGGTCAACAATAAATCCTTTTTTACTTTTTGAATTATTTAAAATGTCTCCGAATTCTTTTGCGGCATTTCGGCTTATGAACGAACTTAATCTTATGTAGCAAAAATCTTCGGGCATTTTGGTTTCAATGGGGAGCTTTTGAGAAACTGATTTAACTTCTATTTCCGCACGTGTAATCGTGTAAAGTTTCGGTTCAGAGTCTTTACGTTTAACAAGTAATGTGACCTGTGTGCCTTCTTTACCGCGTATTTTATCGGCAGCTTTGTCGACCGTAATACCTTTTGTGCTTACTCCGTCGATTTCAAGAATTTCGTCATCGGCAATCAATCCCGCTTTTTCGGCGGGAGTATCTTCAATTGGCGAAATTACCAGTAATTTACCTTCTCTGACACCTATTTGAATACCTATACCTTTTAATGAACCTTTGATAGAACTTGTTTCTTCCGCAAATTCTTTAGGGTCAAGAAATTTTGTATAAGGGTCATCAAGACTTGCTATCATTGTGTTAATAGCCACATAAGCGTCATCATTTGTTTTGATTACATTATCATATTTGTTACGCCATTTTGACCAGTCTTGAGCATTGTTGGTTTGGTCTACAAATTTTGTATTTATTAAACGCCATACCTGATCATACAAGTCGACAGGCGAATACGCAAATACATTATTTCTTATTACCCATCCGGATAAAAAGATAAAGGCACTAAAGAAAATAAAACTTTTTTTCATAATTTTTCTCATTTAATTGTGTTCCTCCGATACTCTTAATCCTAATATATGTTGTACAACTTGTAAATATTTAGATGTAATTTTTTTTAAAAAGTTTCATTAAATTTTTTTTTGTACAAAATTTTAGTTTTAAAAGTCTTTTTCTATATAATAACACAATTAAACTTAAAAATGAAATTATTTTTTATCTCTTGTTACAAGGTATGCTAAATATTGCAAATTAGCTTTCATTTCACAATAAGTATCAAAATTTGTTTCCATATTGAGTTTAAGAACTTCTTCCGTAGCTTCAATACTTTTCAGTATTTCATTTTTCAAGTTTTCTGTCATGGTTTGGTGTCCTTGTTTTTTAAATTGTACTATAATAATATATCATAAAAAATTAAAAATCAACAGAAAAACGGAAATAAAATTAATTTTTTAATAAAATTAAAAATAATTGCTTTTATATTTAAGTTTCTGTTATTATTTATATATGATGCCGGATATTGATTTCATTGAAAAAACGCTAAATTCTCAGCTCGTATATGACGGGAAAGTCCTAAAGGTTTATAAAGATGATATTAAAATTTCTACGGGGCAAAAGTCTTTCAGGGAAGTTGTCAGGCATCCTGGCGGTATTGTAATTGCCGCTTTAAAAGATGAAAATAAAATTTTAATGGTAAAACAGTTCAGATATCCTATCTCTAAGGCGGTTTATGAACTTCCCGCAGGCAAACTTGAAAAAAATGAAGATGTATTATTTGCCGCAAAAAGAGAATTGGAGGAAGAAACTGGGTACTGTGCAAAAAGTTGGAAATCGTTGGGGTATATTAACACATCTCCGGGGTTTAGCGATGAAAAACTTTATTTGTTTTTGGCGGAAGAACTTTATTATACCAAGTGTCATCCTGACGAAGGGGAAATTATTCAATGTTTTGAATTTGATATTAAAGAAGTGTATAAAATGATTTCTGACGGCGAAATTAATGATTCGAAAACTATTTGCGGTATTTTCAAATGCATTTTGGAAGGGGTTTTGAAAATATGATTAAAATGGTTGCTACGGATATTGACGGAACTATTTTGAAGTATGACTTTGAATTTTCTCCTGCGGTTAAAAAATGTATCAAAAATCTTACAAATAAAGGTATAAAAGTTGTTCTGGTTACGGGCAGAATGCATAATGCGGCAGCTTGTCTTGCGGATGAACTGGGCTTGAAAACTCCGGTTGTATCTTATCAGGGCGGCTTGATTAAGGAAAACTGCGAAAACGGTAAAATTTACTATCAAAAAACTCTTGATGAAAACAAAGCCAAAGAAATTATTAATTGGGCAAAACAAAACAATGTTCATATTAATTTATATATGGACGATGTTTTGTACGTGGAAAATGATAATGAGGCAATAAAAAAATATACCTGCGAAAGGTTTATTAAATACCGTGTTTGCGATTTTAATTCACTGGAAATTAAAAATGTAAACAAGATTTTGGCAATAAAATACGACGATGCCGAAACGGTAACTTTATGGCGGGATTATCTTTCCGAAAAGTATCCCGATTTGTATATAGTTAAATCAACACCGTATTTTTGTGAAATATCGGATAAGGGAGCGAGGAAATCCTGTGCGGTTGAGTATTTGTGTAAAGAGTGGGGCATAAAGAAAGACGAAGTTTTTGTTATAGGCGATCAGGATAACGATATAGAACTGCTAAAATCAGGCGGGATAAAGGTTGCGATGGGAAATGCAACCGAAGAATTGAAATCCTGTGCCGACTATGTTACGGAAACCGTGGAAAACGACGGATTTGTAAAAGCGGTGGAAAAGTACGTGTTTAATGCAAAATAATTAATAAAAATGCCGGTAATTTTTTTACCGGCTTTCACATAAATGAATGTTTAACTTAAGAATATCTATTTTGCAATAGCATCTTCGGTTTCTTCAATCTTTTTCATAATATCGTCTATCTGTTCTTTCAAATATTGCAAAAACAGATGTATCTCGTTTTTAAAACTGTAGGCACCGGGCCACATTACATAGTTGTACTGATTCATAAATACTGCTCCTTTTAAAACTAACCGTATTTTATTTATCGGCAAGTCGGACAAAAATCTTTAATTTTTCATGCATTTGTAACAATTTTGTTACAATAAAACTTTTTCATAAGAGGTTAAATCGTTACATTTGTACTTGGGAATATATTCAGTGTTATATTTTTCGGCAATTTGCCTGATATTTGATGCTGCGGAAATTATAACGATTTTGGTATTTTTGTATTCTTTTAAAAATTTTATCTGCTTAATAAACCATTCTCCCGCATACAGGGGCAAATAATCCGTTTCCATTTGCATATCGGTAAGGATTATGTCATAAGGATTGTCAAGAGAAGCGAGAATTTTTTCGACTCCTTTTGCAGCCGAGTCAGCATAATCGATTAATGCTTCTTCTTTAAAAATTTCCTTTAACGCAAAAATATGATAATTTAACCATTTTTGCGAATCGTCTGCGGTTAATATTTTAATCATGCGGTAATTTTACCATAAAAAAAACGGTTTTTATAATTTAATAAAAACCGTTTTCGGTATATTTTGTATTACGTTATTTTTCGGGAATTATAATTATATATTTATTTCCTTCGCGTATTTTTGATATTTTGTTCAAGTCAACATCATCACCAAAAGTCAGATTTTGAGAATATCTTACGACTTCTTCCCGATTTCTGATATTTTTTTCGCCTGCGGCATTTATGGTGAGTGTTTTGCCGTTAACTGCAACTTCAACATTTTTTTCGTTGTTATCAAACGGTTCAAGGTCGATAATGATTTTGTATTCATCATCTGTTTTTTCCATGTGAATAAAGCTTCTCAGTTCTCTGTCGGCTTTCATTCCCTGATGAATATTTTTTCTTGCCATTTTGTCAATTCGGTTTTGTTCTTTCATCATTTGCCTGTTCATCATGTGTTCTTGTTTCATGATAGCCCTGTCCATTTTTCTCATCTGGTATACGGGGTCCAACATTCTTTTAAAATGCCAGTCTGCAACCACATAAAATGCCGCAAACGCACCGAGAAAAACCATTAAACCTGTCAAAAATGCTTTAAACAGCGGATGATTACATAAAAAACAATTTTTATGTTCTTCTGATTTGTATTCTTCGCTCATGTGAAACTCCTTTCTTTATTTTTCAATATTTTTTTTATCATAATACCATATATTTTGTCTATAGTCTTGTTAGTCTAACCTTATTTGGTAAACTTACGTAAAACATTTTAACAATTAAACTTGAAAATATTTTACAAGTATTATAATATATTTTTATTCACCTGTTTTAAGTGAAGATAAGGATGGTAAATATGGCTAAAATACTGGTAACTATGCCCGATGAATTTTTAAACAGGGTAGACGGTATAGCAACAAGTGAACAGCGAACCCGCAGTGAACTTATCAGAGAAGCTTTGCGTACGTATATGAGACGCAATGTAATTACCGATAATGCAAAAGCCGTCAGAAATGCCGAATTGCTTGAAAAAATGCTCGGTTAAAACCTGTTAAATTCTTTTACGAACAGGTCTGCCCATTTTACAATGTTTGAAATATCATAAGGTTTTGGTATGTAAAGGTCTGCACCCGCGTCGAGTATAAGTTCTTTTTCGTGAAAGACGGATGTGACGATGATTTTAGTGCCGTTGAAGTCGGGATTTTCTCTTAATTTTCTGCAAAATTCTATTCCTGCGGGATTTTCTTCGCTTCCGGCATCAATAATAATAACGGCAAAAGTTTTTTCTCCGTTAATATCATTGTAATTTTCTCCGCATTCAACCTCGTAACCCTGCAAATTTAAAATCGTTTTGAGCAAAATTGACATTGATTCATCTTGTTCGATAATAAAAATATTTTTATTAAAATCGGGAGTTGCAACGGAATTTTGTGCGGAAATTTTCGGGCGTTCAATCAAATAATTTGATTTATTGTGATATTCTGCCATGTCATGAATTTCAATAAGTGCATTTAGAAGGCTTGCGGTATCATAGTAATTTATAAATTCATTTGTAACGATACCGATGGTTGTATGGACAAAATTAGAGCGTCTGCCTGCAAACTCATCACCTTGCATAAGCATATAACCTCTTTTGTTATCCTGTGGCGAGTAGAATTTTGCGGCAACGGAATCGAACGCAAACACCAGATAGTTAGCTACTCTTTCAGCTTTAATCCCGTCGGTAATTATAAGGAATTTGTTTTCGGAGATTAACCCCAAATAATCATCCTCCGAGAGAGCCGAACGTATAATTGCTATGTAAGTTTTAAGCATTTTGTCGGAGGCAAGTTTTGTGTAGGTTTCTTTGTAATTTTCATAATTTTCAATGCTGGCAAGCATGCATGCTCTGCCGTCATTTTGTGCCAGAACGCGTTTCAAAGCACGCAGAGAATATTTTTTATCGGGCAGAAAGTTATTGACATCAAAATTTGACTCGTATTCCCTTCTCAAATGTGCTTTCATACGCATTACGAACTCATCAGGATTAACGGGTTCTGAGATAAAGTCGTCGGCACCGTTTTCAAGTGCTTCAAGCCTGTCCGTAAGCTCAGCAGACTTGGAAATTGCCACAATAACGGGTCTCATATTGTATGTTAAAGCACGTATTTTTTTGCAAAACCCCGCCAAACTGTCGTTAATACTGTCTGATATTATTATTAAATCAGGTTCCAAATCCTGAATTAATTTCAGTGATGCAATGAGATTTTTCCCTATGATAACTGTATTTTCTTTACTTTGCAAAAGTTTTTTATACTTTGTGGAAAGTTCTTTTCGCTTGTCAATTATAAGAGTTACCGACTGCATACCGACCTCGCCTGTTTTTCAATATCGGCGGACGGCATGGTAATTTCAAAAACGGTTAAGTGATTTTTTGAATTAACCGTGATTTTTCCGTCCATTTTTTCCGCCAAATTTTTGGTTATGTATAAACCGAGTCCGCTGCCTTGAACTTTTCTTGTCAGGGGGTTGTCGATACGTGAAAATTTTGTGAATATTTTTTCGTAATCTTTTTCGTCAATTCCTATTCCTGTATTTGCAACGCTTATTATAATATTATTATCGGGTGAAAATCTTGTTTTAATAGTAATATCCGAATTATCGTCAGAGTATTTGGCGGCATTTTCGATAATATTTGTCAGGATTTGCTGAAACTTATCTTTATCGGCAAGCACGGCACAGGAGTTGTCGTGCATTTGTATATCGAAGTTATTTGAGCGGTACTGGTTTTTGATAATGGAAACAACGGTTTGCAAAGCGGGTTTTACGGGAACTTCTTTAAGGATTATGTTATTTTTTGCGGTTTGAAGTTTTGTAACGGAGAGCATGTTTTCAACCAGATTAATGAGTCTGTTCGACTGTTCTTCGATAATTTTCAGGAATTTTTTTTTGCTGTCGTCGTCAAGTTTGTCCCATGAAGCGAGCATGGTTTGAGAAAACCCTCTTATTGAAGTCAAAGGAGTTCTCAATTCGTGACTTACTGTTGAAATAAAATCTTCGTAATTTTTATCGTCCATATATATATTTATATTATATCAAATTCCGAATATGAGGATAAATTTATTAATTATTTTTTTATATTACGAATGTGATGTATAAAATACTTGTCAAAAAATAAAATTAGTGTATAATAAAAAAGTCGTAACAGAAACAACACAAAGGAGTGGAAGATGTTAAAAAGATTAAGAAATGTTAAAAAATGTGAAGGGGGGGGGTAATCCGCTAACTGCAAGAGTTTCGACCCTATTAAGTTTCGTTAAGCCTTACCCCGAGAGTAATACGACCCCATGTCAGTGTGACACAAAACCATGTCGTCATGACACTATTACATGTCATGCTGAACCCCATACATGTCATCCTGAACTTGTTTCAGGATCTTTTGCCGAAGGCAATTATTCTGTGTCATGTCGTCCTGAACAACATGTCACCCTGAATTTATTTCAGGGTCTGAGCCTTATCAAGTCTTTAGATAGAAAAGAAACTAAATCAAATTCAATATCCACAACTATGGTCAATAACAAGACCCTGACTACATTGGGACAAAATGAACAGACAACAAGACACGAAAATTCTGTCATGCTGAATTTATTTCAGTATCTTAGAATTTTCGTGTCCTGCAAACTTAAAAATGACAAAAATAAGATCCTGAAACGAGTTCAGGATGACATGGGGTGGTTTAGGTGTGGTCTTGGTGCTTTAGCACCCGAAAAGAACCTGCTTGGTTGCTCGCGTTTAACGGGTCTGCGGTTGGTGTCTGCAATGACTTCGTCATTTTGCCACCAAGCCTCGCCCTCAGCTCGCAATCCGCTTTCACCTCTCACTTCTCACCTTTCACAAAAACCCGCTTTCACCCTAGCCGAAATGATGGTGGTAATGCTAATTTTAAGTATAGTAATGGCGGCATTCGCACCCGTAATGACAACAAGGTCCAAGGTAGATTTATCCAGCCCTTGGCGTTATATGGCGAACAATTCGGACATATACTACGGAACGGGAGCGAACCAAACCGCGGTAATCGGGGCGAACAGCAAAACAGACACCGCAAGCAGATTAGAAATCAGCACGAGTTCAGACACACAGCGTCATATATTATTTAAACGCGGAGCAACGGTATTAGGTTCGTTATACATGGGACCGACATCTAATGTAGCGGGTCAAAACAGTATAGTAATCGGTAATGGCGGAATAACCGCAAAAGGCGTTGTAGCTATAGGTAAAAATGCTACTGCAAACAGTAACTATTCTACATCTGTGGGAAGATCCGCATCAGCAACGGGAGAACACTCAATAGCATTGGGATATGCTGAAGCAAACGGATCAGATGCTATTGCAATAGGCAGGAATACAATTGCAAATCAAGGTTCAATTGCGGTAGGTTATGATTCGGAAGCAACATCAACTAATGCTATTGCTATGGGATATGATGCCGAATCTGCTTCGAATGCGGTAGCTATGGGTAATACTGCACAGGCAACAGCGGATAATACAGTAGCCATAGGAGCTAATGCAAAAGCAAAACATTCAGGTACAATGGCAATCGGCTATAATGCTTTAACCAATTATAATCCCGGTGCTTCTGATGATAAAGGCGGGAATTTAGCACTGGGATATGAATCGATGAGAAATGTTAAACACGGCGGTTCTAACTTAGCAATAGGTTCAAATTCATTGGCTATAATGTCTTCAAGTGGGCATTCAATAACTGAATCAAATTCAGGCGGTGATTTAAACTGGAACACTGCCGTAGGTCATGATGCGTTACGACAGTTGCGAGTTGGGACTTTTAATGTAGCCCTCGGCGGGGGTGCATTGAAATACTTACATGATGGTGCTCAAAATATAGCAATAGGAACGAATTCAAATCAGGCATTAGAAAATGCTATAGGAAGTCCTGTTTCCAATACAATAGCTATAGGTACAAGCACGGCTGCAACAGCAAATTCTGCAATAGCAATAGGTCAAGGTGCACAGACAAAAGCGGATAATTCAGTAGCTATAGGGTCAAACGCAGGCTCAACAGCAACTAACGGAGTAGCAATAGGTAATTCGGCGGCATCAGGCAATGACGGTTCAATAGCGATAGGTGTAGAAGCAAATGCATTCGGTTACAGAGCCATAGCATTGGGTGGTGCTACTGCAGACAAAGGTTCCGCAATAGCTATCGGTGAAGGTTCACAAGCAAATGCCATAGGTGCAATAGCGATAGGTTCGGGTACACAAGCAATAGAGACGGATCATTATTGTCCCGATGGTGATGAATGTATTCCAGCCAAATCATATTCAAGATATGCAATAGCAATTGGTACAGGAGCCAGTGCAACAGGGAAGGAGACTATAGCATTAGGTCATAATGCTGTAGTAGACCCAAAGTATGATGTTATCGCATTTAACAGTAGTATGGCTATAGGATCAGGCTCTTATGCAGACGGCAACAATACCAATACCGTTGCAGTAGCTATAGGCCCATATGCTAGGGCTATAGGAGCAGGTGCATTTGCAATAGGATCTGGTTCAGTAGCAGAGAATGATGCAGTTATCACAGGCGGTAATTTTGCTATAGGTTCTAGATGTATAAATGGTTATAATAAAAAATGTCTTTTTACCAGTGATGAGCTTAATATACGTGATGTAGTGATTATAGGTGATGGTTTTGACACAGTTCACATTAAGGGCAACTTGGTTGTAGACGGTGATGTAATGTTAGGAAGAACCGGCGGAGTAACTTATATTCGACCACAGAATTCTCAAGCTGATATCGCTATGCTCAGAGTCGGCGATTGGGATGGTGGTGATGAGAATATGCGTAAAGCTGGTAATTTTACAATAGGTCCTTTTCAATATCAGGATCAATCTTGGACTGTATCTGATAAACGTTTGAAATATGTCGGGTCTGAACTTAAATCAGGGCTTGATAAAATCAGACAGTTGAAAGTCTACAATTACACGTTTAAAAAAGACCCGAAAAAGACTCCGCATGTCGGTGTTATCGCCCAAGACCTGCAAAAAGTCTTTCCGAACGCGGTAACTACGGGTTCTGACGGGTATCTGGTAATCCGTATGGAAGATATGTTCTATGCATTAATTAATGCGGTTAAAGAACTTGACGCAAAGGTTACGGATCTGACTGCCGCAGTTAAAGAGCATACGCAGGCACTTCAACAGTTGCGTAAAGAAAACAAGGAAATCAAGGCACAAAATAAAGAGTTAAAAGCCCGTCTTGACAGGCTTGAACGACAGTTAAAGTAGATTTATTAATACAAAACAAGTGCTTGTGTCATAGCAAGTGCTTGTTACTTTCATTCCTTCTCCCGTAGCCAACCGGGAGTTTTCTTTTTGCACCCCCCCGCCCCTTTGCCCCCACTGTCCCACTTCACTACCGCCCGTCGCCTTTCCCCCGTACGCGTCCCCACTGTCGTCCCCGTTACGCACCCCCCCACCATGTCATCCTGAACTTGTTTCAGGATCTTAGCCATATCAAGTCTAACATGGCTTAAAACCTTCCCGTATCAATGCTGTATGTATAAGATACTGAACCAATGCGACGAAATAAGATCCTGAAA
>CANPZB010000022.1 GCA_947588755.1 Candidatus Gastranaerophilales bacterium | reverse complement strand
AATAATAGAAATAGGGGGTCATGAAATGGCAGATGTAGAGATTAAAAACGGACAAGCGGCGGGGGGGTAAACCGCTCATACCAAAGATTTTGGCGATTTTTTGATTTTTTATTAAGCCCCGAAAATTTGGATTCTGCCCATGGATTTTTTGTGTTTTTGAATGCGTTAAGACACAAAAATTCTGTCATGCTTAACTCTCCTCATGTCATGCTGAACTCGTTTCAGCATCTTATTTCGTGGCATTGGTTCAGTATCTTAATTGCACAAAAGCCCCTGAAATGAATTCAGCATGACATGTATAGTTATAGTTTTCAATAAATAGTAATAAATAAAAAAAGAAAGGAACAAAAAATGAAAAAAGAAATTAAAAACGTGAAGATTTTGGAAAAGACTGTAAGACTCGACAAGGCTCAGATGCTGAAACAAGTTCAGCATGACATGGAGGTAGTTCAGGATGACATGGAGGTGTACGGTCATTGCGAGCGAATGCGAAGCAATCCAGCCTATCATTTTGCACGAAGTGCCGATAAGGTCCTTTCACTTTTCACTTCTCACTTTTCACAAAAATTTGGTTTCACTCTCGCCGAGGGTGCTACGCACGTAGCCCTGCAACACAACAAACGTAAATTCGCATTCACTCTGGCGGAAGTTCTAATCACCCTTGGCATTATCGGCGTTGTGGCGGCGATGACCATGCCGTCATTAATTCAAAAACATCAGGAAAAAGTTACTGTAGCGAAATTAAAAAAAGTTTATTCGGTGCTTTCACAAGCGTTTTTACAGGCATGTAACGAATACGGAACTCCTGATAGTTGGGAATTAGCAAAAAATGGTGAACCTGCCGTTAATGCAGCACCTAAAATAAAACAGTTTCTCAAAGTAGCTGATGACTGCGGGGTAAATGACTGCGAAAATTACAGTATCAGAGGCGGACATTTTCGTGTACTACGCGGTGGAATTTATGGCTCCGGCTACTACAGCAACGATTATAAGTTGAAACTTACCGACGGAACAGAATTGTCATTTAGGGAAAATAGTCCTGTGTTCATGGCATTAGTGGACATAAACGGTCAACAAGGTCCTAATACCATGGGAAAAGATATTTTTCATTTTGCTTTTCGTAGTGATGGGACAATGGTGCCCGGGGGCATCGGAGCTGACCCGAAAAACATGGGTTTTTCGGCATGTAACCCTAAAATGGAAGGCTGGAACTGTGCCGCATGGGTAATTTACAACGAAAACATGGATTATCTCAGATGTGCGGATGAACTTAGTTGGGACGGCAAACACAAATGCTCAGACTAAAACGGTGTGAAAGGTGAAATGTGAAAAGTCCTTATAGGCACTTCGTGCATGAAACATACAGTTTTGTTTCAGGGTCTTTTATGAACCAATACTAAATAAATAGGACACGAAAATTTGTAGTAAAAGATTCCACAAAATATCACACAAAAAATTTCCGTTATCGGCAAAATTGTCATGTATAATTAGTAAATAAACTTGATTTTTTGCCGATAATGTGATAAAATATAAGTATGAAATATTTATCAGTAAGTGAAATCGCAAAATTATGGAAAATGTCCGAAAGGTCTGTAAGAAATTATTGTGCAAAAGGTAAAATCCCCGATGCGTTTTTAACGGGTAAAACCTGGAATATTCCGGAAAATTCGATAAAACCTGACAGAAAAAATAAACATATCGATAAACCGAAAACTCTTTTAGATATTTTAAAAAGTGAAATGAATAATAAAATTAAAGGCGGCATTTATCATAAAGTTCAAATAGATTTAACATATAATTCAAATCACATAGAAGGCTCAAAATTAACCCACGAGCAAACAAGATATATTTATGAAACAAATTCAATAGGAATTGACGAAAGCACCGTTGATATTAATGATGTTATGGAAACGGTTAACCATTTCAGGTGCATTGACCTTATTATTGATAAAGCAAATTCGCAACTTTCCGAAAGTTTTATTAAAAAATTACATTTTATTTTAAAAACAGGTACAAAAAGCAGCCTCAATGAAAGATTTGCTGTAGGGAATTATAAAAAATTCCCGAATATTGTTGGAAATACGGAAACCACAAAACCCGAAGATGTTACAAAAGAAATGCAAAAGCTATTAAAAAGTTATAATACCGACAAAACAAAAAATTTGACTGAAATTTTAGATTTTCATTATAATTTTGAATCAATACACCCCTTTCAGGACGGAAACGGCAGGATAGGTCGTTTAATAATGTTTAAGGAATGTCTTAAAAATAATATCGTACCTTTCATAATAGATGATGAAGTAAAATTGTTTTATTATCGAGGTTTAAAAGAGTGGGAAAAAGAAAAAGGTTTTTTAACCGACACTTGCTTATCAGCACAAGACAAGTTTAAGGCATATTTAGATTATTTTAAAATTGATTATCAAAAATAATGTTTATCATACAAAAAATTACACAACAAAAATCCCATTCACGGATTTTTGCATATTTTGAATGATTTAGATTTTACAAACTGCCCATTAATGGGTAATCATACTTTAAAAGGTTACATGGTTTGAGTACGGGTTAAAAAATCCTATTTTTTTTATACAAATAAATATCGTAACCTAAAATATCGGCAATTTCTGCAAGTTCGGATACTCGGAATGTTTTTGTTCGGAGTTTGTTACTTAAATTTCGATTGCTGTCTGTCTTGTTGTATTTTTCATTAACCAGAGATTTAACCTTTGTAATCGTAAGTCCTTCAATTGCCGCCAAATATTTTAATTGAAGTGCTATGAAAAAAGAAATTAAAAACGTTACGATTTTGGAAAAGACATAAAGGTGAGAAGTTCTTATCGGGTGCTATTTTATACGGAAAGAATTTTTAAAGCTTCTTTCAAAATTTCTTCTGCGGATGCTTTATCACTAATCAATGCAAGTGCTTTGGATAAAGCGTCCTGTATTTCTTTTCTTTCATAACCGAGAGAAATCAAGACGGTTTTTGCATCTTCGACCGAGTGATTATCAACTTTTTGAAGGTTTTCGGGACTTATTTGTATCGGTTCCGAGGTTTGATAATTCATTAATTTGTCTTTTAATTCAAGAATAATTTTTTGTGCGAGTTTTGGTCCTACACCTTTTGCATTTGTAAGTTCTTTATAATTGCCCTCAATTACAAGACCTATAAGCTGTGAAGCTTCAAATACATCAAGCAGTGTCAATGCCATTTTAGCACCTACTCCCGAAACTGAGGTGAGTATATTGAATATATCGCGATCTTCTTTATGAGCGAAACCGCAAAGACTCATTTTATCTTCTTTATGAAGAAGAACGGTATAAATTTTCATATTATCCGTTGATATTTGCGAATAATCACGATTATTTATTTCCAAAAGATATCCTATCCCGCCTGTCTCAACGGTTATAAAAGTACCTTTGGGAGTTTGTGTTTTATTTGTTATAGTTCCGATTATATAGTCGTACATTTTATCTCCTTAAGACAAATTATTTTTCCGCAAGCTTTTTAATCTCGTTGACCGCATTTTGAAGTTCTTTGTCGGTAAGCAAATCGTTTTTTATTTTCATATGTGAGTATAACATGGTAGTGTGTTTTTTATTAAAGTATTCGGCAATGCTTTCGAAACTTTTTTGGGTAATTTCTCGGGCAATATAAACCGCAACATGTCTTGCCGAAGAAACTCTTTGGTTTCGTGAAGTACTTAAAAAATCAGCTACGCTTACCCCGTAGTATTCACCTGTCGCTTTTGCTATTTTGTCAATGGTAACAGCTTTTCTTTGAGCTTCACAGTTTAAAACTTTTTGGGCAAACTCAAGGGTTAAATCAGTTTTTTCAATATCCGCAAAAGCACTTACTTTATTAAAAGCACCTTCCAGTTCTCTGACATTATTTACAAAATTATTGGCTATGTATTCAAAAACGGTAAAATCCGCTTTTACGGATGCCTGTTCGGCAAGATTATTGAGTATTGCCACTCTTGTTTCAAAATCAGGCGGGGTAATATCAACAACCAGCCCCATTTCAAATCGGGTTCGTAATCGTGCAGGCAGTGTCGGAATGTCTTTCGGCAGCCTGTCGGAAGTTATTACAATTTGCTTGTTATTGTTATGCAAGCTGTCAAAAGTATGGAAGATTTCTTCCATAGTGTAAGTTTTACTTTCAAGAAACTGAATGTCATCAATAAGTAATACGTCGACATTTCTGTATTTTTGGCGGAATTTTTCCATTCTGACATTTCTTTCTCCGCCATGTTGAAGGTTTTTAATAAGTTCATTTACATATTCTTCGGTTTTTATGTACCTGACCCGAAGTTTTGGTTTGTTGAATATTATATAATGCCCTATTGCCTGCATAAGGTGAGTTTTTCCCAACCCGGAATCGCCGTAAATAAATAAAGGGTTATATTTTTTTGCCGGATTTTGTGCAACCGTAAAGGCGGCAGCATGTGCAAATCTGCTGTTTTCACCGACTACAAAATTAGAAAATTTGTATTTTAAATTCAAATTTGCCAGCGACTGCATTTGTGCTAAATTGTCGTTTGCAGTCGGCTCATCGGATGAAGTTCCGCGTTTTTGACGTGCAAATTCTTTTTTCTTTTCTTTAGTGTATTTTTCGGCAAGTTCTCCGTCGTACGTGATGTGATAACCTGTTTCTTTACCCGTAATTTTTTTTACTGCCTCAAGTATTTGACTGTTATAGTTAGATTTGATAACTTGAGGGGCAAGCGAATGAACAGTGATAAGAGATATTATGTTTCCGTCGTACTGTGATACTTCCATTGGCTCAATCCACATTTGATATGCCAGTAATGGTATTGAATGCTTTAATTCGCTTTTTATGTCATTCCAAAGTTTTTTTACGTCAGATACTTCCATAGAATAATTTTACTATAAATAATTAATTATCAATACTTAATATTTTGTTTTGTAATATATTTTTTTTTGTTATATTTACTTTATAAGATGAGGAAATAAATTATGTTAGTATCAAAAATCAATACATCTCAAACTAAAGTAACACCGGCTTTCGGCGTAAAACTGGGACCTACCGAAGATTTGAAAAAATATGTATCTTGCATTTACAGGGAAAAATATTTGCAACCCGCTAATTGGCATTCTGCGAAGCATATAGCTTTGTTTGAACAAATAAAAAATGCTCTATCAAAACATCCTGCTGATGTTCAGTTAGATGTTGCGGTTACACATGTGCCTTACGAACATTTTAACGCAAGAGGAGTTATTTCTTCTTATAACGGCATTTTGATTGATAGTGAACCGGCTGCAAATAACTCGCTTACCGCACCGATTGAAAATATTTTCAGAAGAATTTTAAATCCCAAGAACAAAGAAGCTTTTAATTACCTTGTAGGTAAAAATTATGCCGATGTTTACGACAACTGGTGGAACAAATATATATCACGTATTTGGGAAAAATTAAATAAAGAATTTTATGAATCGACAGGATTTGACCGTTCATGGGATAATGCATTCGACCATGAATTTATGAAACAGATTTCTGAAACTAAACCGCAAAATCCCCTGATAAACTTTTTAAAAAAAATGCTCTCATAAAAAAAGTTTGTATAAAATTATTGAACATGAAACCGATAAATTTAAAGATTCAACTTTATCGGACATTTCGATTTTGACTTTTTGGGTTGCAAAGTTAATCAATTCTTGAGAAAGTCCGTCCGCTTCCGAACCGAACATGACTATTAAAGGTTTTTTGCAGGTGAAATTTTTTAAAAATTTATCTGCATTAACTAATGTCGCTACTCTATCATAACCTGAAAAATGTTTTTGTAATAATGCAAAATTTTCAATATATACAACGGGAATTTTCCAAAGATTTCCTGTTGCTGAACGTACACATTTGGGGTTATATAAGTCAGCACATTCTTTCCCGTATAAAATTACGGCATCGGCATTAAATGCCACGGATGTTCGCAGTATTGTACCGAGATTACCCATATCTTTTATGTTTTCCAACAAAACGATTTTTTCCGCTTGCTTCAAATCATCCGCCGTGTAAGTCTTTTTTACACCCACAGCTACAATTTCGGGGGCGGATTCGGTTGTTGATATTTTTTTTAAAACAGCTTCATTAGTAGGGATTAAATTTTCTTTAAGATAACCGTATTTGTCTGATTTGCTCTTTAACACAAACGCATAATTAATTTCAATTCCTGCATCGTAAGCTTCTTTTACGCACTTTGAACCTTCAATGAGAAATCTGTTTTTTTCGCTGCGGTATTTTTTCAGTTGCAGCTTAACGGTTTCTTTCACCAGTTCATTGTTTACACTGTTAATTTCCTGCATTATATTACCTCAAATTCATCAAGCCATTTTTTTTCTTGTTTTGAAAGCTGACGATATTCAATCAATTTTTTTTCAAAATTCATATTTACAAATGAATGTATTTTACCGTTTTGCATATAACATGAGTTCTCCAGTCTTACCCCGAAATGCTTTTCATTGTACAACCCCGGTTCTATCGTAAAACACATATTTTCTCGGATTTTTACCTTTGCAAGTTCATTTTTGCTTAAATTTGGCGGATATTCGTGAACGCTTACACCTATTCCGTGACCAAGCCCGTGATTAAAGACAAAACCATCAATTTCGTTCTGACTATAAATTTTCCTTGCGATATCATCTGTATCATAACCCGTCAATCCCTTTCCTGAAGTGAAATAGGCGTTATAAGAATGCAAAAACATTTTGAGTACCGTTGTATATACCTTTTTATGAAGTTCCGTCGGATTACCTTTTACAAACACCCTTGTTATGTCGGTTGCCAGTCCGCCTTCATAAAATGCACCACTGTCAATCAAAACAAGACTGCCGTCGGACACAATTTCTTCTTTTGAAGAATTTGAATAATGTGCAAGTGCGGAATTTTTATCTTTTGCAACTATCGGCTTGAAACTCAAATTTTTTGCACCGAAAGCCTTATAGAGTTCTTCAAGCTTCCGTGAAATATCATACTCCGACAATTTTTCCGATGTGTATATGTATTCACGTATGGAACTTAATGTTTTGTCAGTTTTTGAAAATGCATCTTTAAGATGATTTATTTCGGCATCGGTTTTTACCGATTTCATCAGTTGTAGGGGGTTATTTGTCAACTCTGCGGCTTTATTTTTTATAAGGCTGTAATCGTAACCGTTTGTGGCGGATTTGTCAACATATATCGTCCCGTTAAATGTTTTGAGACAGTGTTCATAATCCTGATTTCCAAAATATAACTTTGCATTTCCCTTATATATTATCGCTTTTGCTCTTATACTTGAACGATATGGTTTGGAAAAATCCCTTTTGTTGTAAAGATAAGAAACTTCCTCTTGATTTGTAACAAGAATGGCTTCATTTGATTTGAGATTTTCGGAAGTTTTTTGGATTTTTTCGTAAACACTCATACCCGTGTACTTGACGTCAATGTCCGAAACATTACATATATAATCATTTTTGTCATCTTTTATCGGGTCGTCGTTAAGCAAAAGTATTCTTACGTTTTTGGGCTTCAATTTATTTTCGAAATACTCAATTCTTTTTTGGGAATTTTTCTTTGTAACTATCGCAAATACGGAATTTCTTTCTATTTTGGCGATAATTTCATCTGAAAAATTTTGTCCGGTCTTTAATTTTACTACCGTTACTACGTCATGATTAACTTCCAAATCTGCCTGAATGTGATATCTGCCGTCAACAAAAAGAAACAATTTGTCTTTTGTTATCAGTGCATCTCCCGCTGAACCGGAAAAACCCGTAGCCTTGTACCGCGAATTTTTTTCAAGAACATTGTATTCCGTTAAAAAATCGTCGGTAGAATTTATTAACATATAATCTATGTTATTTTTATTTAAAAATTCTCTTAAAAATTGTACAATATCAATCATTAATTTCTGTCAGTAAGTTGAATTAAATGCCATCCGAATTGAGTTTTAATCGGCTGAGAAACATCACCGATATTTTTAAGTTCAAATGCAGCGTCTTCAAAAGGCTTTACCATTAAACCTTTGCCGAAAAATCCCAAATCTCCACCTTGCTTTGATGAAGGACAAAGCGAAACTTCTTGTGCAATTTGTGCAAATGATTTTCCGTTTTTGATTTCTTCATAAATATTTTTAGCTTCTTCTTCGGTTTTTACCAGAATATGGCTTGCTCTGATTTCATTTGTCATAATTTATTTTCTCCTTATTTTTTATACCGAAATAATAACACAAAAATACCTTATTATGATTTTATTTTTCCGCAAAAAAAAAGACTTGTTCAGCGGGAGGCATTAACAAGTCATACCATATCAAAAACATAGAGTCTGTAAAAACTTTTTTTTTAATACAGTACATTTATATAATAGATGGAGGTTGAAATACTTTGGGATAAGCCTGTCATATTTTAAACCAAACCCGCTCAAAGAAAACTCTTGTCGCAACCCCGAAAAAAGTGCCTGGATATAACAAGCTTATGTAACTATATAATAACTCTTTTTAAGGCGAATTTCACCACTCCTCAGAGTACTTTTTCAAATAATATTTAGCATTTTATAACTAATTCTAAAGTATTAGAACTGAACGTATTGAATTTAATCATATAAAAGTATTGCAAAAAATATTTTTTTATATTAAATTATAACTGGTCAGAGTGCGGAAGTAACTCAATGGCTAGAGTCCCTGCCTTCCAAGCAGGTTGTTGCGAGTTCGAGTCTCGTCTTCCGCTAATTTAAAAGAGTCACGAAGTGACTCTTTTTTATTGGGGCAAAATGACTTTATAAGAATATTTATTTTAGCGGAAGGCAGACTCTCACTCGTATTTGCAGCTCTTGTAAATCGCTGCAAACGGAGTTCTGCCCGCAGGGTATCCTGCCTCGTACGGCTCGCGTTGCTCGCCTACGATGCAAGCGAGTTCTCGTTTTCCGCTAATTTATAAGAGTCACGAAGTGACTCTTTTTTATTGGGCAAAATGACTTTATAAGAATATTTATTTTTGCGGAAGGCAGACTCTCACTCGTGTTTGCAGCTCTTTAAAAAATAAGAAAAAATGACTTTCTTGACAAAACTTAAAGAAAATATTAGAATTCGTGTGTAAATGGGAATAATAAGAATAGGGGGTCATGAAATGGCAGATGTAGAGATTAAAAACGGACAAGCGGGGGGGGGGAAACCGCTCACACCAAAGGTTTTGGCGATTTTTTGATTTTTTATTAAGCCCCGAAAGTTTGGGTTCTGGTTTTTTCATACTGAACCCTCATAGTGTCATGCTGAACCCCACTCATGTCACGCTGAACTCTCACCATGTCATGCTGAACTTGTTTCAGGATCTTATTTCGTGGCATTGGTTCAGTATCTTAATTGTACGAAAGACCCTGAAATGAATTCAAGGTGACATGTATAGTTATAGTTTTCAATAAATAGTAATAAATAAAAAAAGAAAGGGAAAAAAATGAAAGAAAAAATTAAAAACACTACGATTTTGGGAAAGACTGTAAGACCCGACAAGGCTCAGATGCTGAAACAAGTTCAGCATGACATGGTGAGAGTTCAGCGTGACATGAGTGGGGTTCAGAATGACATGGTTGTTCAGGGTGACATGGATATGTACGGTCATTGCGAGCGAATGCGAAGCAATCCAGCTAATTATTTTGCACGAAGTGCCGATAAAATTTAAAGACGGACTTTATCAAGTCCGTCTTATGGTGTAAATTTTAATTTTTTTGGAAAACCCTATACGGCGTAAACGCTTACTTGTTTTCTGTCACGTCTGTAAGGCTCAAATTTAACCTGTCCGTCAACCAGAGCAAACAATGTGTCATCGGAACCTATACCTACGTTATTTCCGGGATGAATTTTTGTTCCTCTTTGGCGAACGATAATATTTCCTGCCTTAACGGTTTCGCCGCCGAATTTTTTTACGCCTAAGCGTTTCGCTTCCGAATCACGTCCGTTTCGGGTTGAACCCATACCTTTTTTATGTGCCATTTTATTTTTCTCCTATGTTATTAATTTATTCTTCCGATGTCTGTGCATCTGCTGATTTTTTCTGTGCCGAAGTTCTGATTTTTGAAATCATTACTCTTGTAAATTGTTGTCTGTGACCTTGTTTTTTTCTGTAACCTTTTTTGGGTCTTTGTTTAAAAACGATAATCTTTTTAGCTTTGTCATGTTTAAGTATTGTTCCTTCAACTGAAGCACCCGTAACATAAGGTTTGCCTACTTTTGATTTTTTGCCGTTAACAACCATTACGACTTTATCAAATACTACTTTTGAATCTTTTTCGGCATCCAGCAATTCAATGTCAAGATAACGTCCTTCTTCAACCTGATACTGTTTTCCGCCTGTTTCTACTATTGCGTACATAATCATTTTTCCTTTCTTTAGGGTATCGTATTCCCCGTTATATCGGCCTGACAATAAATCGTAATCTGTTCTGATTTGCGGTTTATAAACCGTTTGGGGGAATTTGTCAACGAGTTACTGCATACTAATACGTATATGTATTATCTTACGCTGATATCGGCTTGTCAAGTAGTATTAAATTTTATTAACTTTATGTAACGTATATTTTTTTGCTGTAAAATTATAGTGTTATGAGATTTGGAGCAAACGAAATTATAAAAGCGTCTGACGCTTGCTGTGTAAAAAATTTAACTGATAAAGATACAAAATTTTCTTTGTCTACCGATACCAGAACCATACAAAAAGGCGATATTTATCTGCCTTTGAAGGGTGCTAATTTTGACGGTGAAAATTTTTGTGAAGATGCCGTAAAAAAGGGTGCTTCGGGATGTTTCGTAACAAAGGATGTTTATCCCGAGAATGCAGACTTAATTTTAAAGACGAATGACACTTTAAAATCATATTTATCAATAGCGGGTTACGCGAGAGATAAATATAACCCCAAAACCGTTGCCGTTACGGGAAGTTGCGGGAAAACCACCACTAAGGAAATGATTTATTCCGTTGTTTCTCAAAAATATAAGACTCACAAAACTTTCTCAAATCACAATAACGAAGTTGGCTTATGTCAGACGATTTTGTCGATGCCCGAGAATACACAAGTTTTAATTGTAGAGGCGGGAATGCGTGCTTTGGGCGAAATTGAGATTTTGTCAAGTTATGCAAGGCCTGATATAGCCGTAATTACAAATGCGGGATGTGCTCATATCGGACGGCTGGGAAGTTTGGACAATATTGCAAAAGCGAAAAGCGAAATTGTCAAAGGGTTGAAAAGTGACGGTATTCTTATTTCGCAGGACAATCCGCGTATAAGAAAGTTCGCTTTGTTTAACGGCAAAAAGTTGTTTTACTCGCTAAAAGATGTTGAAATTATTGAAAAACACGCTTCATATTCAAAATTTTTATATAAAGGCAAAGAATATGAACTTAATGTTGAAGGCGAATATAATATAGAAAATTCTATTGCCGCTATTGAAACGGGATTTACGCTTGATATAGATTATGAGGACATTAAAAAAGGACTTTCGGCATACAAACCTATCGAAAAACGCTGGGAAATTGAAGATATTTCGGGCTACAGAGTTATAAATGACAGCTACAACGCAAATCCCGACTCCATGAAAGCCGCAGTGTCAACATTTTTGGAACTTTATAAAAATCCCGTTGCCGTTCTGGGCGATATGGGTGAATTAGGTGATGATGAAATTAAGTTACATGCACAGGTAGGGGAGTTTTTGTCTGAAAAAATAAAAAGTTTATCAGAAAAAAATGTTTTAAATATCAAAAATGTTAAAATTATTACCGTCGGGAATTTATCCCGCGTCATATCTGAAACAGTTGCCGCATACGGTATTGAGACTCATCACTTTGAAAATAATGATGCTGCCGCTCTTTACATTCTTGATAATCTTGATACGGGTAATACAATATTCTTAAAGGCTTCACGTTCAATGAAGTTTGAAGAAATAAAAGATTTAATTAAAAGAGGGAAATAACGATGATAATGCTTGCTGTTGCATTTTTACTCGGAATGATTTTATGTTTGCTTTTCGGAGTTCCTTACATAGATTTTTTAAGAAAAAAAATGATAGTACAGTATGTTAAGGATTGTGCTCCCGATACTCACGCACAAAAACAGGGTACTCCGACAACGGGTGGTGTATTTATTATATGTGCAATAATAATTGCTTCAATAATAGTACTTGCTCTGGCACAAAGACTTGATACAAAGGCATTTATCATTCTTTTAACATTTTTATTCTTTGCTTTTGCCGGCTTTCAGGACGATTATTTAAAATACAAAGGAAAGGTTAATGACGGGCTTTCTGCTCGTGGTAAGCTTTTACGGCAAATTGCAATAGCGCTTCTTCCTGTTTTATATGTCATGATGACTTCTTCTTCTTGGGCAAATATATATTTGGGGCATTTAATAATACCTTTAGGTTTTTTATATCCTTTTTTTGCGGTATTTATAATCATTGGTGCTTCTAACGCTTATAATCTTACCGACGGACTTGACGGTTTGGCTTCTGCCACGGGATTATTTGCCTTTATTGCTTGTTCGGTAATATTAATTTTTAACGGACATCCCGAAGCCGCAATAATATCATCTGCCGCAGCGGGTGCTTTGTTAGGATTTTTGAAGTATAACAAACCGAAAGCGGAAGTTTTTATGGGAGATACAGGCTCTCTTGCTCTGGGCGGACTTCTGGGAACACTCGCGGTTATAGGTAAATTTGAAATACTTTTGGCAATTTTGGGCGGTATTTATGTTATTGAAGCTCTGTCTGTTATAATACAGGTCACAAGCTTTAAAACTACGGGAAAAAGAGTTTTTAAGATGTCGCCCATTCATCACCATTTTGAAAAGTGCAATTGGAGTGAAAAGAAAATTGTTACGGTTTTTGCACTTGTGTCTGCCGTTTTGGCTCTGGCTGCCGTTGTATTAAATATAAAAGGAGTAATCTAGATGAGATTATTAAAATATAATGATAAAAAAGTTTTGGTTCTGGGGCTTTCAAAAAGCGGAATTTCGGCAGCTAAATATCTTAATAAATCGGGAGCATCGGTATACCTGAGCGAATCAAGACAGCCAAAACCTGAAGATTATGAAAAAATTTCACAATTGGAAAAGCTTGGCATAAAAGTTGAAACGGGCGGTCATTCCGATGAATTTATAAATGATGCTTATGTTGCGGTTACAAGTCCGGGTATTCCTCCGTCAAGTGAAATTATGCAAAGGTTGAAAAATGCTAATGTCAGAGTTATTTCGGAAATTGAACTTGCATATTCGCAGACCGTTAAACCTTTTATTGCAATTACGGGTACAAACGGGAAAACCACAACAACTGCACTTACCGCACATATTCTAAACAGCCGTTATAAAGCTTTTCCTTGCGGTAACTACGGTAAACCGCCATGTGACTTGCTGGATGAGGATGCGGATTATTTTGTCTGTGAATGCAGTTCATTCCAATTGCATTACAGCCCTTCTTTTGTGCCTGAAATATCCGTATTTACTAATTTTACACCTGACCATATTGATTGGCATAACGGTCAGGAAAACTATTTTAACGACAAAGCAAGAATTTTTAAATGCCCGCAGGCACCTGCGTTTTCAATCTTAAATGCACGCGATAAGAAACTTCTTGATTTTTCAAAAGAATGCGGCGGAAAAGTATTTTTGTTTGACAGTGAAAATTCGGATAACTGTTGTTATATAAAAGATAATACGATATGTTTTAAAAGGGACGGAAAAGAAGAAAAAATTATCGGAATTGACGAATGCCCGTTGATAGGAAATCATAATTATCAGAATGTTATGTGTGCGGTTATTTGTGCAAAATTGGTCGGTGTGGAGAATGAACAAATTAAAAATGCAATAATGTCGTTTAAGGTTCCCGAACACAGACTTGAAAAATTTGCGGAATTTGACGGAATTTCGTTTTATAACGATTCAAAAGCCACAAATCCAGAGGCTTCTCTGGTTGCAATACGTTCTTTTGAAAACGAAAATGTTGTATTAATTGCGGGCGGACGTGATAAAAATACGGATTTAACGGAATTTGCTCAAGCTTGTTTGAAACACATAAATACTGTTGTTTTAATAGGAGAAGCCGCTGACAGGTTCGAAAATGAACTCAAAAAAAACGGATTTAACTCAACGGTCAGAGAAAATACTATGGAAGCCGCGATAGAAAAGTCAATTTCCATGAAGCCGGACGTTGTTTTGTTGTCTCCGGCTTGTGCAAGTTTTGACATGTATAGCGGTTATGAAGAAAGAGGAAAGGTATTTAAGGAATATGTCTTATCAAGGACCTGTGCCGGACAGAATGTATAAAGACAGAAATATAAGAAACGGTTCGATATACGGTAATCAGCCAATTCACAGTATTATTATATCAGCACCCGATAAAACACTGTTAATTGTGGTGGCTTTTCTGGTAATAATAGGTTTTCTGGCAATTTTCTCGGCAACTGCTCCGAAATGCCTTGATGAAGGCGGAAATCCCGCACAATTTCTTTTTAAACAACTGGTTTGCTTTGTGGTCGGTTTTATCGCAATGAAGTTTTTTATGAATTACGATTATAAAAAGCTGGCAAACTGGAATGTTTTTGTTATGCTCGCTATTGTTGCATCGTTATTTCTGGTGGATTTTACTCCTCTGGGCGTTGTGGTAAACGGTGCTAAAAGATGGATTAATATTGCGGGATTTCAGCTTCAACCGTCAGAGTTTGCAAAACCTGCCGTTGTTATGCTTCTTGCAAGTGCATTTAAAAATGATGCATCACTTTTTTCTCAGGATAAGTGGACAAAAGCCTTTATCCCCATAATTGTTATGGCAGGATTAATATTTATTCAGCCGAATTTAAGTATGGTAATCCTTCTCGGTGCGACTACAATTGTCATGTACCTTACGGCAGGCGGTTCAATGAAACTGTTTTTGGCATTTCTGGGAACGGTGATTACAACGGTGGTCGTTGCGGCAGCAACAATTATTAAACCGTATCAGCTGCAGCGTTTAAAAACATGGCGGCATCCCGAATTGGATCCGTTGGGTGCGGGTTACAATATAATTCAGTCTTTGATAGCATTTGCATCAGGCGGTTTAAGCGGGGTGGGATACGGTGCTTCAATTCAAAAACTTGCTTATTTGCCGGAATGCCATACAGACTTTATTTTTGCGGTTATTGCGGAAGAACTCGGTTTGGCGGGCTGTATTTTGATAATAGGATTATTTTTCACATTTATACATCGCGGTTTACTTATTGCCGCGAGATGTCCCGATATTTACGGAAAACTTTTGGCGGTGGGAATTACTTTCTCTATAGGATTTCAAGCGTTCATGAATATGAGTGTGGCAAGTTCGTTTTTGCCGACTACGGGTGTTCCCCTGCCATTTATCAGTTACGGCGGTTCGTCTTTGATAGTTTCTTTAATTATGGTCGGAATACTGTTAAACATATCTAAAAAAAGAATTAAAAAAATAAGGAGTCAGGTAAATGTCTAAATCTGCCGAAAACAGTATATATTTTGTAACAGGCGGAGGTACGGGAGGACATATTTATCCTGCTCTTGCGGTCGCACAAGAACTGGTAAAATCCGAAAATAAACCGAAGGTATATTATATCGGCAATTCTAAAAATATGGAATACGGATTAGTTACAAATAAAGATTTACCGTTTTTGGATGTCAAAATTTCAGGTATGCCGAGAAAATTCGGAATAGACTTATTCAGGTGGTTTTTTCAACTCTTAATTGCGACCGTAAAATCAATAAGATATATTTATAAATACAAACCTGATGCGGTTTTCGGCACAGGCGGTTATGTGTCTGCCCCGATTATCATAGCATGTAATATTTTGGAATTATTAAAAATAAAACATGTTCCATATATGCTTCATGACTGTGATTCTTACCCCGGACTTGTCACGAGAAAATTTGCCAAAGGTGCAAAATACGTTAATTTTGCATTTGAAAGTGCTAAAATTAAGGTTAATAAAAAAGAAAGTTTTGTTTACGGTAATCCAATAAGAGGAGAGTTTAAAACGCTTTCCAAAGAAGAAGCAAGAAATAATCTCGGACTAAAAGACAAAATGACTGTTTGCATAACGGGAGGTTCTCAAGGCTCGGTATCAATCAATAATGCTGCGGTTGAAATATTAAAAAAACTTTCTGAAAAAAATGTTCAGGTAATTTTTCAAACAGGTGCAAAGAACTTTGACAGCGTAATCGAAAAACTTCAAAAAATATACCCCGAATATTTTGAAGATGAAAATATTATCGTAAGACCTTATTTTAACGATATGGTATCGGTTATGAAGGCTTCCGACATCGCAGTAACCCGTTCGGGGTCACTGAGTATATCCGAACTTTGTGCGGCGGGAGTTGTTCCTGTCTTTGTACCGTATCCGCATGCCGCTGCCAATCATCAACAAATAAATGCGGAAAACATTGTTTCTTTGACGGGTGCATTATTAATTCAAGATAAAGATATATCACCTCAATTATTACTAAATTCGGTATTGTCGTTAATTGAAAATCCCGAAAAATTTAATGCCGTAAAGCAAAAAATACTTTCACTTGCAGAATATGATGCATTATCGAAAATTTGTGAGTGCCTGAAGTCTTTAAGTTAAATTTTTAATTATTTTTTAACAATTTACTGTTATAATTTACTTGATTAGTTTTTTTGTTAATGCTATAAAAGTCATGTTAAAGTTTTACACAAGAAAGGGAGTAAAAATTTATGGTAAACGTAGCAATTAACGGATTCGGAAGAATCGGAAGAAACACATTGAGAGCCGCTATTAAACAAGGCATTTTTGACAAAATTAATTATGTGGCAATTAATGACCCCGGCTTGAAACCGGAAGATGCAGCAAGAATTTTTAAATATGACTCTGTTATGGGTCAATTCTGCGGCGAAGTAGAAGCTTACGATGAAGGTATTATCGTAAACGGTAAAAAAATTAAATTTTTCTCGGAAAAAGATCCCGCAAATCTTCCCTGGAAAGATTTGGGTGTTGAAGTAGTTATTGAATCAACAGGATTCTTTACAGATGCCGAAAAAGCAAAAGCTCACATCACTGCCGGTGCTAAAAAAGTTATCATCTCAGCTCCGGCTACAAACGAAGATATTACTATTGTATTGGGTGTTAACGATAATATGTATGACCCTGCAAAACACAACGTAATTTCTATGGCTTCTTGTACAACAAACTGTCTTGCACCCGTTGCAAAAGTTATCAAAGAAAAATTCGGTATCGTAAAAGGTTTGATGACAACAGTTCACTCATACACCGGTGACCAGAGAATTTTGGACGCAGGTCACAAAGACCCCCGTCGTGCAAGAGCAGGTGCTTTGAATATTGTTCCGACCAAAACAGGTGCAGCTAAAGCGGTTGCACTCGTTATCCCTGAATTAAAGGGTAAATTGGACGGTTTTGCAATGAGAGTTCCTACTCCGGATGTATCTCTTGTTGACGTTGTATTTGAAGTTGAAAAAGACGTTACGGTTGAAGAAGTTAATGCCGCATTAAAAGCAGGTGCCGACGGTCATGTTCTTTGCTACACCGAAGAACCCTTGGTATCTTCCGACTATATCGGTTCATCTCAATCATCAACCGTTGATGCTTTATTAACAAGAGTTATGGGCAAAAATATGGTTAAAATTATTTCCTGGTACGATAACGAAATGGGTTATTCAACCCGTTTGGCAGAAACTACTTTGATGGTAGCTTCAAAATTATAATCCGTGCAGGTAATATTTATTTTAAAAAGAGCCGAATTTATTCGGCTCTTTTTGTTTTGAATATAGCTTGCCTGCAATTAATTTGAATGGTATAATTTTAACTATGAACAACGAACAAAACAGTTTGACAACACAGAATCGTTTGATAATATTCGGACTTATACTCAGTACTTTTTTAATTGTTGCTATTGCGGTTTTCGCTATATTTAACATACAAAAAAGGCTCAATGAAGGCTATCAAAATTTCGGTAAGGTTATTTCCAAAGCTCTGGCTATTGAAAGTGTTGAAATTATACGTAATATTCCCGATAACCAGATTAGCGAAATCCTTAAAAAGCATTCCGAATCAATACTGAAAAGCCACAGCGATATTGTATTAATTGAATTTAGAGATAAGGAAGGCAATGTAATATATTCGGGCAAAAATAATACAAATTCGAAAAATGATAAAACGACCGTTACTGTGAGCTCTCCAATGTCAATTCGTCTGGCTGACGGGAGTGAAAAACAAGCGGGAGCGGTGACAGTCGGTTTATCGGGCAATATAATAAACCAAATTTCCGCAACAACAAGGGCTTCTTTGTTGTTTGTGTTCACTGTTGCATGGATTGTTTTTGCTTTTGTAATTCTGATTAATACTTACCTGATAACCCGCGAACTGAGAATACTTCATGACGGTGTACATAAGATATCCTCGGGCGAATTCGGTTACACGATTAAAGGTAAAGAAGTCAGCCGCGAAGTTCAGGAACTGTTTAATTCATTTAATAATATGTCTGCCAAGCTTCATATTTACGAAGAACAAAATATAGAACAGCTTACTCTGGAACGCAATAAACTGGAAGCTGTTTTGATGAGCATTGCTAACGGCGTTGTCGTTTGTGACAATAACGATAATGTCGTTATGATAAATAATCATGCACAAAAACTTTTGGGAATTGAAGATAACAGTTTTATTAATACCAAAATTCAGCATTATGCGGATAGCGAAGGAAGATTTTGTTTTGAGGACAAAATTGAAGAATTTAAAGACACTCCGCTTGAAGTTATGGAAAATAAACCGTTAGAATTTACTATTCAGGCTGAAAAACGTGTCATAAAATCCGTAATATCTCCAATGTTTACCAGAAATAAGGACTACGTAGGTTATATAATTGTACTTATTGATATGACCAAAGAAGCCGAAATGGATAAGATGCGTTCAACATTTATCTCGAATGTTTCGCATGAATTAAGGACTCCCGTTACGGTTTTGAGAAGTTACATTGATACTCTCTACAATTTAGGCAATGAATTTGATTATGAAACCCAAAAAGAATTTATCGGGACAATTAATCAGGAAATTATAAGACTTAACGGTATGGTTAATGATATTCTGGATTTTTCAAGAATGGAAGCGAATGCACAAATGGAAAAGGCTATGAACAGTATTTACGAACTAGTTGATACTTGCGTCGAAAGTGTTCAGGCTCTCACCAAAAATCATAATTTGACAATTTCGGTAAGCAAGGAGGAAAATATTCCCGAATTTTTGTTTAATTTTGACGGTATTGAACGTGCTTTAACAAATCTTTTGTCAAATGCGATTAAATATTCGCCCGAAAACGGTAAAATTAAAGTGGAACTGAGAAAATCGGAAGAAAATATAGAAATAAGCGTTACCGATGAAGGGTGCGGTATTGCCGAAGAATATCAGGAAAAAATATTTGACAGATTTTACAGGGTGGAAAATAATACACATACGGTTAAAGGTACGGGATTAGGACTGCATTTGGTGAAACAGACAGTTGAAAAATATCATGGCGGAAAAGTACTTGTTCATTCGCAGCCCGGTGCAGGTTCAACTTTTGTAATTGTATTACCGATACAATTTATTCATGAAGAAGCCTGCGAAGCTTAGTGATTTTTTAAATTGACAGCAAGATATTTTGACAATAAAATTCTTCTATGGACAAAAAAGAACTTTTAAAATATTGTTTGGCAAATGAAGATTCCGCTGAAACCTACCCTTTCAAGGATTATCCCGAAATGGCGGTCATCAGGCATAAAAGCAATAACAAGTGGTTCGCTTTGATTTTTTATTTGAATAAAAAATTGTATGTTAATTTAAAATGCAACCCGTGGGATGCGGCAGTATTAAGGGACGAATATCCTTATGTAAAACCTGCATGGCATATGAACAAAGTCCACTGGAACACTGTTGATGTAGCTGTAGCTGACAAAGATGTTTTAAAACAGATGATAGAAAACAGTTTTGAACTTACAAAACCTCACAAACGAACTAATTAAACAGGCTGTTAATTTTATCTAATATTTCCTGAGGGTCTATTTCATTCGTAACCTTATTTATATCCTGTGCAATCTGGTAAAGTTTTGCGGCTTCAATTTTATCACCTGTTATTGCAATGGCACGTGCAAGATTAAAATGTGCAAGTGCGTAATTAGGATTATATTCAACTGACTTTTTGAATAAATCTATAGCCTGTTTTACACGTCCCAAATCGTCAAGATAAATTACTCCCATATTATTGTAAGCTATATCGTAGTCATGTTTATACCGGATAGCGAGTTCATATTCCTTTAAAGCTTCATCAATGTCCCCTTTTCCCCAGAATAAGAACCCCAGATTGCAATGTATTTGTGCATTTTCAGGCTCAAGGTTTAAGGCGTTGCGATAAACGGTTAAGGCATTATCAATATCTTCCTTGTCATAAAATGCACTACCGAGATTTATGTATATGTCAATATCGTTAGGTGTAAGTAAATAGGCACTCTGGTAAGAACTTATTGCGGCATTCAAATCCTGCTTTCCTTCCTGATAAACAAATCCCAGAGTTTGGTTAATTATGCTTGTCCATTGTTTTTTGGGATTTAGTGTAACGGCTGTTTGAAAGTGTGAGATTGCATTTTCTATATCGCCTTTTACATACAATATATTTGCCAAATTTGAATGAACATCAGGCATATTGGGCATTATTTTTATAAGTTTTTCGTAAACCTCAATAGCACTGTCATAATCCCCCTGCTCCTCGTATGCAAGACACAGGCTTCTGTATGCGGGAATATTAAGACTGTCAAGCCATATTGCCATTTTATATTCGGTTACTGCATCATCAAACTGTCCCAAATTCCTGTATACATCTCCCAAAAGACAATACAAAGGAACAAATCCCGGTGCTTTTTCGATGGCGGAAGCATAAGTTTCTATTGCCCTTGAAAGTCCGCGGGTTTTTACTTCATAAAACCCTTTAATAAGTACGGGGAAAAATTGAAGATAAGATAAAGTCCTGATTACGTTTCCGACTGCAATTTTATCAAACGGCAATGTTAACACGGACAAAACAAATTCAAACTTCGACATGAAATAATTTTTAAAATTCCTGAGAGAAGAAATTCTGTACAATTCCGATAAAAGAAAATGTGCACATGAGTTTCTGAAAGGTGCTGTTTTAACGGCATTTTTTGCATTCATTGAAGCTTCAAGAAATCTTGCTCTTTTTGTATAAGTTTCCGCCAAGAGATAATATGCCTTTGACAATTTAGGATTTTTAGAAACGGACATATCAAGATAATTTATGGCTTTATCCAAATCACCTTTAAAAAACTGTGCCTGACCTATTTTAAAATACAGTTCCGCCGAATCAATGTATGATTCCAAAGCTCTCTGATATTCCGTTATTGCTTCGTCAATATATTGGCATGAATTGTGAATATCAAGATGCCATGCAAGATATAAGTCGCCGAGTCTTACATGTAAATCCGCATTTGTAGGGTCATCCTGCAAACCGATTTGGCAAAGTTCGATAGCACTTTTTACATTGCCGGTTTTATATTCTTTATTAATTTTCTTTTCCAGTTTTTTTGTTATTGTCATACTTTATTATTAATTGAAACTTGACAGAAATCATAAAAATGTTTCATACTGACATTGTAAATAATTTATTGACAAAATGCAAGTTATTTTATAATAAAATAATAATGTGCCTGTATTTATTTAAGGAGTAAAAATGAGTTCAAACAAGATATATTTTGTGGATGTAACAAACAGAGACGGTGTTCAAACGTCAAGACTGGGACTTGCAAAATTACAAAAAACAATTATAAACATAATGCTCAATGACATGGGTATAACTCAGTCAGAATTCGGTTTTCCCGCAACAAAACACGAAATAAATTATCTTAACGGTAATTTAGAACTTGTAAAACGCGGTGCGATTAAAGTTACAAAACTTTCGGGTTGGACGAGAGCCATAAAGAGCGATGTCGAGGAGTCGTTTAATAATGTTCCCGATTTAAAATACATTAATTTATCTCAGTCAACATCGGAACAAATGACAAACGGTAAGTATCAGGGCAAAAAAACGCTTAAAGATATTTTAAATATGACCTGTGAAGCTATAGAATGTGCGGTTTCGAAAGGGGCTGAAATTATAGGGGTTAATGCCGAAGATGCTTCCAGAAGTGATATTGAATTTCTTATTAAATATGCAAAAGAAGCTAAAAAGGCGGGGGCAGACAGATTTAGGTACTGTGATACTCTCGGATATGAGGACCCGAAAACTTCTTATGACAGAATATACAGAATAGCGAAAGAAACTCAAATGCCCGTTGAAGTTCATTATCACAATGACCTTGGCATGGCTGTTGCCTGTTCGGTCATGGGTGCAAAAGGTGCTGTTGATGCCGGTGTGGATGCGTATATTAATACCGCAATTAACGGTATGGGCGAACGTGCGGGAAATGCTGATTTGGTATCATGTTTGCTGGCTATCTTAAAATCTGCGGGTTTTAAAAATAAATATCAAATTGATGAAAATATTGATTTAAGTAAGACATGGCAGTTAGCAAAATATACCGCTTATGCTTTCGGTGTACCTATTCCCAAAAACCAGCCTGCGGTCGGTGACAATGCTTTTGCTCACGAATCGGGTATTCATGCGGACGGGGCTTTAAAAGACAGACGTAATTATGAACTTTACGATTATGAAGAACTCGGCAGAGGCGAGCCTGAAATTATAGAAACGGGACGTATGATTACAACGGGTGAATACGGCGGGATTAAAGGTTTCAGAAATGTTTATAACAAGCTTGAAATAGAATTTAAAGATGAGCATGAAGCAAGGAACATTCTTGAACTTGTCAGATATGCAAATGTTCATACCCAGCAGCCTTTGACGAAAAATGAATTGAAATTCATATATTATTATCCTGACATTGCCGCAAAAATAATGACGGTTTCACCGTATTATGAACCTGTCGGTGCAATAAAAGAACGTATTCAGGCTTCAATTTCACCTTAGCGGAAAATCTTTTTAACCCGAAAGTGTAAAAATTTGGTAAATTTCTTCATCGGAGAGTTCCGTAATAATTTTTTCACCTTCATAAACTGCCATATCAGCAAGTTCTTTTTTGGCTTTGAGCATTTCGTCGATTTTTTCTTCAAATGTTCCGAGTGTTATCATTCGGTGAACCTGTACGTTTTTATCTTGCCCGATACGATATGTTCTGTCCGTTGCCTGTTCTTCAACTGCAGGATTCCACCACAAATCGTAGTGTATGACATTTGTGGCACTTGTAAGGTTTAATCCCGTTCCGCCCGCTTTTAGTGATAGTATCATTATTTTTACATCATCGTCGTTTTGGAAACTGTTAATTAAAGTTTCACGCTGCGGTACGGTTAATGAACCATGGAAAAACAGCGGTTGTGTATTGCATTCATCGCCTATAACTTTGCAGAGTATTTCACCCATTTCTTTGTATTGTGTAAAGATTAATGTTTTTTCTCCGTTGTCGAGAATATTTTGAATGGTTGAAATACATTTATCAAGTTTACCTGACAATTCACGGCTCATTTCTCCGCCTTTTAAGAACTGATAAGGATGGTTGCATATTTGTTTTAATGCGGTTATAAGTTTGAATATATTTCCGCGTCTGTTTATGCCTGTATAGCCTGCGATTTTGTCCATCATTTCATTCAGCGTTTTTTCGTATAATACGGCTTGCGGTTTAGACAGATAACAGTAATCATTAATAACCATTTTTTCAGGTAAATCGGTAATAACATTTTTGTCGGTTTTTAAACGTCTTAATACAAACGGAGATACTGACATTTTCAGCTTAACCGCACGTGAATTTTCTTTAAACCTTTCAATGGGAATTGCATAACTTTTTTGGAACTCTCTCAGTGTTCCCAGATAACCGTGGTTGATAAAATCAAAAATACTCCACAGTTCGGTCAGTCTGTTTTCAACAGGTGTACCGGTCATAGCAATTTTTATGTCCGATTTGAGTAACTTAACCGCAATGGTTTGTGCAGTATCGGGGTTTTTAATGTTTTGTGCTTCGTCAACAATAATCATTCCCCATTCATGTTTTTTAAGTTCCTCAATATCTATTCTCATAATCGCATAAGTGGTAAGAATAACATCGTGTTTGACGTCCAAATGTCTTTCGGCACCGTGGTAAATAACCGCATCAAGCGACGGGGCAAAAAGCTGCAATTCTTTCATCCAGTTACCCATAAGTGTAGTGGGGCATACAACGAGAACAGGTTTATCAAGTTTCTTTTCTTCTTTCATTTTCAAAATAAGACTTATAACCTGAATGGTTTTACCAAGTCCCATATCATCAGCCATACAAGCTCCGAAGCCTTTAGAGACATTTGTCCACAACCATTTTAAACCTGTTTCCTGATAAGGTCTTAATTGCCCTCGTAAAAGAGCGGGCGGAGTTACGGTTACAGGTTTGTTAAAATCCTGAATAACTTTTGCGAATGCCGCATCATAGTCAAAATCATACTGTTTAATTTGTCCTGACATTGCCGCATGCAAAAGTTCCATTCGTGACATTGATTTGAAGTTAGCTTTGGCAACCTGTTCAAATATTTTTTTAGTATCTTCTTTGTCGATAAGGACATATTTATTTTTGTATTTTATAAGTCCGTTTTGTCCTTGTGCAAGTTTATTAAATTCTTCAACCGTTAATTTTTCATTGCCGATAGCAACTTCGTATGAAAAATCAAGAATATCATCAAGTAAAATATTGGTATACGAATTATTATTGAATATATCTTTAAGGTCTTTTGAGCGGGAAGCTTTAACTTTTGCATTAATTGAAGCTCTGGGAACAACAATATTAACCAGTTCATCCGGCAGTATAACCTCAATTTGTGCTTTCTGCAAATAGTAAGCCGTTTGAGTAATAATTTTATATACTTCATTCAAATTCAAATCAAGTGAAAGTTTTTCTTCATCCTCAAACAAAGTTTCCAATTCGGGCATATATCTTGAAGCATAGTTCAACTGTTTTTCTACTATTCTGGCTATATCGGCAGAATTGGCATCAAATACTTCTTCGTCGGTATAAAGTTTATCAATCAGAACATTTTCACCTGTTTTGCGGTTTTTGATATAAACTTTTAACCTGAATAATTCATCTTCAAGTCTGTCAATTTTAAAGAACGGGATAACATCATATTTGCCGAGATAAAGCTCATCAAACCATTCCGAAATGTTTTCGGCTATATTCATGCCTTTCAAAACGGTTCTTTGGTCCTGATCTTTCACCATTAAAGTGCCTGATTTCACGTCTTTAAATTTATGTGATTTTATGGAAAGAAATTTATACAGAGTGTAATTCAAATAATTGTATATAAAGTCTTTCACAAAATTATCGGGTCTTTTGCCTTTGATAAACATACTTTCAGGCATGTTTTCATCCAGACAATTTATTATATGTGCTATCTGGGGTGAATTTATAATCGGCTCATAAACTATTCTGAACATTTGACCGCGAACTTTTACCGTCGGTATAAAATAAAGTTTTTCGATTAGTTTTAAAACAAAATAGGTAAGTTTGTTGACATATATAAAAGTCGGAGTCAAAGCATCCGTATCGGTTATATTTCCGAGACCGCTGAAATAATCCAAAATTAAATCGGGGTTAAGCGAATATCCTATTTCATCATTTATAATCTGTGATTTAAAGCGGAAAAGTGACCCCTTTGCTCTCAGATAATAATCAAAATTGTTAGTCGGAGTTACGAAAAATGCAATATTGTTATTATCATTCATTAAATAAAAATTAGTGTTTTTTGAAGGTAAGTAAGGACTCGCAAAAACACCTTCAAATTCATCTTCCACGGTTTGATATATCAAACTCAAAGTGTATCTGAAATCTTTGTTTTTGAAGCCTTCAGGATTTTCCGAAAGATTAAAAAACAGTTCATCTATATTATTTTTTTTGAATGAAAAATCTATATCCAAATTGTATTTTTCCATAAATCCTTTCCGATATTTATTTTATCAAAGACTCACAATCCATTTCTTTCGGTTTCGGAATTCCCATCAAATCAAGAATAGTCGGTGCAATATTGCATAAAGCACCTGTTTCTTTAAGTTGAACATCTTCGGGGGCATTAATCAGCACGAAAGGAACTTGATTTGTGGTATGTGCAGTCATCGGTTTACCTGTTTCATAGTTAACCATGACTTCGGAATTACCGTGGTCTGCCGTGAGAAGCATAATAATATCATTTTCTTTGCAGGCTTTTGCGATTTTTCCCACACATTCGTCAACAACTTTATCTGCTTTGACTGCGGCTTCTAAAACACCCGTATGTCCTACCATATCAGGATTTGCAAAATTCACAAGGATAAAACCGTATTCGGGATTTTTAATCGCTTTGAGTACTTCTTCGCAAACCTTTTCGGCACTCATTTCAGGCTGCAAATCGTATGTAGCTACTTTTGGGGAAGGTACGAGAACCCTTGTTTCGTGTTTTTGGGGTTCTTCAATTCCGCCGTTAAAGAAGAATGTTACATGAGCGTACTTTTCGGTTTCTGCCGTCCTGAATTGTTTTATGCCGTTTTCTTCAAGCACATCTCCGAGAATATTTTGCATTTTTTCCTTGCCGAAGGCAACCGGAAAACTGAATGTTTCATCGTATTCGGTCATTGTGGCATAGAATATATTTTTTCTTACACCTTTTCTGTTAAATCCCGAAAAGTCGGAAAAATTAATTGCTTTTGATATTTCTCTGGCTCTGTCAGGACGGAAATTCCAGAAAATTATTGCATCGTTATCATTAATTCTTGTATCATCGTTTCCGATTATTGTCGGAAGTACAAATTCGTCATTGTCGCCTTTTGCATAGGAATTTTCAATAGCTTCTTTTGCGGAACCGGCATGTTCACCGTCGCCGAATAACAGAGCATTGTAAGCTTTTTCAACTCTATCCCAGCGGTTGTCTCTGTCCATTGCATAAAATCTTCCGCAAACGGTTGCTATAGGCGGCAAACCGTATTTCTTCAATTCATCCTCAATAGGTTGAACAAAAGTCATTGCACTTTGAGGAGGAGTGTCACGACCGTCAAGAAAAGTGTGTACATAAACTTTTTTTAATCCGTTATTGGCGGCAAGTTTTATTAACGAAAGTATATGCTCCAAAGCGGAATGTACACCGCCGTCAGAAGCTAACCCGTATAAATGGAGTGAAGAATTGTATTTTTTTACGTGTTCAACGGCATCAATAAATGCTTTTTTCTTGAAAAACTCGCCGCTTTTAATGGAATTGTTTATTTTAGACAATTCCTGATAAACAATTCTGCCTGCACCGAGGTTAAGATGTCCTACTTCACTGTTTCCCATTTGACCTTTAGGCAAACCAACATATTCACCGTCGGCATGTATCTTTATAAATTTTTCTTCCTGCTCCAATTTTGAAACATTAACGGGGTCGGCAAGCTTTGTAGCATCATATTCGGGGTGTGAAGTGCTTATACCCCATCCGTCCATTATACATAATAAAGTTCTTTGTGTCATAATATCTCCGTATTACTGTTAATTATTTTACGGAAAAAATTATAACAGGGACATATCTCAATTACAAGTGCCTTTTAATTCTTCAAAAAAAAAATATCCGCACTAAGGAGTCAGAAGTACGGATATTAAATCAGTAAAAGAGACATCAACAACATAATGCACTATTTAAAAATTAAGTCAAATTTTTTTTGGAAAAAAAATTTTATTTATTTTATAATGAAGCTATGAAAAAGTTTCTGACAATAATTTCTGTCTTAATGCTGACATTTTTGGTACTAACACCTCAGTCATCATTGGCTGCTTTCAAAAAAAATGTTAAAACTGAAACCGCCGTTCCCAATGAATTTGAAAACATCAGCAAACAGGCTACAGTCTTATATGCACAGAATGATATTAAAAATGCATTCAGACTTTTGTTGACCATTCCCGAAGAAAATCGTACCGCACAGGACTGGCTTTTAATGGGAAATATTTTGCAGGACGAGAACAAAAACAGTGAAGCTGTTTTTATGTACCAAAAGTCAATTCTTGCGGATGAAAATTATTACAAGGCATATTATAACCTTGCAAACATTTATTTAAACGAAGATAAACCTAATCTTGCAATTAAAGAATATAAAAAAGCATTGAATTTGGAGCCGAATTCACCCTATATTTATTATAACCTCGGTTGTGCTTATGTTAAGACAGGTGAATTAAAAAAAGCGAGAAATGCATTTTTATCAGCCATACAGTTAAAAAATACCGTTGCGGATTTCCATTACAATTTGGCTTATGTGTACAAAAAATTGAAAAACGAAAAAAATGCCAAATTATATCTTGAATATTACAACAAGCTTACGGAACAGGATTAAGATGAATTCTGAAAAAGAGACATTTAAAGGTATAATATTTGATTTTAACGGCACATTATTTTTTGATTCCGCAAAACATTATGCCGCATGGCGTATTTATTCCAAAAAACTCAGAGGTACTGCTTTTACGGATGAAGAAATGCGTAATTATATGTTCGGCAGGACAAACGAAGATATAATAACTTATGCTATCGGTAAAAAGCCTTCGGCTGAACTGTTAAAAAAATTGGCTTATGAAAAAGAGTCTGTTTACCGTGAAATGTGCAGAAAAGACCGTGAAAATACTAAACTTGCTTGCGGTGCGGAAGATTTTCTTGATTTTTTGAAAGCGAAAAATATTCCCATGACGATAGCAACAATGTCGGAAAAAGATAATGTTGACTTTTATATAGAAGAATTTAAACTCGCAAAATGGTTTGATACGGACAAAATAGTTTATTCAGACGGTACAATTCCTGGGAAACCCGCTCCTGATATTTACCTGAAAGCCGCGAAAAAATTGTGTCTTTCTCCCTGTGACTGCGTGGTAGTGGAGGATGCTTTATCAGGTATAAATTCCGCTAAATCGGCAGGTATCGGGAAAATTATCGCTATGGCATCGTTGGAAAGTACTGATTTTTACAAAAATATTTCGGCAGTATCACAAATTATTAAAAATTTTAATGAAATAGACCGAAATATTTTTTGTAATATTTAAAATTTAATCGTATAATCGTCTAGCGGGTATAGCCCGTTTTCCTCTTTGCAGATTTTGTTAAAATTTTATCGGATAATCGTCAGGGATTTTCCACCCGTTATACTGAATTATAGCCGCACAATACCATGTATTAGATTTACATCCTGTTTTTAAAGTTTCATAATTACCGTCCCAATTATATTTCCAAGGTTCAAAACCTTTGTTATAATTATATCTCCAAACATAATTAGTTGAATTAGGCATAAAATTAAAATAAAATGCACATTTGCCAAAATCACATTTACCTTTAGCTGAAGCATAGAAAACCCAATCTCTTGTATTAGCAATATTCATTTGACGCAACTCTGTTCCGTCGGAGAAATATATTTTTAAACGTCCATCCGATTTAATAAGTTCTTCTTTAACTATTTTTAAATTTGGAGCCAGATATTTGTTAAACCATTGTTGGGCTTCTGAGCTTCCTTCAATAGGGTTTCCTTCTTTATCAAATTGTTGTGCACCTTTCAAGTCCTGATACCAGTATTTTTTATCTCCATATTGAACTTCCGCCAATTGTACCGCTTGGTTTATTGATGAATAGAATTTTGCTAAACGAGCTTCAACGACTTTCTTTTGGTGCTTCGCGATTAAAGACGGCAAAGTCATTGCCGCGACAACGCCGATGATACCTAGGGTGATAAGAACCTCTGCTAAAGTGAAGGCGGTTCTACGTTTGTTGTGTTGCCGCTCTACGTGTCTTGGATTATGCACAGTTCGCAAAAGCGTGGTTTTGCTCACTTGGAAGAACTCGCTTCGCTCCGTTCTTGTGCAAATCCGCTGCGTAGCACCTTCTGCAAGGGTGAAGGCGGATTTACGTGAAAAGTGAGAAGTGAAAGGTGAAAAGTTCTTATCGGGTGCTAAAGCACCAAGACTACGCCTAAACCACCCCATGTCGTTCTGAACAAACATGTCATCCTGAACTGCGGATTTGCGGACGGACGGAGTGGTAACGAGTCCGGATAGCGAACAGATTGAGCATACTGTGGCAAAGCCACTATTGCGAAACTCTGTGAGCGTGGAGCAAATCCAAGACGGTTTCAGCATCTTACCATTTTCGGGTCTCACAGTCTTTTTCAAAATTGTTACGTTTTTAATTTTTTCTTTCATGTTTTTTTCCTTTCTTTTTTTTATTTATTACTATTTATTGAAAACTATAACTATACATGCCACCCTGAATTCATTTCAGGGTCTTTCGTACAATTAAGATACTGAACCAATGCCACGAAATAAGATCCTGAAACAAGTTCAGGATGACATGGGATTGGGTCATTCTGCACCATAACCTGTACAAAATGTCTGTTTGCAAAGATAATGTATGTTTAAGATCCTGAAACGAGTTCAGCATGACATGGGGAGGGTTAAGCATGACAGGACAGTGTGCTGACATGATAGAACTAAGGTTCAGAGTCATTATACAATGATCCTGAAATAAATTCAGGATGACATGGTAAAAATTTCCACGACAAAACGAGGGACAAATATTTATCCCTTTAAAATTATCCCAAAAGCGAAAAACGGCTAAAACGCAGTCATAGAGCGGGTTTACAGACTCGGGGGGGGGTGAATGCTAAAACTTCAAAATTCG
>CANPZB010000021.1 GCA_947588755.1 Candidatus Gastranaerophilales bacterium | reverse complement strand
GCGTACCTCGCTTGGGACGAGGGGGTCGCAGGTTCAAATCCTGTCATCCCGAAATTCTTTTTACTTAACTGCTTCGCAGGTTCCACGCAAGTGATTTTCTACGGCTTGCAGCCTTGAAAATCTACTTTCCCGACCCGTCAAACTACGGCTCATTCTTTCGCCTTGTTTGTCGTGCAAATCCTGTCATCCCGATTTTCTTTTTATATTCCTTGATTTCGCTATTTTGCAAGCCGTTGTAAACGTATTCAGTAATTCTAAAGCATCTTTATCTGCCATTATTCTCTATTTTATCCTTTGCAAATTGAAATATACTTTCAAATTTATTTTGTAGTTCCTTATTTATTATATCATATTTATCTTTTTGTCCAAAAGAAACTATTGAAGGAGAATAATCATATCCGTTATAGAATAATGTCCATTCATCAATTGAATTTACAGATATAATTATCAACCCCTGCTTAAAATATTTAATCACTGTTACCATGTGTTGCAAAATTGATTATTTATTATTATAATTTTTCAAAAGATTATTAAAAAAAAAAAGGAGTTATGATGAAAGGAATTATTTTAGCCGGCGGTACGGGTTCAAGACTTCATCCCTGCACATTGGCGGTATCAAAACAGCTTTTACCTATATATGACAAACCGATGATTTATCATCCGATTTCGGTTTTAATGCTGGCGGGAATAAAAGAAATTTTAATCATATCCACTCCGCAGGACTTGCCTGATTTTAAAAAACTTTTGGGAGACGGAAGCCGTTTCGGGATAAAATTTTCGTATAAAGAACAACCTTCACCTGACGGACTTGCACAGGCATTTATATTGGGAGAAGAATTTATAGGGAACGACAATGCGGCACTCGTTCTCGGGGATAACATATTTTACGGACCGGGGTTCTCGGGAACTTTAAAAAGAGTTTGTGAAAAAATTGAAAACCGGGGCGGAGCAGTAGTATTCGGTTATCCTGTCAAAGACCCGCAAAGGTTTGGAGTGGTAGAGTTTGATGAAAACCAGAAAGCCGTATCAATTGAAGAAAAACCTCAACACCCTAAATCAAATTATGCGGTAACGGGCTTATATTTTTATGACCGTAAAGTTACGGAATATGCCAAAAGACTGAAACCTTCAAAAAGAGGGGAGCTTGAAATTACGGATTTGAATAATATTTACCTGAAAAATAATGAGCTTAATGTTGAAATTCTCGGACGCGGTTTTGCATGGCTTGATACGGGAACACATCATTCACTTTTGCAAGCAAGCCAGTACGTGCAAACAATTGAAGAAAATCAGGGAATTAAAATTGCTTGTCTTGAAGAAGTTGCTTACAGAATGGGATTTATTTCAAAAGAAAAACTTGCGGATTTTGTTAAAGATTATAAAAACAATGAATATTTTGATTACGTGAAAAATATTCTTAACAAATAAAAAAACTCTTTCTTAAAAGAGTTTTTTTTAGCTTAAAACTTTAACAAAACTTTGAGCGTATCTTTTTCTTTATTTTTTTCAAAAGCTTCTAACGCGTCATCGACACCGTAAACGGCTGATATAAGCGGTTTAAAGTCAATTCTCTGTGATTTTAGCAGCCTTAACGCGGGTGCAAATTGTCCGCATCTTGAACCGAGAACAGTAATTTCATCAATAACAACGGGTGCAAGATTGAACTCTTTGGATGCCGCAACGGTACTTTTCAAAACCAGAACACCGCGAGGTTTTGTAAGAGCCAAAGCAGTTTCAAAGCCTGAAATCGAGCCTGTAGCTTCGACAACAACATCCCACTCTTTTTTAACCTGCAAATCCTGTAAAAGTTTGGTTTTTAATCCTTGTTTTTTAGCAATATCAAGTTTATTTTGATGTTTTCCGACAAGAGTAACATCAATATTTTGAGCATTCAAAGTTAAGGCGGCGATAAGTCCCAATTTACCGTCGCCGAGAACGATAACTTTTTGGAACGGCTTAATATGCAGTTGTTCTGTTATTTCGCATGCCGCGGCAAGAGGTTCGACAAAAACCGCTTGTTCATCAGGCACATTATCGGGTACTTCAAACAAAACATCAACAGGCATGGTAAAATATTCCGCAAAACAGCCGTCTTTTCGCCAAATTCCCAGAGTATGCCTGTCAGGGCAATGTCTGTATAATTTTTCCGCACAATAAGGGCATTCAGGGGACTTACAACCGTAACTTATCTCCGAAACTACACGTTTTCCGAGTAATGATTTGTCACCGCCGTTTATTTCTTCCACAATCCCGACAGCTTCATGCCCGAGAATACCTTTATAGCCCATATAACCTTTTGTGATTTCATAATCCGTATTACAAATCCCCGCCAGCGTAACTCTAATCAGTGCTTCGCCTTTTTGCGGTACAGGCTTTTCATAATCGTTAACAAGTTTTAATTTTTCATCAAATACTATTGCTTTCATAAATATTCCTTTCTCTCAAAATAATTATATCAAAGAAATTATGAGAATTAAAATTTTACTGCTATAATAAAATTGAGAAAGGGAAAATATGAAAGAAAGAATTGTATCAGGCATGCGTCCTACGGGAAAATTGCATATAGGTCACTACCTCGGAGTAATACAAAATTGGGTTGAACTTCAAAAAAAATATGACAGTTTCTTCTTTGCGGCAGATTGGCATGCCCTTACAACCAAATACGATAAGACCGAAACTTTAAAATCCGACGTTATTGATGTTGTAACCGATTGGCTTGCAGCGGGTATCGACCCTGAAATATCAACAATATATGTTCAGTCTTTGGTGCCTGAAATAGCCGAATTGAACATATATCTTTCCATGGTAACTCCGCAAAACTGGGTTGAACGTGACCCGACTTTAAAAGATATGGCAAAAATCCTTCGTACAAAAGAAGGGGCTAATTCTCAAGTCAGTTACGGACTTCTGGGCTACCCCGTACTTATGAGTTCGGATATATTGATGTTTAATGCGGATGCGGTCCCCGTCGGAATTGATCAGGTTGCACATATTGAAATTACAAGAGATATTGCAAGACGTTTTAATAACATATACAAAACGGAATTTTTCCATGAGGCAAAACCGTTATTGAACAACTGCTCTTTAATATGCGGACTTGACGGTAACAAAATGGGTAAATCTTACGGGAACGACATTAAAATTTCGGATACCGAAGAAACAACAACAAAAAAAATAATGACGGCCGTAACTGACGCTTCCAGAATGCGTAAAGACGACCCCGGACACCCTGATGAATGCCGTGTCGCATACAAATACTGGGAAATATTTGCCGATGACGAGCAAATAAATACCGTAAGATGTGAATGTGAAAAAGGTTTACGGGGTTGTGCCGACTGCAAACGTATGCTTGCGGCGGTTGTTAATGAACATTTCGCACAGATACGCGAAAAAAGACTTTACTACGAAACTCACATTGATGAAGTGAAAGACATTATCTGTCAAGGCTCAAAACGTGCAAGAACCGAAGCCGCCAAAACCATTGAAAAAATACGTGAAATTATAGGAATGTATTCCTAAATAATGCATTTATAAAAAAATTATTCTCGGCAAATTACGCAACGGCACAGACCGGAATACAATATAAACGGAGTTTGTAAACCGGTCCGGCCTTTCTGCACTATGACCAGCAGAAATAAAGGTTTATAAAAATAGCCGTCGTGGTTAACGGCCAATTTCATATTAGGTAAAAGGTTAGTGTGTAGGAGAAAATAAAGAAAAAGAAAATGGTTTATAATACATGTATTCCACAAAATAGTATTTCTTAAACATATATCCCGTATATATTTTACAAATCTTAATGTTTTTATAAAAATAAAAATTTTTAACTTATAACGGTAAATTTATTTCTTGTAATTTGTAATTTATTAATAATCACAAATAATACTCAATATAAAGGTTAATTATATTAATTTTTTTCAAATATATCAGGCTAAAATTGCACAAAAAAAATTTTTCAATTATTATATTATTACTTGAGAAGGGGTATTGTATGAGAATTGAAGCAAAAAACCTTATAAAAATATACGGTGACAGAAGCGTAGTTAATGACGTTTCATTTGATGTCAACAAAGGTGAAGTTGTATGTCTTTTAGGCCCGAACGGGGCAGGCAAAACCACAACATTTTACATGGTAGTGGGATTAATAAAGCCAAACAAAGGTAATATTTATCTTGACGGTCAGGATATATCCGCATGGCCCATGAACATAAGGGCAAAAGCAGGTATAGGGTATTTACCTCAGGAAGCTTCCATTTTCAGAAAACTTTCGGTTGAGGACAATTTGAAACTTGTACTGGAAATGAACGATAAATTAACTCAGGACGAAAAGAAACGTAAGCTGGAAGAACTTTTATCGGAATTCGGGATACTAAGACTCCGGTCTTATGCGGCGGTATCGCTCTCGGGCGGTGAAAGAAGAAGGGTAGAAATCGCAAGAGCATTGGCGGCAAGCCCCGATTTTATGCTTCTTGACGAGCCTTTTGCAGGGATAGACCCGATTGCAATAGGTGAAATTAAGGATAACATAAGAAAAATATCCAAAGATAAGGGTATAGGAGTATTGATTACCGACCATAACCCGAAAGCGACTCTCTCAATTACCGACAGAGCTTATGTAATCTTCGACGGAAAAATTAAAATTCAAGGCAAGAGCAGTGATGTTGCAAACGACCCTGTCGCAAAAGAATTTTATTTAGGAAAGGATTTTGCTCTGTAATGAAAGTATTTTCCCGTATAACAATATATGACAAATACATTTTTAATCAGGTAATGATAACTTCTCTCGTTGCCATACTGTTGTTTACGGTTGTATGGATAGCCCCCGAAATGCTTTTAAATACCATAAAAAAAACACTTGAAGGTGAATACGGTATTAAAACGGCAATTCTTATACTATTTTACGAACTGCCCAAAATCCTCGGGAAAGCGTTTCCCGTAGGGCTTCTTTTGGGAACTTTATTTACTTTTGATAAGTTGAGTAAAGATTCGGAATTAACTATATTCAGAGCAGTAGGTTTATCATTCCAAAGAATTATTGCCCCTGTTCTGGCTTTGAGTTTGATATTTACCGTGTTATGTTTTGTTACTTACGATAAATTAATACCGTTTTCGGTAAATAAAGTTGATGCAATAAAAGGAATAACCCAATCAACCCAATATATTTATACTCAAAAAAACAAAGACGGAGTTCCCATAAATGCCGTTATTGTTTCAAGATATCAGGCAGGCAAAATGCGGAATGTGATTGTTCTGGATTTTTCCACAAAACAATACAGCGATGTCCATCAGTTGAACAATATTTACCATGCTTCAACAGGTATTACGAAAAACAACAAATGGGAGTTGTATGACATAACTCATTACTTGATTTCCTCGGACGGAATTTTCATAAATATAAATAAAATGCCTTCCATGGAAATATTGCAGGGCGAAATTGCTCAAACCGCCAATACTTTAATAACTTATTCCACAAAAAAAGAAAGAGAAATTACAAATAAGGATTTGAGAAAATACATTAGTCTTCTTAAAAAAGAAGGACTTGACGAAGAATACCGGTATATGCTGAACAAGTATCTGCAAAGGTTTTTCCATCCTTTTGTCTGTGTACTTCTTGCAATAATGGGGGCATTGTTAGGCTTCAGCAAGCCTAGAGAACAGAGAATGGTAGGTTTTGTAATCGCTATCGGCTGTATATTTGTTTATTATATAACTTTACCTTTCTTTGATTTGCTTGCCGAAAAAGGTATCATGCACCCGTTTTTGACAGCCGTCTTTCCGCCTGTAGCATTCACTTGTGCAATATTTGCATTTTACAAATCAAAGGATATATAAATGAAAAAAATATTTATTTTAACGGGATTAATCTTATTTTTCGGGGCTGCCACTTTCGCCGCACCCATTGATATAACTTTCGATGACGGGGTTTACCATATCACGCTTAAAGGTAAATCATTCATGAAAAAAGTTAAGTTCTTTTCATCGGAAGCTTTGATAACAAATCGCGAAGCACACCTCAAAGCAAGAGCAAAATTAACTGTCAATGCGGGATTTTTTGACCCGCAAAACGGAAAAACAATATCTTACATAGTTGCAGACAGACTAACCGTTGAAGACCCTTTATTTAACGAAAATTTAACTTCAGACCCGATTTTACGCAAAAATTTGGACAAAATATTAAACCGAACCGAATTTCGTGTAGTGGAATGTGATGCAAACAGAACATTGCATTATGAAATAGTTCCTCACAAGAGTCCGGTGGATTTCGGATGTGTTGTGAGGACTTCCGCACAAGCCGGACCTTTGGTATATCCGCAGTTAAAATTGGAAGAAGAATTCTTTATCGTAAAAAATAAAGACGGTGAAATTGTCAGAGAATCGGCATCGGTTCTTCATAAAACCGCACGTACAATAATCGGGATAAAAGGAAATGACGAACTTCATATTCTTATATTTACCGATGAACATCCCATGGATTTGTATGATGTGCAGGCATACGTAAAAAATTTGGGGCTTGACAGAGCAATGGCATTCGACGGCGGAAGTTCAACTTCCATGAACTACCTTGATAAATATGAAGTAATTTCAACAAAAGGCGACGGCGGAGGAAGAAGTTTAAAATCGTTTCTTGTCGTAAATTAATATTAAAGAAAAAACACCTCATAAGAGGTGTTTTTTCAGATAATTTTTTTATAAAACTATTTAAGTCTTACGCTGACTGTTGCACCTTTTTTAGATATTTCAACTTTATCTTCTCTTGCCAACCAGCCAAGACCAAGGTCAGCAAAATTACCTTTAAGGTCTAATTCTTTTTTCATTTTAGAGAAAGTTGCTTCTCCGTTGTTTGATAAGTAATCATAAATTTGTCCGGCTGAAAAGCCAATTTGTTCTTGTAATTCTTGCATCTGTTTACCTCCGTGCAATTTTGTGTACATTATCTCCGTTTACGCTTATATAATAAATCAAGTTTTTTAAAAATGCAATAGTTTAACAAAATGACACAAAAAAAATTTTTGCATTATTCATGATACAATTTTGAAAAAGGGGAAAACAATTTGATTATTGAAGGGGATTTGTCAACCGACAAAACAAATATACTTGTTGAAAAGTACGCCGAATTGGTTAATTCAGGGGTTAATATCAATGAAATTCTCGTCATTGTGCAAAATTCCAATAAAAAAAATCAATTTTTTGAAAAAGCCGTTCCTCTGTTGAATAACGCTTGTTTTGAAAAACCGCAAATTCATTCGTTTTTTTCGCTTGTATATAATACGGTTCAAGATAACTGGGTGTTTTTGGAAAATCTTAATCCCGATAACACAAATATTTCAATACTGCCTAATTTGGCGGGTTTGGAGGTTTCACAATTTATTTTAAACGATATTCTGAACGAAGTAAAATTTAAAGGTTATAATTCCAAAAAATCACTTTTACATCAAATTTTCAGAAGATATTCGCTTATTGTTCAAAATAATTTGAATGATGATGAAATTGAATGGCGTTCAAATGTTTTGAAAGAAAGCTTCGGAGAGGATGCAAAACTCGCTTTAAAAAAATTCTTATCAAAAACATTGTTATTACGTGATTTTGATTATTTGAGGCAGACTCTTTTATTTAACTGCATATACAAAAATACTGATTATTTCAAAAGAATAAAATATCTGTTTTTGGATGACGGAGATGAGATTACTCCCGTATGTTACGATTTTATAGAATATCTTTCAAAACAGCTTAATGAAGCTTATATTGCTTATGACAAATTGGGGACGAGCAGAACGGGTTATCTCAGTGCCGACAAAACGGCGGTCTGGAAATTTGAAGAACTTTTTAAGGAAAAAGCCGTAAAACTTAATCCCTTAACCAAAACGGCGGATGATGCAAATATCTTATACAAAAATATTTCTGAACAAAAATCCGAAAAGCTAAAATTATTTACGATGTACTCACCCTCAAAAAGAGCATCAATGATTGATAAAGTTATAAGTGAAATAAATCTTTTGACCTCAAAAAATGTTAATCCTGATGAAATTGCGGTAATTACACCCGTTATAGACGATATGCTTAAATTCACTTTGAAAGAAAATCTTAAAAAAAGTATTAATCCTCTTTTTCTCTCCGGAAGCGAAAAACTCACGGACAATAAGCTTGTTCATGCTGTTTTAACGATATTGAAATTAAATACCGATTTGAAGAATAATCTTTCGGAGTTTGAGCTCCGACCTGTTTTTTCGGATTTTTTAGGTATTCCCGTTAAATACTGTAAAAACATTCTTGAAAACTTTGAAGAACATAAAACATTTATACGGCAAGATTTTCCGTTTGAAGAATATCGGAATAAATACAATAAATTTATTGAGTTTGTTATAAACAACGAAAACAACGAAAGCAGAATGTCGGAAAAAGTCTGCGACATATTCAATGAACTGGCGGACAAAACAAGTATTAATGTTAACGACTTAAATAAGTTTGATTTTTTTGTAAAACAGCTTCAGGATTTTGAAAATATATTCAAAGATAATTTTTCGGGTCGTGAAACGGATATAATAAACCGGACGGAAAATTCAATTATATCCGAGAACCCTTATACTATACTGGAAATAGGGCAAAAAGACCTCGTTATCGCAACACCGCAAAAAATTATTGATAACAAAATAAAAACAAAATACCAATTCTGGCTTGATATTTCTTCGGATGAATGGATAAAAAGCGATACCGGACCTCTATATAACGCCTGGGTTTTTCAACGCGGGTGGGTAAAAGATGAGTATACCGTAAACGATAATATCCTGCTTTCCCGCGAAAAAACGGCACGTATGTTACGTAAACTAACCCTTTGTGCAAGCGAGCAAATAAATACTTACTCAAGCCTTTTTGATTCTAACGGAATAGAAAATTTTGGCGGGATAGAAAATTATATAATCATAGACGAAAAAAAAGAGAATTTATCGGAAGAAAAAAGTTTTAAAATAACTCCCCGTGACGACCAGAAAGCAGTATTGGAATATTCCTGCGGGAATTTAGCGGTATCTGCCGTCCCCGGAGCCGGAAAAACTTTCATTTTGCTTGCACTCATAATAAAATTACTGAACAAAGGTATATGCCCCGAAAATATATTTGTCATGACTTATATGGAAAGTGCGGCAAGAAATTTCCGCGACAGAATTAAAAATATCAGAAAAAATTCGACACAACTGCCCAATATAAGTACTATTCACGGGCTGGCATTGAGAATAATAAAAGAAAATAACAATTTTGAAAGACTCGGCTTACCGTCAGATTTTGATATTTGCGACGATACACAAAGAGTTGAAATAGTGAAAAACATAGCAGACAAGCTAAAACTCAATAAAACCGTTACAGAGGAATTTGACAGAGCCGTTTCTATTTTCAAAATAAGTCAGGGAGTTTTCGGGGCTTGCGGCGACAAAAAAATAGAGCAATTTAAAATATTTTACGAAGAATATCAAAAAGCTTTGAAAGAGAGAAATCTTATTGATTATGACGATATACTTATCTCCTCCGTAAGACTTTTAGAAGAAAATCCCGATATACTTTCCTACTATCAGGATATTTGCCGTTACGTTGCGGAAGATGAAGCTCAGGATTCATCTTCGGTTCAACAAAGACTTATTAAATTAATCTGTGCCAAACACAAAAATTTAATAAGATGCGGTGATATAAATCAAGCTATTACGACTACTTTTTCAAACGCTGATGTCGAAGGATTCAGGAAATTTATATCTGATAATCCGAGCGTAAGCATGAATTTTTCCCAGAGATGTACAAAAGACGTATACACACTGGCGAATAACCTTGTAAGATGGGCTGAAAACAATGAAACGGCAAAAAATGCATTCTATAAAATATTTATGAATGAAGTTACGGGGAAAAATCCGATTTGCGAGAATGCCGTTCAGAATTTTATTTTCGAAAATGAAACGGAAGAAAGAAATTATGTTATAAACAGAATTAAAAACATACTTAAAAAGGATAATCGCTATACCGTAGGTATACTTCTCAGAAACAACTACCAAGCGGCAAGGTGGATTTCATATATAAATGACAGCGGGCTTAAATGTATAACCCGCAGTGAATGCCTTGAACAAAAGTCCATCTTTCGGGCAATACACGCCATTTTCAAGATGATAGCCGAACCTTTTGATAACGATATAATTACACAGAGTTATGAAACTTTATCGGAACTGGGATTTTACAAACAAAGGCTGGGTATTGAAATCAGAAATTACAATAAACCTTTTGCGGAATTAAATTGTGACGATATAGAAAACATACACCTTGCAAGGTTTTATTGGGACTTAATGTACTGGATATCGTTGTCGGGTATGCCTCCCGAGGAAATAGCAATAAAAGCGGGATTACATTACTTTTCTTCCGAAATAGAAAAATCCAATGTATATTTGATAGCTACCCTCGTAAAAAGATTGGGAGTGAATAACAGAAATTTTAAAACTCTTGTCCAAAAACTTGAAGAATTGTCTAAAAAACCATCTCTCAGCGGTTTTAAATTCTTTTCGGAAGAAGAAGAAAGCGACAAAGAATTTTTGTCGGGTAAAGTTCAGATAATGACTTTACATAAATCAAAAGGGGATGAGTTTGACTACGTTTTTATCCCCGAAATGACAGAAAAAAACTTGACGGTTGATTTTGAACAAATAAAACTTAAATCATCGGACTTTATTGAAAATATAAGACGTTTAAGCCCGCATTACAAACCTAAAAGCGAATATGATTTGAAACGGGAAATTCTGGAAGAAAACCTCAGGCTTTTATATGTTGCAATTACAAGGGCAAAAAAATCTCTAACATTTACGGTGAGTACAAAATCAAAAGCTTTTAACAAAGTCATTGACCAGAAGCCGAGTATTATTTTCGATGAAATCTTAAACACACAGGAGAAAATACATGGATAATTTTTCACCCAATATGCTCAAAACATTTGATGCCTGCCCGAAAAAATACTATTTCAAATACATAAGGAAAATTTCCGTACCGCAAAAGGCTTCCTTCTTTGAAAAAGGGAAAAAAGTCCATGCCCTTGCACACTATTACCTTAACGGGAATGATATTTCCAAAACGGAAAAAGCACTTACGGAAGATGAAAAAATCATCTGGGAAAGACTGAAAAATAACATATTTTTTCAAAAAGAATACGTAAATTCCGAATACAATCTTTTTTATAAAATCGATAATTACCTTATAAGCGGACGGCTTGACGCTTTAATGAAAGAAAATAATGATTACTTTATTCTTGATTACAAAACGGGTTCAGTCCCGATTAATCCCGAAAACGATTATCAGACAATGGTTTATATGATTTGCACGGATAAAATTTTGAAAAATTACAACTCTTTGAAATTTATTTACATAGATTTGAAAAACAATAAAAATTACGAAATCAATTTTGATGATAATCTCAAAACCAATTACCAAAACAGTTTAAATTTAATTTGCCGTAAAATAAAAAATTTCAGATTTGAAGCTGAATTTAAGCATACCGACAAATGTGCATTTTGCGAATACAACAAAATCTGCTGTTAAAAAAACTCTCCTTAGAGAATTCCAAAGAGAGTTTTTTAAAAGAAATTTTGTATTTACTACTTAATTTCAACAGTAGCACCGGCTTCTTCAAGGTCTTTCTTGATAGCTTCGGCTTCTTCTCTTTTAATGTTTTCTTTAAGCGGTTTCGGAGCTGCATCAACCAAATCTTTGGTTTCTTTCAAGCCCAAACCCGTAATATCTTTAACTTTCTTCAATACGGCGATTTTGTTAGCACCTGCTGAAGCAAGTATAACAGAAACTTCTGTTGCTTCGTCTGCTGCTGCGGGAGCTGCTGCTGCGGGAGCTGCTGCTGCAACTGCTACGGGTGCAGCTGCGGATACACCGAATTTTTCTTCCATAGCTTTTACTAATTCAGCTGCTTCCAATAAAGTTAATTTTTCAATAGATTCTAAAATTGTTTCTACGTTACTCATTTTACATTTCTCCTTTTTATTTTTGTTTAATTTTGTACTTCTGATAATAAGCCTTGAATAAGGCACATCGGGCTAAGCCGTTTTTTGGTCTCTGACTGCTGCCATCGCTCTTGTAAGTTGTGATAAAACGGCATTGAGAGAATTTGCAATACCTGTAGCGGGCGAATTGACAGAACCGAGAATCTTTGCAATAAGTTCTTCTTTTGAAGGAAGTTTTGCCAAAGCTTCAGTTTCAGCTGCCGAAAGTAATTTCCCGTCCATAGCGGCACCTAAAATTACGCCTTTTTTGGTGTCTTTAATGAATTTGGAAAGCACTTTAGCGGGGCTTACCTGATCTTCAAAACCGAATGCCAAAGCTATCGGACCTTTGAAAGAGTCGCTGAGTACTTCAAAATCCGTACCTTTTACGGCAAGTTTTGCAAGAGTATTTTTTGTAACCATATAATCTCCGCCGTCTTTTTGAAGCTGACGTCTGAGATCCGTTATTTCTTCTACGGATAAACCTTTATACTCTGTTACAACAGCTACTTGAGCTTTATCAATCTTAGACTTAATTGCATCTATTTTTTCTGTTTTAAAAGCTTTTGTTGACATTTTTAGCTCCTTTAATTTACTGTTTGCGGGTAATCAAAATTTTTCTTTTGCTTGTAAAAGTCAATTTCGGTTAACCCTTTTTGCTCGACCTGTTTAATACTAAAAAGACTTTGCGTTTTAGTATAATGAACCGCAAAATCTTACATAAGCAAAATAAAACTATTATATTTCGGCTTTTGTACCTGAGCGGGCTTGAATTTTAAAGACATTCGTCTGCCTGCCTTCTGCGGTTACGGGAAAATATTACTAAAGAAAAAAATAAAAATCAATACGTTTGTTAATTTTTTTTAACCAAACTCCAGACTTCACATCTTTCCGCGAATGTATATACACCTTTCAAAACAGGCTGATATTCTTTTTGTGCAAGCAAACCGTATCTTATATTAAAATCCCCCAAACACAGCATTTCATCGGGAATTTTTAACCTTATAAGTTTTTCCGTAATATTATAAACTTTGCCCAATTCTTTATTATTGCTATAGACTCCCATTGCGATATAAGTTATCAACTTCCATTTTTTCTTTTTCAATTGGCTGTCTGTCTTATCTTTTGCGGAATTGATACACGATAAAACATCATCGATTTTGTTAAAATCGGAAAATAAAACCAGAAGTTTGCCGTCTGATTTTGTAATATCACAGTAATTTTTTAATTTTATGGCTGTATATAACTGCGTAACGGCTTCTTCAAGATTTTCTTTCATACCTTCATCGGGATTACCTCCCCAAAAAGAGTCCACTAACATATTTTTCACTTGCAGTTCAATAAGAATTGCAACATTGTTATTTTTTGCTATATTCTTTTCAACATTGTTTTTCAAAACATTATTAAATCTTTTTTCGTCGTTTTTCTTCAAAATTCCAATGATATCATCAATTTTGTCATCAACTATTTGTATGTAAGGCTTTAATTTTACAAGAACAAAAATCACTATCAGAGCAAAAATATCAAACAGCAATAATGTTCCGTCAAAGCTTACACCGCCTATTTCAATATCCTGATTATAAATATGGTGCATACAGCCTGTTATGAATTTTGCAAGCGGTGCCGCAAAGTTAAACAAATTTGAATTTATCAGGTCAAAAAACCAGTAAGTCGCAGTCAAAAAAATTACAACAAGCAGTACCACCCTGATAAATGTAATTACATTCATTACAAAATTTATTAATTTTCTAAGTAAATTACACAAAAATATCATACTTTTCTAACCCAGTTTTAAGTTATCTATAAGTCTTACACCCGCTGTTTTTACTGCTATAAACACAACCGTATTCAAATCCGCGACGGTTTTTTCTTCCAAATTATCGGCATCTCTGAATTCAAGATATTCCAAATCATGGTTTTCATTCAAAAACCCGTAAGCGGTTTCTTTGAGTGCATTTACATCTTTTATTCCTTTTTTAAAGCAATCATTGATATTAAAAAGGATTTTACTTAGGGCAAGAGCATCCGTTTTTTGAGTTTCATTGAGATATTTATTCCTTGAGCTCAAAGCTAATCCTGATTTCTCTCTGACAATGGGACATGCAACAATTTCGACGGGAATATTCAAATCTTTAACCATTTTTTTTATGATAATAAGCTGCTGTCTGTCTTTTTCGCCGAAAAATGCAAAATCTGGACGAACAATATTAAACAGCTTGTTAACTACCGTACAAACGCCGTCAAAATGCCCTGTTCGCGACTTTCCGCAGAGCTTATCGGTATAAAAATACGGCGGTACGACGTAAGTAAGAAAATCATTCGACAATATGTGTCCTTCGCCGTACATTTCTGCCGGAGACGGTGCAAAAATAACATCCCCGCCTGCTTTATTAACCAAAATTTCATCTTGAATAAGGGTTCTGGGATACTTGTCCAAATCTTCACCCGGACAAAATTGGATAGGATTGACAAAAACCGAAACAACCGTTTTGCCGCACATACTTACACTTTTTTCAATAAGACTTTTGTGTCCATCGTGCAAAGCCCCCATTGTCGGTACGAGTCCTATACTCAGTCCTTCTTTTTGCCAATCTTTAATTATTTTTCTTAATTCGGAAATCGTATGTATAATCATATTTACTCTCTTTGCACTACGATTTTATCACAAAATTCGGTTAATAGCCATTTGTTTTTTCATACCCGAAATTTTTGAGTATATTTTGTTTTTTCCGCCAATCCTTTTCTACTTTTACCTCAAGTCCCAAAAAAACTTTTTTATCAACCGTTTTTTCAAGTTCAATACGGGCTTCCGTTCCTATTTTTTTCAATAAACTGCCTTGTCTGCCGATTAAAATACCTTTTTGGCTTTTGGTTTCACAATAAATAGTCGCATAAATTCTGTCAATGTCATCACTTTCGGTATAGTTTTCCACTTTAACCGCGACACTGTGTGGTATTTCGTCGGAAGTGTTAATCAAAATTTTTTCACGTATAATTTCTTCCGCCACATCACGCATGGTTTCTTCTGTTACAATATCTTCAGGGTAAAGTAAATCACCTTTGGGAAGCATTTTATAAATATTTTTTATGAGAGTATCGGTATTTCTGCCCGTTTTGGCGGATATTCTTACCACGGGATAATTCTTATTGAATAAAGTTTTGTATGAGAGAAAATTTTCTTCAATTTTTTCAGGTTTTTTGACTTTGTCAACTTTATTCAGGACAATTATTACGGGAATTTCAGTCTGCAAAACATTTTGAGCAATCCATTTATCACCTTTCCCCGCGGGCTCGGAACCGTCAACAATAAATAAAATCAAGTCAGCGTCAGGCACCGCAAATTTTGCCTCATCCATGAGAAATTCACCCAGTTTATTCAAAGGTTTATGTATTCCCGGTGTATCTACAAAGACAATTTGTCCTTTTGGGGTTGTATAAATCCCTTTTATACGTTTTCTTGTAGTTTGTGCCTTGTCGGTGGCAATTGCTATTTTCTGACCCAATATCTGATTTAAAAGTGTAGATTTTCCTACGTTTGGTCTGCCTATTATTGCCGTAAATCCGCTTTTCATATACTAAAATTCCTGCTTTTTTAAAAATTGTAACACAAATTTAAAAAAAAATTAATAAACTGGCAAATTTTTATATGTCCAAGTATTATATAATTAAGTAGAATTAAATTGACGGTAGAAAATGGTAAAAAAAATAAGTATTTTTGCTTCGGCACTTTTTTTAGCGGTAACTCTTACAAACTTATCCGATGTTTTTGCTTCCGATAACAGTATTGTTCGCATTGATATAAACAAATTTTCCGACAGTGCGATTAACATGACATTCCATACCTCGGAAGCGTTTAACGACAATGTAGTTGTCAGAAAAAAATCCGATAACAAGTATGTAATACTTCTGCCAAAGGTTATTAATCAGGGAAGTTCCGTTCCCGATTTCAGCAGTGTGAAGGATATAGTTTCAAATGTCGATGTAAAAAGTATTAACGAAAGCGGTAATGCCTATACAAAAGTAACACTTATTACCAAACGCCCCGTTAATATACAAACAAATACCGTAAAATCGGGAGGGACATCAAGCGAACAGTTAGAATACCAAAGTGTTCTTGCTAAAGCAAATTCAATATCAACCCCTCCTTCTGCCGTTAAACAAACCGAAACGGCACCGTCAAAAAATATCGAACAGCCTAAACAGGAACCCAAAAAAGAAATTAAAAGTTCCGAACCGACACCAACCGCCCTAAAAACGGGAAATAAACCCGAAATACAAAAAACGGAAGAAAAAATTAAAAATAAAACGGAAGAAATTTCAAAAAAACTTAACATAAAAAAAGAAAACGAAAATAATGACCTGAAAAAAATCGTTCCCGAAACCACAGCGGCTGCTAAACCTCAAATTAAAAAAGAAGTTTCACATCCCGCAAAAACAAAAATTTCTTTTAAAAAGCAGTTAAAGTCAAAATTACCTTCAATAAGAATTAAAAACCCGTTGAAATCGAATTTTTATGCGAAACATAAGCTTCCCGGCAGAAAAACGGCGATGTTTATGCTTATTTTAATTCCGCTTTTAGGTATTGTTTCAATGATTAAATTAATTAAAAATTCCGTAGTAAATTCTCATCTGCTGAAAGAATCATTTAAAACTCATCTTGATGAAACACCTCACAAGACCAATAAATCAGACTACAAAAATATAATTAACGATAAAAAACTCAACTGGCAGGAAAGATACCGCAAATACCTTGATGCATCCGCTCAGCCCGTATCCAGAGGCAGCGAAAAGGGGAATTACGTATTTATAAAACAACCCGCAAACGAAAAAGAAATTATAGAACAAAAAAGACAATCGCTTGAAAAATTGATTCAGCCCGAAGTTGAATTGCCTAAGAATGAAATCCCTGCGGAAAGCAACATAACAGAACCGAAAGTATTAAGGGAAGAAGATTTTATTCGCCGTCAACTGCACAAAAATATTAAACTTAAAGGATTTGCAAATTCTCCCGAAAATTCGCTGAACATGTCAGGCAGAGACAAAATAAAAAGCCGCTTCAAAAAATATGAAGAACAAACGAAAATCACTCCCAAAAAGAATGTTGAACTTGACATTTCGGAACTCAATGCCAATGCACGTGTTATGAAAAATTCAAACCTTGATATTTCGGAAATTCAGGCTCTCAAAAAACGTGCAAAAGAAATGAATATTGACGAAAATGATTACATAATGTCCTCGGTTGAAGAATATTTATCTATTCTTGACAAAGAAAAATCGACAAAAAGTTCAATTATTCCCAACATGAAAAATATTCGCATGATTTCAAAAAATAAATCCGAATATCTTGATTCTTCGGAAGCAGTCAACCCGATATCCTCAAAAAATGCGACAAAACGCGTTATTAACGGATTAGTGGTCAAATCAGGTTACAACATTGATGAAAACAGAGGGTTCTATATAGTTAATCTTGACGGAGAATCTGCACTCATCGGCTGTATAAAAGATGAAATATTTATACTGAAAAAATTTGATAATGACACAGACAAACTTCAAGTAAGAAAAGATAACGGCAATGTCTACATGGTAAAGACGGACGGCTTTAAGTCCCTTGTAGAAGTCGGTGAAGATAAAATGGGTGTGCTAATTGAACTGTAATCCCCAAAACAAGAGAGAGACAGGCAGAATGCTTAAATTAAATTTGTGCGTAATTTTTTTAATCTGCATATTTGCACTTTGCGGATGCACAAAAAAAACCGGCGAAACCGTTATTAAATTTGCAAGCTGGGGTTCTAAATCAGAAGTAAATATAATCAAACCTATTCTTGAAGATTTTGAAAAGGAAAATCCGTACATAAAAGTCGAATTTATGCACATTCCGCAAAATTACTTTCAAAAAATTCATCTGCTTTTTGCTTCAAATACTCCGCCTGACGTAATTTTTATAAATAACCTTTATCTTCCCGTATATGCAAATGCGGGAGTTCTGAGAGAAATTAATGACAGTGGCAAAATGATAAACAAAAACGACTTTTATCCGTCCTCAATTAAGACACTGAGTTATAAAAACAAACTGTATGCCGTTCCCAGAGATGTATCCAATCTTGTTATTTATTACAACAAGGATATTTTTAATAAGAAAAAAGTTCCATATCCCGCAAAAAATTGGACATTTGATGACTTTTTAAACACCGCAATTAAACTGACCGACAAAAACACATTCGGGATAAGCTTTGAAAACGACTCATTGTTTTACCTTCCTTATCTTATGAGCGAAGGCGGAGGAATACTGTCGGATGATTTGAATGAAGTAATAATAAATTCACCTTCAAGCCAAAGAGGAATAAAATTTTACTCTGATTTAAGAAAAAAGTACCATGTTGCCCCTTTCAAATCGGAAAGTGCAAGTGCAACGGCGGCACAGATGTTTTTGCAGCAAAAACTCGCAATGCACCTAAGCGGGCGATGGCTTACCCCGAAATATCGTGAAGAAGCTGATTTTGACTGGGATATTACAGCTTTTCCCGCAGGCAGTAAGGGCAGTATTGTTCCCGCAGATGCTTCGGGGTGGGCAATTTCAAAAGCTTCAAAACACCCTTATGAAGCCGAACTGCTTGTTAAATATTTGTCCTCATACGACAGTATTAAAAAATTCTGTGAAAGCGGGCTTATCATGCCTGCCAGAAAAGACATAGCCAATTCAAAGTATTTTCTTGACGGTAAAAAACCAGAAAGTGCAAACATATTTATACAGGCTGCCGAAACTTCCAAACCTACACCCGTATCCGTCAATTACAAAGAAATCGTCGATAAAATTAACAAACAGCTTGAACCTGTTTTTGAGTAAAATTTAAGACTTGCCTTTTAAAAATAAAACATTAAAATAGTTATATGAGGAAATTTTTAATACTTTTTTGTTTAATTCTTGTGGGTTTATGCTGTTTTGCCGAGCAGACGGATTACAGAGAAATATATACTAATCTTGAAGTACCCGATTTTAGTTATGTGCATGACATAGACCCCGGAGAATTTTACGATACCCAAAACAGCACATGGTCTCCTTATCCTTTATTCAGGCTTACGGCACCGATATTTTTCAAGAATATTACGTTGGTTCCGGGTTATTACCTTCTGACTCCGAGAGAATACAAAGGGAAATGGTACATTCTGTTTAAAGAAGCCGGCAGAGTAAAATATATTATTCCAGCCTACGAAAGAGATATTGTTCCAGAAACTTTTTATGACGAAAATCTTCCCAAAGCCAAACTGACTCCGTCACAAAAAATTCATATCAAAGCGTTGAATTTTGTCGGGAAAATAGCACCCAGTGCAAAGAGAAAACCTGCCCCGCAAACTTATCTTGAACTTACCGACCTTGATAATGATTTCCTGTCGATCGTAATATATTGGGGCAATCACAGGTATTATACTATATTCAGAACCGTGCAGCTGTAAATTGAAATTAATCCGCGGTTTTTTCGCAAATTAATGCATAATTTACATAACCATGCCCGTTATGTAATGATTCACACAATTTAATATTTTTAAATCCGACAAATTCACATAAAAACTGCAAAGAACTTTTCGGCACGGGATGAACATGCGTAAAATCATTGTAAAACATCTTGGCACACATATTATTTGAAGGATTTAATGTTTCTAAAATTAATACTCCGTTTTTCTCTATTTTTTGATAAGACAGTTCAATTAATTCAAATAACTCATTAAAATCTAAATGTTCAACTACTTGTATTGCGGAAATACCCGAGTAAATTTCATCAGTTTTTTTCAAAAAAGTTATTGCACCACAGCATTCAACATCATAATCTTTGCTTAATAAATCTGCTTCAAGTCTATTTATATCAATACCTTTTGCTTTAATATTATTTTGCTTTAAAAGTCCTAAGAATTCACCCCTGCCGCAGCCGATATCCAAAAAAGCATTTTTGCTGTTTTTGGGTAAAAATTTTATATAATTTTTTTGAATTTTTGTAACTACCTCAGTATCATAAAAAATATTTTCAAATAAATAGTAAAATAAATCCATTTTATCGTAATTTTTAAAATCTTCCTCTTTTATTTGAGAAAGTTTGACAGCTTTATCCATTAAGCATTGAGGTTTTTCTGTTCTTATAAACGGTTTAAATTTTCTGTTCAAATTTTTTATTAGTCCCATGCTTTTCCTTAATTCATAATTTGTTCAAATCAAATGATAATTTTTTAAAATAAAATCTTCTCTCAATTATTACATGGTTACCATTAAAAGTAATATTTGTCAAGATAAATTACCATTAAAAAGCATAAAAAACATATTTTCAATTCGGTAAAATTAAGTTAGGGAAGTAAATGAATAAACTAAAAAACTTAGGGAAAAGAATAAAAGAACTCAGAAAAGACAAAAAGCTTACTCAGGAGCAGCTGGCAGAAACAGTGGGTATTGAGCAAAAACAGGTTTGTCGTATAGAAAACGGGGCATGTTTTACTACCTTTGAAACTCTGGATAAAATAGCATCAACTTTTGATGTGGAAATAGCCGATTTGTTTAATTATAATCATTTATATTCTAAAGAAATTCTTATAAGAAATCTTAATAGAATGTTTGAAAAAGCATCGTCGGAAGAAATGCAGCTTATCTATAAGATTATTTGCGGTATTTTGAAATAATTATTCTTCATCGTCGGTATCGTCTTCTTTTTTGATAGCATCGACAACCATTTTAGCCATTTCTTTTGCAATAATATGCTGCGTGGTTGCGGGACAATTTTGAAGCATATTCATTGCGGTTCTCAGCGTAGAATCTATATCATACCAGCGTCCTTTTCTGTTATCGTCCAAACCCAGACCCACGGCATTAATAATATCTTCAACGGCTTCAAATTTTTCATCTTCAATATTATGTTCAATAATAATTTTAATTAAATTTAATGCGATTTTAATTTGGGTTTCATCATCAGTTGCTTCCAAAGTATGAACGGCTTGTGAAAGCACGGGGTCTTTATCATACCAGCGTCTGTGCTGATTACTGTATTCTTCTTTCATAATATCTCTCCTCGTATACTGATAACAAATATTTATTATGAAGGTTTTATTAAAATATGTCAAGAAATTTAATATATTTACATCTCGCTTAATTGTTCGTAACCAAAGGTTTAAAAAATAAATATTTTGTATTAAAATCTATTTGCTATAAGGAGAAAAAATGCTTCGCGGACCATTTCTTGACAGAAACTGGATGGGACAAAACCCTGATTATAACACATCTGATATAGTAATGCTCGGACTTCCTTATGACGGAACTGTTTCATATCGTCCCGGTTCACGATTTGCACCCGAACAAATAAGACTTGCAAGCTGGGGCTTGGAAGAATATTCGCCGAATTTTGAAAAAGAACTCTCACAGACCAATTTTCATGATGCCGGAGATTTGGAACTGCCTTTCGGGAATACGCAAAAATCACTTGAACTTATCAAAAAAAATGTTGAGGACGTATACAAAGAAGGGAAAAAAATTCTGGCAATAGGCGGAGAGCATCTCGTTACCCTAGGTGAAATTCAAGCTATTTCACAATTTTATGATAATTTGGCAGTAGTTCACTTTGATGCTCACACCGATTTACGGGAAGAATATCTGGGGGAAGAACTTTCTCATTCTACTGTCATAAGACAGATATCAAAAATAATCGGGGCGGAAAATATTAAGCAAATCGGTATACGTTCGGGACTGAAAGAAGAATGGGATTTTATGGCAAAACATCATACCCTTATCAATGAATATTCTCAGCTGGATGAATTTAGGGGCAAAAAAATCTTTATCACAACCGATCTTGATGTTCTTGACCCTTCAATAATGTGCGGTACGGGAACACCTGAAGCAGGCGGTATGGATTTTAACACACTTATCGGCTGGTATAAATACCTTCAAAAATTTGATATAATCGGGGCAGATGTCGTGGAACTTGCACCGGACTACGATTCAAGCGGGGTATCAACCGCCGTGGCAGCTAAAGTTATTCGTGAATTACTGATGATTTTATGATAAAAAGGTAAATATGATACAGGAAAGAATAAACTATTTAAAAGAAAGCATAAACAGAGCAAACTACCAATATTATGCGGAGGATAATCCGAGTATAAGCGATTTTGAATACGATAACATGTTTGCCGAGTTAAAAAAACTGGAGGAAGAACATCCGGAATTCAAAACTCCCGACAGTCCCACTCAACGTGTAGGTTCGGTAAGTGAAAGATTTTTCCCTTACAAACATAAACACCGCCTTTACAGTCTTGATAATACCTATGACTACGAAGAACTTCGCCGCTGGTATGAAAAATTTCAAAAGGAATTCGGAAAAAATATTGAATTGGTGTGTGAATTAAAGATTGACGGACTTGCCATAGCTCTGACTTATGAAAAAGGTTATTTTGTACGGGGAGTTACCAGAGGTGACGGCGTGACCGGCGAAGACATTACAAATAATTTAAAAACAATAAAAGCTATTCCTCTTAAACTTTTTGAACCCGTAGATGTTGAAGTCAGAGGCGAAATTTATATGCCTAAATCTTCATTTGAAAAACTTAATGAAGAAAATCTTGCACTGGGCGAAAAACTTTTTGCTAATCCGAGAAATGCTGCGGCAGGTTCTATAAGACAATTAGACAGTACAATTACCGCAAAACGCGACCTTTCAATGTTTTCTTATACGGCTATTTTTGAAAACATGGAAAATCCGCCCCAAACTCATTATGAAAGTATAATGTATCTGAAAAAACTCGGGTTTAAAATCAATCCGAATATAGAATTTTGCAAAGACATTGAATGTGCGGTCGAATATTGCCAAAAATGGGAAAACAAACGTCATGAGCTTGATTATGCAACAGACGGAGTTGTAATTAAAATAAACAGTATACTTTATCAAAATAATTCAGGTTATACCGCACGTGCCCCACGCTGGGCAACGGCATTTAAGTTTCCGCCGGAAGAAGTTACCACAAAACTTACGGATATTGAAGTCAGTATAGGCAAAACAGGTGCCGCAACACCTATTGCCGTATTAGAACCCGTTCAATTGAGCGGCAGCACGGTATCAAGAGCAAGCCTTCATAATTTTGACGAAATAAGACGTCTGGATGTAAGAATAGGTGATAAGGTATTTATCAAAAAAGCAGCGGAAATAATTCCAAAAGTCGTGAAAGTTGTCGAAGATGAAAATCACGGCAATTTAGCCGTTTACTCCCCGCCCCAAAAATGTCCTTCGTGTAATTCGCCTTTGACTACCAGACAGGGAGAAGTCGGACTTTTTTGCGAATTTGAAGATTGTCCCGCTCAAAACATTGCCAAAATTGAGTTTTGGTCGTCCAAAGATGCAATGGATATTGACAAAATAGGGCCCGCGATAATCGAACAACTATATAAAAAACATTTTATTAAAACCCCTGCCGATTTGTACAAATTGACACTTGACGATTTTATGCAGCTGGATTTAGTCAAACAAAAATCTGCAAATAATATGTATACTTCAATTCAGGCAAGCAGAAACAGACCTTTAAACAGACTTATAACCGCACTTTCCATACCAAATGTCGGCAAAGAAACCGCTGAACTTCTTTCGCAAGAGTATGGTTCAATAGATAATCTAATTGCGGCAGAACCTGAAAATTTCTGTAAAATTTCGGGTATAGGTCCGAAAGTTGCACAGGATATATATGAGTTTTTCCGAAAACCCAAAAATCTGGAATTAATTAATGACCTCAAAGAACTGGGAATAAATCCAAAATTTGAATCAAATCAGTTGTCAGACAAGTTTTCGGGCATGACATTTGTTTTAACCGGAACATTACGGGATATGACAAGAGAAGAAGCAAGTGCATTAATAAAACAAATGGGCGGAAAAACTTCATCTTCGGTTTCAAAAAACACTACCTACGTGCTTGCGGGCGAAAATGCAGGTTCAAAATTGGACAAAGCTCAGGATTTAGGTGTTACAATATTGTCAGAAGAAGATTTTCGGAATATGATATTATAAAAAAGAGGAAAATAATGAAAAGAAAAACAAGAGTAATTCAAATATCAGGAATAAGAGGTATAATCATTGCACTATTTACCTTGGTATGTTTAGCGGCGGGCTTTATAGGCTTTCCGGGACTTGTTGCAATGTATTTATGGAACTATGCCGCATCATTTACGCTTTCCGTCCCTGCCATAAATATATTTCAGGGAATATTGCTCTGGGCTATCGCCGGAATTTCATTTATGATTATAAATAACAAACACAAATATTTTGTTGCATTTCAGACACCGGATAAACTCAGCGATGAAGAAATTAAAAAAATTATGGAAAGAGTTAAACTGCAAGCACAAGCCAGAATGCTTAATTCCATGATGTATATCTCAAAAGATAACGAAAAATTACCCGAACAAAATCAAGACACAAAATCTGATGAAACGTTAAACAATATTATTGAAGAAGAAAAAGATATTCATAAAATATAAAATTTTAAGGAGTTAAATATGAAAAAGATATTATCAGTTATCACCCTATTGAGTTGTATATTACTGACATCCGCAATAACTTCGGCGTCGACGAGTGCAGTTGCCGACAAGGGATATATTTCCGTTTCAACATCGGCTAATGCCGAACTGGCACCTGATATAGCGGAAATCTCGGTAGCCGTAAAGACTTCCGATACAAAATCAATGCAAAAAGCGGCAGCTTTAAACAAAGAAATATCCGATAAAGTTATTGCGGCATTAAAATCAATGATAAAAACTTCCGACGGTGATTTTATAAAGACTTCCGATTACAGTGCATATCCTACATACAGTTATTCCGGCAACAAAAGGACATTCGACAAATATGAAGTATCCAATACAGTTGTTATCCGAACAAAATCAATAGATAAAACAGGTGAAATTATTGACAAATCCATTTCACTCGGTGCAACAAATATTGATAATTTGGCATTTTCGGTATCCGACTATGAAGATAAATGCAACGATTTGTTAAGTATAGCAGCACAAAAAGCACAGGTACGTGCGGCATCAATAGCAAAAACGCTGTCTGCATCGGTAAACGGAGTTCGTGCAATTGATGCAAGTTGTTCGGTTAACAATTCATATCGTCCGCAATACAGGATGCTAACTGCAAATAAAGCTATGGGAGCGGCTGATGAAGCTTCTTCAACGTCAATAGAAAAAGGTGTAGTAAAAGTTTTTGCTAACCTGAACGCAAGTTTTTTTGTTAAATAGTTTTATTAAAGAGGAAAACCATGAAAAGACCCAATATTGCAATACTTGGTGCAACAGGTGTTGTAGGCAGAGAAATTACAAAAATTGTCGATGAATTAAAAATTGAGTTTGAGGAGATTAAATTCCTTTCAAGTTCAAAATCGGCAGGAAAAACGCTGGAATTTCAAGGCAAAAGTTACATTGTTGAAGAAGCAAAACCCGAAAGTTTTGACGGGGTTAATATTGTACTCGCATCTGCAGGTGGTTCGACTTCTCAAAAGTTTGCACCTGAAATTGTTAAACGCGGCGGAGTTTTGATAGACAATTCTTCTGCATTCAGGATGGAAAAAGATGTTCCGCTTGTAATTGCGGGGGTTAACGATAATGATTTGGAGAAACACAAAGGAATTATCGCAAATCCGAACTGTTCAACATCACAATTAATGCTTGTTTTAAAACCTTTGCACGACAAAGCGAAAATAAAAAGGCTTATTGTATCGACCTATCAGGCGGTATCGGGTGCGGGACTCGCTGCAATAAACGAACTTCGTGACGATACAAATGCCAATCTTGCGGGTAAAAAATTTGAAAATAAATGTTTCAAAAAACCGATTTCGTTCAATGTTATTCCGCAAATAGACGTATTTTGCGAAAACGGTTACACAAAAGAGGAAATGAAAGTCGTTAACGAAACGAAAAAAATTCTTCATCTTCCTGATGATTTGCCGATTTCTTGCACGGCGGCACGAGTTCCCGTGTTTAACGGGCATTCTGAGGCTGTTGATATCGAATTTGAAGAAAAAATTACACCCGATGAGGTCAGAGAAATTCTGAAAAATTCTTACGGGGTAAAAGTTATCGACAACCCCGAAAATTACGAATACCCGACAACACGTGACGCATCGGGAGTAAACCCCGTATTTGCGGGACGTATCAGAAAGAACCTTGCGTTTGAAAACGGGATTTCCTTGTGGTGTGTAGCTGACAATCTCAGAATAGGTGCGGCTTTGAATACCGTAAGAATTTGTCAAAAAGTTATTGAAAAGGGTTTGTACTAACTTAACAAAAGGTAACTTTTTATTACTTTTTTAAGCCTTTTTTGTTATCATTAATTGTATGTTAATCGACAGAAAAGAGATTAGGGCTTTAGTTGATAAAATCCACAGTGAGGGCAAGACCGTTGTTGCGACAAACGGCTGTTTTGACATTCTGCATGTCGGGCATGTACGTTATCTTGAAAAAACCAAAAGTTTTGCCGATGTTTCAATTATATTGTTAAATTCGGACAAGTCGGTAAAATCTATCAAAGGACCTTTCAGACCGATAAACAATGAAAACGATCGTGCGGAAATATTAAGTGCTTTGAGATGTGTTGATTATGTGGTATTATTTGATGAGGACAGTCCTAAAAATCTTTTAGACGAAATGAAACCTGATGTTTATACAAAAGGAGCGGATTACACGATGGAAACCTTGCCCGAAGCGGATATTATGAGGAAAAATAATACGAGGGTAGAGTTTATAGACTTTGTGAAAGGGAAATCAACAACAGGGATAATTTATAAAGTGAGAAGTGAGAAGTGAAAAGGTATTTGTCATTGCGAGCGTATGCGAAGCAATGACAGTTTAAAAGACACCATTTAAGATAATATATAATAAAGGAGTAATAAAAACATGCCAACATTTACATTAGAGGAAATTACACATATCACAGACGGTATGCTTACAAAAGTTCAAGATACCAAAATTTCGCAAATCGCACCGCCTTTGCTTGCGGATGAAAACACCCTCGCACTGGCTCTCGGCGAAGATGAAATTACAAACCTTGCAAAATCAAAAGCGAAAGCCGCACTTGTGCCTTTAGGTGTTCAAATCCCGAATATGACTACCATTGAAGTCGAAAGACCAAGACTCGCTATGATGAAACTTTTGAACTTGTTTTATACGGCACCGGAAGTTAATAAAGGAGTTCACCCGACAGCAACGGTTCATGAAAGTGCAAAGTTAGGCGAAAATGTTCAAATCGGTCCGAATGTAGTAATTTCCCGTAATGCAGTTATCGGCGATAATACAAAAATTCTTGCAAACACTTATATAGGCAGTGAAGCCGTTATAGGCAAAAACTGCTTGTTCCACGCGGGAGTTAACATCGGTGACAGAGTCAAAGTCGGCAATGACGTAATTCTTCACCACGGAGTGTCTTTAGGTGCAGACGGTTTCAGCTTTGTAACCGAAAACCCCGACAACATCGAACAGGCAAGAAAAGACGGTGAAATTAAAGAAGCCAATTCAAAACATGTTATTTACAAAATCCCGTCTATCGGTTCGGTAGTAATCGGAAACAATGTGGAAATAGGTGCAAATACGGCAATAGACCGTGGAACAATAGAAAACACAACTATCGGTGACAACACTAAAATTGATGACCTTGTCATGATAGGTCACAACTGTAAAATCGGTAACGGATGTTTAATTGTATCGCAAGTCGGTATTGCAGGAAGCTGTGTAATCGGCGACAGAGTAGTAATTGCAGGTCAGGCAGGACTGGCAGACCACATCGAAATCGGCTCGGATACAATAATTACGGCAAAAGCTGGAGTTACAAAATCTTTCCCCGAAAAATCAATTATTGTGGGTATCCCTGCCGTTCCGAGAAAAGACTTTATTAAACAACTCAAGACCATGAAAGACGCTCAGGAAATTATTTCTAAATTCAGAAAATACGAACCTATGTTGAAAGAATTTGAGGACAGTATCGGTAATGACCACAATTCTTAAAGAAATATCAATATCCGGCAACGGCTTGATGAAGAATAAACCTTGTAATGTCAGATTTTGCCCGTCAAAAGAAGGGAAAATAAGATATTTTGTTAAAGGTAATTCATTCGACGCAAGTTTGGATAATGTATTATCTACAGACCATTGCGTAGTTTTAGGAAATAAAAAGTCGTCCGCTATGCTGACGGAACACCTGACAGCAGCATTGGCATTCTGCTCGATTGATAGCATAGATATCTATATGGATGAAGAAGAAGTTCCTGCACTCGACGGAAGTTCAAAACAGTGGGTCGAACTCTTTAAAAAAGCGGGCATTGAAAAACACTTGTTCCAAAAAGCCAAATGTTACACCGTTTCAGAACCCGTTTACTACCTGAACGGCAAAACAAGCCTTGTTGTTCTGCACTCGGAAGAATTCTATATTTCCTACGCCGTTAACTATAATCATCCGGATTTGACAAGAAAATGGGTTGCATACAATCGTAAAAATATAGAAGAAGTAATTTCTGCAAGGACTTTCGGGTTTTACAAAGATTTGAAAAAATATCAGATGCTCGGGTTTGCAAACGGAGTTACCATTGAAAACACTCTGGGCTTGACAGATGATGGATACACCTCAGACCCTCGTTTTGAAAACGAACCGATTAAACATAAAATTTTGGACTTAATCGGAGATTTCTACCTGACAGGCGTAAATCCGCTAAACCTTAAATGCCAAATTCTCGTAAAAGAGGCAGGACACGCAGTTCATATTAAAACAGCAAAACTTTTGAAAGATAAACTGACAGAGTACAAAAGTAAGAAGTAATAAATATAATAAGGAGAGAAAAAATGACAGAAGAAACTAAAGTATTAAACTTTGATGTAACGGAGATTATGAAGATGATACCTCACCGTTATCCTTTCTTACTCGTAGACAGAATAACGGAATGCGTTCCGGGTAAATACGCAAAAGGCTACAAAAACATGACAATGAATGAAGCGTTTTTCCAGGGACATTTTCCGAATAATCCCATAATGCCGGGGGTTTTACAGCTTGAAGCTATGGCACAGTGTTCCGCTCCGATTTTGATGACCATGCCGGAATTTGAAGGCAAATTGACACTTTATGCGGGAGTCGACGGAGTCAGGTTTAAAAATATCGTAAGACCCGGCGACAGATTTGATATGGAAGTCGAACTTGTTAAGGTCAAAGGCCCTATATGCAAAGCACACGGAACAGGCAAAGTTGACGGAAAAGTCTGTGTAGAAGCCGACATGACTTTCGCTCTAAAATAAAAATACTCAAAGTACGAATAAGAGGTTTCAATAATGAAACCTCCTTATTATTTTGCAACAGTACGTTTATTTTTTACTTTCCGTAAAAGGCTTTTTCGTACATTTGAGTGCTTGTCAAGCCACCCTTTGCAGGTTCCATACAACCTGAAGGTCCAAGAGAAAGCCCGCCTTTTGATCTTCTTAATTCTGCTGTAAACATATCATATCCCCACTTGTTCGGACCTTTTTTACCGTTTATATCTAAAAGAAAATTTTTAAATCCCCAACTCGGGAAATAAGACACAATTATAGTTCCGTCTGACAATACTAATGCAGAAGACGATTTTATTGCACTTTTTGAATAACCTTTACAATTACTATGGACATAATCTTGTATATCTTCATCAGACATATCATTATCAGAGTCTTTTAACATAGTGTCCATGCCGTCATAATCGGGTATACAACCATTGTTAAATGCATTATTCTCACAATACTTGACTACCTTTAAATATTTTTGAATATCATTAAACATTTCTGGACATTGACTGTTACTGCCATCGTCACCGTCACCGTAATAACATTCAAAATATACGCCGTTAGCGGCATATTGACTTGCTATTGCCTGACTTATCAAACTCATAGCCTTTTTATACTGTTGTATGCGTACTTTTTCCTGATATTTGTGAATTAATGACGGCATAGTCATTGCTGCCACAACACCAATTATCCCGAGGGTGATTAAAACCTCTGCTAATGTAAAACCATATTTGTCATCCTGAACTCGTTTCAGGATCTTAGCATTTTCGGGCCTCACAGTCTTTTTCAAAATTGTTACGTTTTTGATCTTTTCTTTCATTTTTTGTTCCTTTCTTTTTATTTATTACTGTTTACTGAAAACTACAACTATACATGTCACCCTGAACTCGTTTCAGGATCTTTTTTTTGTCATTTTTAGGTTTGCAAGACACGAAAATTCTAAGATACTGAAATAAATTCAGCATGACAGAATTTTCGTGTCTTACTATTTTTCCGACTCCGTCATTTTTAATCAAACTGTCATCCTGAACCCCACACATGTCACCCTGAACGACCATGTCATCCCCCATGTCATGCTGAACTCGTTTCAGGATCTTAGCATTTTCGGGCCTCACAGTCTTTTTCAAAATTGTTGCGTTTTTAATTTTTTCCTTCATTTTTTGTTCCTTTCTTTTTTTTATTTATTACTATTTATTGAAAACTATCACTATAATGTCATTCTAAACACCACCATGTCATCCTGAACGATCATGTCATGCTGAACTTGTTTCAGCATCTGAGCCTTGTCGGGTCCCACTGTCTTTTCCAAAATCGTCATGTTTTTAATTTTTTCTTTCATTTTTTTTCCTTTCTTTTTTTTATTTATTACTTCAATAGTGTTATTCTAAATACCAACATGTCACCCTGAATTCATTTCAGGGTCTTTCGTACAATTAAGATACTAAACCAATGCCACGGAATAAGATGCTGAAACGAGTTCAGCATGACATGGTGTTGTTCGATACGACATGGCACTGAATAATTGCCTTCGGCAAAAGATCCTGAAACAAGTTCAGGATGACATGGGATGTTCAGGGCATTTCGTGCAATTAAGATACTGAACCAATGCCACGAAATAAGATCCTGAAACGAGTTCAGGATGACATCATTGTTCAGGATGACATGTGTGGAGTTCGCCATAACATAGTTGTTCTGCATGACATGTAAAAGGTTCGGCATGACAGAATTTTCGTGTCTTAACGCTTTCGAAAACACAAAAAATTCAAGGGCAGAACCCAAACTTTCGGGGCTTAATAAAAAATCAAAAAATCGCCAAAACCTTTGGTATGAGCGGTTTACCCCCCCCCCGTTTGTCCGTTTTTAATCTCTGTGTCTGCCATTTAATGACCC
>CANPZB010000020.1 GCA_947588755.1 Candidatus Gastranaerophilales bacterium | reverse complement strand
CTTATCAAGTCATTAAATAGAAAAGAAACTAAACCAAAGTCAATGTCCACAACTATGGTGAATAACAAGCCCCTGCATGCATTGGAGCAAATCCAAGACGTTTTAGGATTATGTACCAATACCGAATAAATAAGACCCTGAAACGAGTTCAGGGTGACATGAAGGTATTTGAATAACAAATAAAAGAGTAACAAACAGTAATAAAAAAAAGAAAGGAAAAAAAATGAAAAAAGAAATTAAAAACGCAACAATTTTAGAAAAAACCGTGAGACGTGAAAATGGTAAGATCCTGAAACGAGTTCAGGATGACATGTTTGTTCAGGATGACAAATATGGTTTTACATTAGCAGAGGTTTTAATCACCCTAGGCATCATCGGAATTGTCGCTGCAATGACTATGCCGTCACTTATTCAAAAATATCAGGAAAAAGTTACTGTTAATAAACTTAAAAAAATGTACAGTGTTTTGAGTCAGGCTTATACATTGTACAAAATTGACAATGATGTAGTTGACGAATTTGAAATGAGTCCCGAAGGTGCCGTAAAAGTATTTCAAATGTTTCAAAAATATCTGAAAATAGCTAAGATTTGCGGACCTACTACAAAAGGCTGTATATATAGCGGTAATTACTCTCATCAAAATGATACAGGTTACGGATATGATACCCAGTATTATTATAATGTAAGATTGACTGACGGATCTGCATTAACATTTCGTGGCGGTGACGAACCGACATTGTTTCAAATTTTTTATGATATAAACGGCGAACTTCCTCCTAATAAATGGGGAACGGACTTTTTTGAATTTGACGGTTATGAAGACAGAATAATGCCAAACGGCAGCACTACAGATATTTCTGCTTGTTATAATTCCAGCAGTTGGGCATGCACAGCTTGGGTAATTTATAACGAAAACATGGACTACCTGCATTGTGATGATTTAAGCTGGGACGGTAAGCATAAATGTTCAGACTAAGCCTGTCCCAGCGGGCTACGTGCGTAGCACTGGGATGGTAAACATAAGTGTTCTGACTAAGACCGGTATGAGTGTACGATGTTGTGAAAAGTGAAAGGTGAGAAGTGAGAAGTGAGAAGTGAGAAGTTCATTTCGGCACTTCGTGCAAAATAATTGGCCGGATTGCTTCGCATTCGCTCGCAATGACGGTACACCTCCCTGTCATGCTGAACTTGTTTCAGCATCTTATCTTTTTTGCATCTCACTATCTTTCCCAAAATCGTTGAGTTTTTAATTTTTTCCTTCATTTTTAGTTCCTTTCTTTTTATTTACTACTGCCTGTTAAAATTATCACTATATTTGTCGTGCTGAATTTATTTCAGGAGCTTAGAATTTTCGTGTCTAACATGGCTTATAATTCTGCCAGTATCAATGTTGTATAAAAGATGCTGAAACAAGTTCAGCATGACATGTTTAAAGTTCAGGGTGACATGTGTTGTTCAGGGTCTTTTGTGCAATAAAGATACTGAACCAATGCCACGAAATAAGATCCTGAAACGAGTTCAGGATGACATTATGGTTCAGGATGACATGGGGTGTCACTTTCCCCCGCCCCGCCGTCCGCAAATCCGCAAATTCAGGGTGACATGAGGTTAATGACAGAATTTTCATGTCTTAATGTCTTTTCCCAAAATTGTCAAAATAGCCTGCATGGTTGGACATTTCTGTCCGAGTAAGATAATGTTATTCGGCAGATTTACTTTGCATAAGGTTGTTTACAAAATCTCTCATTTCGTAAGAATTTACCGTTCCGACCATAATGTTAAAATCTTTGATTTCTTCTTCAAGTTCATCTTTGACATGTGCCAAAAGACCGGGAATTATTATGGTGCGATTTTTGACTCTTTGTGAAAAATTGAATTTTTTAAGAGTATTTGCCACGACTTTTGGGGTAAATTTTTCCGCTGACCATGCCGTTAATACACTCATACCGTCAACGGGTACGACAATTAAATAAGACGGAACGTCAAGGCTTTCCAGTTCATTTGCAACGGCAAAGTATGTCAAAGCAAAATTTGTGGTTAAAAATATCAAAGAGTTTTCGTCGGGATTATTAAATTCATAAATATTAGAGTCAACCTGCAAAGGTTTTTGCGGGTCGGTGTATATGTTTTGGCGAAGTGTCATCAGCGATGTGAAAAGATTTTCATCAAAATCTTCAAATACAAGCATATTCGCGTATTTACAAATATAATAGGATGCTCTGGCACAAAGATTATTCAAATCATTTGATGCCGGCAGATAAACATAAACGGGTTGAGAATAATTTTCATCCTTTTCTGTAACCGCTTTTTTTCTTATGTTTATCAATTCTTGTGAAGTTTTTTCAAAATTATTATCAGTTATGCCTTTTAAAGGAAGCTGTATAAATTCTTCGAATTTAACGGAGTTTTCAACCGAACCGTTTTTGGTTATGATTAAGTCAACTTTTAAAGTGTTATTCAAAAGTGTAATTCCGAAATCCTTAACACGGCTGTATTTTTTCTTCCAATCAGGTTTTGACATATCAATAATTACCGCCAAAGCTGTTTTGTTAATGAAAGTTTTTTCGTGCCGGTATAAGACATTTTCTCCGCCTATTTTAATGCCGTTTATTTCTACGGTGTTTTGCGGTTGTTTAGAACTTTCCGTGTAAGCCTGTACAAGTTCTTGCGGAGCATATTTACATTTTTCAATATCAATTTGATGTTTTGCAAGTTTTATTGCATAAGCCATACAAGTCGGGCATCCGCACTCTTTGCAGTTTGTATGCTCGGATTTTGCGGCTGCGGGAAGGTATTTGAAAATCTGTATTCCTGAAAGCTCCGTCATTCAAGTCCTTTCATTGTTCTTAACGCCTGTTCGCTATTCATTACTATAAAATCTGCACCTGCTGCTTTTACGGCACAAGCGGAAGTTATTTCGAAAAACAGTGAATTATTTTCGATTTTTGCCTCTTTAGTTTTTGCGGTTTCTTCGGTAACAAATGATATTATGGGCATATTAAGGTATTTATCATTTGCGGCTTCAAGTTTTATTTTTTCCATCATGCTGTAACCGTATTCCAGACCGTATCCCAGTCCGCCGATATCGGTATCAATAATTATTTTTCCCAAATCCAGCCCCATATCCGAAACAAGTATATTCATTTCTTTGCAAAGGTTAATGTCTATAGGCGTACGGATTACCGAAAAATGATTATTATTGATAATCTCAGGCACAATTTCTTTGTAATTGTTCTCATTAATACAGGCAATAATACTTCCTTGCGGAGCGTTTTTAGCAAGCAGCGACAAAAGTTTTTTATCTTCGTCGGTGTCCGAACATACTCTAATCATAAGGGGTTTATTGATAAACGAAAGTAATTCTTTCAATATTTTTACGGCATTTTCGGGCTGTTCAAATTTATTAAATTTAAGCCCTGCAATATCACACTCTGAATTTTGAATTTTATTTTCAAAATCTTTGATATTAAAATCGCTTTCATATACGGGTATTTCCAGAATGTATTTAACTTTGTCTTTCACTTTTTACTTTTTCCATAAGTTCTTCAAAGGTTTTTTCATCAAGAGTTTCTTCATCAAGGAGTGTTTTGGATATGTATTCAAGCATATCTCTGTTTTCCGTCAGAAGTTTTTTTGCGATTTTGTATCTTTCATCGACAATTTTTTTAACTTCCTTATCAATTTCAGCCGCAATTTCATCGGAAAAGTCGTTCATGTGTCCGAAGTCGCGACCTAAGAAAATGTGTTCCTGACTTTTGCCGTACTGCATATTCCCCAGTTTTTCGCTCATACCGTAAGTTGTAACCATATTTCTTGCGGTCTGCGTAACTTTTTCCAAATCGTTGCTTGCACCTGTGGTTATGTTTTCAGGCCCGTAAACAATTTCTTCCGCAACTCTGCCGCCGAGGGTCATTGTAATTCTGTCCAAAAGCTGTGATTTTTTGTAAGTAAGATGGTCTTTTTCCGGCAATGTCATTGTAATTCCCAATGCCATACCTCTGGGGATAATCGATACTTTGTGAAGCGGGTCTGTATTCTTTAATAATTTTGCAAGAAGTGCGTGTCCTACTTCATGGTATGCGGTATTTTCTTTTTCCTCATCGGTAATTATTCTGCTTTTCTTTTCAGGTCCTGCAATTACTTTATCTATTGCTTCCTCAAGATTTTCCATGTTTATGTCTTTTCTGTTATATCTCGCCGCAAGCAAAGCCGCTTCATTTAAAAGGTTCTGCAAATCAGCACCCGTAAAACCCGGAGTGCGTTTTGCCAGAGTTTTTAAATCGACGTCGTCTGCAAGCGGTTTATTTTTTGCATGTACTTTCAAAATCTGCTCTCTGCCGAGAATATCGGGTCTGTTAATAACAATTTGTCTGTCAAATCTTCCGGGTCTTAATAAAGCGTTATCAAGTATGTCAGGTCTGTTTGTTGCTGCTATTACTATGATATTTACGTTTTCATCAAATCCGTCCATTTCGACAAGCAGTTGGTTCAAAGTCTGTTCGCGTTCGTCATGTCCTCCGCCCATACCTGCACCGCGTTGTCTGCCTACCGCATCTATTTCGTCAATGAATATTATACATGGCTGGTGCTTTTTTGCCTGCTCAAACAAATCTCTTACACGGCTGGCACCGACACCCACAAACATTTCCACAAAATCGGAACCGCTGATAGAAAAAAACGGGACTCCGGCTTCGCCTGCTACGGCTTTTGCCATAAGCGTTTTACCTGTTCCCGGAGGCCCTACAAGCAAGACGCCTTTCGGTATTTTTGCTCCGAGTTTTATGTATTTGTCGCCGTTTTTAAGAAAATCAACAATTTCTTCAAGCTCTTTCTTTTCTTCATCAATGCCTGCAACATCTTTAAAAGTCGTTTTTACTTTACTGTCCAAAAGCATTTTTGCTTTGCTTTTTCCAAAAGACATTGCCTGCGTACCGCCTGCCTGAATACTTTTTGCCATAACAAGAAGAAAAACTATAAATAACAGCGGGAACAGCAATGAACCCAGCAGACTTAATACCTGTGACGATTCAGTCGGCTTTTTGACATTTATTTCAACCTTAGCATCTTCAAGTTTTTTCATTAAATCAGGGTCAAACGGGGTTAAAACTTTATATTGGATAACTGCCTGTTTCTTTTCTGCGGGCATGAAGGGATTTTCTGCCAATTGATTTGGTAATTCCGTCTGTTTTGTTTCTTCTTTCACAGGCTGAACTTTAGGTATGGCAATAAGAAAATTATCAGCCTTTTCTACCTGTTTAAATTCTCCCTGTGCAAGCCTTTCAAGAAAATTTGAATAAGATATCTCGGTGGTTGTTACCGCCGGCCCTGCCATAAATACTGACGATACAAAAACAAGTATAACTATTGCCAAAACTATGTACATACCTGCCGATTGATTTTTATTCATATAAAACCCTCATTAAAAACTAAGCTGTTGTAAATATATTATACATTAAAAACCAAAAAAAATAACGGTTGTAATATTTTTTTTAAATATTCATTATTCTTAAAATCTGATTTATTTCGGCGGGAGATTTTTTAACATCGGAATTTGAGTATTTCATTGCGTTATCAGGGTCTTTCAACCCGTTTCCCGTCAATATGCATACAATTTTTGAACCCTTTTCCACTTTGTCTTTAAATTTTATCAGTCCCGCAACTGACGAAGCACTTGCAGGTTCGGCAAGTATACCTTCAGTACAAGCAAGAAGTTTATAAGCATTTATAATTTCATCGTCGCTAACAAAGTTTATAATCCCTTTGCTTTCATCACGTGCGGCTTCTGCCTGTTTCCAGCTTGCGGGATTACCTATCCGTATTGCCGTTGCCAATGTCTCGGGATTAAAAATCCTTTCACCTTTAACTATTGCGGCAGCACCTTCTGCCTCAAATCCCATCATTTTCGGTAATTTATTTATTTTTCCCGACCTGTAAAATTCTTTATAACCTTTCCAGTAAGCGGTAATGTTTCCCGCGTTACCAACGGGAATAAAATGATAATCGGGAGCAACATTCAGTGCGTTGCAAATTTCAAAAGCCCCTGTTTTTTGACCTTCTATCCTAAACGGATTTAGCGAATTGACAAGAGTTACGGGGTATTTGGCGGCAATTTCTCTTACCATTTCGAGTGCGGTGTCAAAATTGCCTTGAATTGCTATAATTTCCGCCCCGTACATCATTGCCTGTGAAAGTTTGCCCAGTGCAATGTAGCCGTCAGGGATAAGCACAAATGTTTTCATTCCCGCTTTCGCACCGTACGCTGCAGCGGATGCCGAGGTATTTCCCGTCGATGCACAAATTATTGCACCCGAACCTTCTTCCTTTGCCTTTGAAACTGCCATTGTCATTCCGCGGTCTTTAAAGCTTCCCGTCGGATTACAGCCCTCAAATTTCAGATAAATTTCCGCATCAACCCCGATTTTACATGCAAGATTATCCGCTTTTATTAAAGGTGTATTGCCTTCGTTCAGCGTTATAACAGGCGTTTTGTCCGTAACGGGTAAAAATTCTCTGAATGTGTTTATTAATCCCTGATAGTGCATAAGTTAATTGTACAGAAAAACCTTAAAAATTGTCAATTTCTGTTAAATTATTTAAAAAAATTATATTTGCACACGTATCAGGCTGTTAATTTTATTTCCGTCTTGTTTTATAAGTTCTGCTGCCTTTTGCATGTCACATTCCTTAACAGGTTCGGTAATAACCGTAATATCGGCGGTGTTATCGTCGGAAACGCATTTTTGAACTATACTTGCAAGGCTTATATGGTTATCGGCACAAATTGTTCCTATTTTACCGATTACACCTATGTTATTGCGTGCGGAAATTGAAATATAATACTTGTTTATTGTATCCGAAATGTTTATAACATCCGCATCAACAGTATGTTTGCAATGCATCATCGGTAAAATATTATCGCTTTTGCCAATTTCCGATACCAGAGTTAAAATATCTCCGACAACCGAGCTTGCTGTGGGGAATTCCCCTGCCCCCGGCCCTGAAAGTGTTATGTCGCCTATCGGATGTCCGCTTAGTGATACCGCATTGGTTACGTAATCTATATGAGCCAGAGTCGATTTTTTCGCAACAAGCATGGGATGTACACGAACATCCGCTTTTCCGTTTTCATCAATTTTTCCTGACGCAATAAGTTTTATCTTGTAACCTAAATCGTTTGCGGCTTTCATATCTTGCGAACGAATTTTTGTTATGCCTTCTCTGTAAACATTTTCCAGCTTCACTCTTTTCCCGAAAACAATAGTTGCCAGAGTCGTAATTTTATAAGCCGCGTCATATCCTTCAACATCTCCCGTCGGGTCAGCTTCGGCGTAACCGAGTTCTTGAGCCTCTTTTAAAACATCGTTGTAAGAAGCATTTTGCAAATCCATTTTTGTTAATATGTAATTTGTTGTTCCGTTCAAAATGGCTTCAATTTTATTAATTCTGTTCCCTGAAAGTACTGTTTTAATCGGCATTATTAAAGGTATTCCGCCTGCAATTGCGGCTTCATACAGTATAACTCTGTTATTTTCCTGTGCCAGCGTAAATAGCTCTTTACCGTGTTTGGCTAAAAGTTCTTTATTAGCGGTAACTATATGTTTTCCGTTTTTTAAAGCGGTGCTGATGAGGTCAAATGCAGGATTAATACCGCCTATCACTTCCGTAACAATGTCAATATCAGGTGAATTAACAATTTCATACGGATCATCGGTTATTAATGACAGGTCAAGCCCTTGTATATTACGATGTTTTTTTATGTCACGGACTGCGATTTTTGAAATTTCAATATTATCAAAATTTTGCAGGGTTTTAAAAACTCCCGAACCAACCGTTCCAAGACCTATTAAACCTATTTTTACTTTTTGTAATTCTTTTTGCATGAGTGTATTTTATCATAAAAATTTTTCTTGACAAAACTTAAAAAATACATATAATTATGTTTATAAAACGCAAAAATAGGGTATAAGAATAATAGAAGTATGTAACATGGAAACGAAAATGAGCGAGAAAGAATTACATGTGATGTGTAAAGTCACACAAATGGGGGGGGGGTAAACCGCTCATACCAAAGGTTTTGGCGATTTTTTAATTTTTTGACAAGCCCCGTAAATTTGGGTTCTGGTTCTGTCACCCTGAACTTGTTTGACTGCTTTTGCCGAAATCTTCTGAGTTCGTGCAAAATGTCCCAATGCGGGCAGGATCTTAAACATACATTATCGTTACAAATAGCCATTTTGCATAGGTTATGTTGCGGAATGAAACCCACCCATGTCATGCTGAACTTGTTTCAGCATCTGAGCCTTATCAAGTCATTAAATAGAAAAGAAACTAAATCAAAGTCAATGTCCACAACTATTGTGAATAACAAACTCCTGCACGCATTGATGCAAATCCAAGACGTTTCAGGATCTTATTTCGTGGCATTGGTTCAGTATCTTAATTGCACGAAAGGCCCTGACCCCTTTACATGTCATCCTGAACTTGTTTCAGGATCTTATTTTTCGATATTTGCACATAAAAGACCCTGAAATAAATTCAGGGTGACATGAAGCTATTTAGAATAACAAATAAAAAGTAACAAATAGTAATAAATAAAAAGAAAGGAACTTAAAAATGAAAAAAGAAATTAAAAACGTGACGATTTTAAAAAATACAGTGAGACGCAAAAAAGATAAGATGCTGAAACGTCTTGGATTTGCTCCACGCTCACAGAGTTTCGCATTTGTGGCTTTGCCACAGTATGCTCAATCTGTTCGCTATCCGGACTCGTTACCACTCCGTCCGTCCGCAAATCCGCAAGTTCAGGATGACATGGTGAGAGTTCAGCGTGACATGTGTGGGGTTCAGCATGACATGGTGGTGTCTCGTCATTGCGAGCGAATGCGAAGTAATCCAGCCAATTATCTTGCACGAAGTGCCGATAAGGTCATCTCACTTTTCACTTCTCACTTCTCACAAAATTGTGTTTTCACTTCTCACTTTTCACGTAAATCCGCCTTTACTCTCGCGGAAGTCTTAATTACCCTCGGCATTATTGGTGTTGTTGCGGCGGTAACTTTGCCGACATTGATTGCGAAACATCAACAAAATGTTGCTGAAACACGAATAAAAGAATTTTATTCGATTATAAATCAGGCTGTTGTCCGTGCCGAAGTTGATTACGGTGACAAAAGATATTGGGCATTTGGTGACGGGTATTGCTCATCGGGTCCATACAGTGAACAATGTATAAAACAGAACTTTGAAAGGTATTTCAAACCCTATTTGAAAATTTTAGATTATGAATTTATGTCTGTCACAGATATTGGAAAGACCGGATTACTGGTAAATTTTTCTAACGGTTCATCGGCTATTATGACATATATGTGTAAAGATATTTTATTTTATCCTGTGGGGTCATTAGTTAAAAAGCCTAAAAGCAACAAGGGAAATATTAGTGATAAAGATTATTTCTTTTTCGGATTTTATGCCAGCGGTGCTTCGGGTAATAGAAATATATATTTTAAAAACAAAGGGGTTGAACCTTATGTATACTCTACCTGGAACGGTAATGAGAAAGACTTGCCCTGTTTAAAACGTATGCAAATGAACGGTTGGAAATTCCCCGACGACTGCAATCCGTATAAGTAATGGTGAATGTAGTTTTAGGATTTCTGCCCCGATAACTTTTTTATATTATGTAAAATATTTGTCTTAATATAAAAAATTGTTATAATTTAAACTATGGAAGGTTTGGATACAAGTAATTTAGAAAATTTAAAGGTTAAAGTTAAAGAAAAACTTGAGTCGACAAGACTTTATTCTTTTAAAGGTACTGTTTCAAAGCTTCTGGGTTTAACCGTGGAAGTAAAGCTTCCGGGGTTGAAAATAGGTGATTTATGTTATATTGAAACTTATGACGGTCGGCAAAAACCCGCCGAAGTTGTTGCTTTTAAAGGTGAAGCTGCACAGTTGTTACTGCTTTATGACGGCGAAGGTATAGGGCAGGGCAGTCTTGTTACGACAACGGGCAGACCGATAATTATTCCTGTGGGAGATTTTTTACTCGGCAGACTTGTAAATCCCATGGGTGAACCTATTGATGACAGACCGATGGATACAACGGGGGCTATATGGAGACCTATTGAAGGCCCGCCGCCGGGACCTTTTGAAAGACCCATTATTACGGAACAGTTTTCGACGGGGGTCAGAGCTATTGATTCTTGTATGACTTTTGGCTGCGGTCAACGTATGGGATTATTCGCGGGTTCAGGAGTCGGAAAAAGTACTCTGCTCGGTATGATAGCGAGAAATTCCGATGCGGATGTCAATGTTATGGCTTTGATTGGTGAACGCGGCAGAGAAGTTAAAGAATTTATTGAAGATTCTCTGGGTGAAGAAGGCATGAAAAAGTCGGTCATTGTTTGTTCGACAGGTGATCAGCCTCCGTTAATAAGACAAAAAGCTTTACTTGCTGCCACTGCCGTATGCGAATATTTCAGGGATAAAGGCAAAAAGGTATTTTTGATGACGGATACAATAACAAGATGTGCAATGGCAGGTCGTGAAGTGGGCTTGTCTATCGGTGAACCGCCTACTATGAAAGGTTATCCGCCGTCTATATTTTCGTGGCTGCAAAAAGCACTTGAACGTGCGGGGAATTCCCCTAAAGGCTCAATAACGGCTCTGTATACCGTGCTTATGGAAGGTGATGATATTTCAGACCCTATTGTGGATACGGTCAGAGGTATTGTTGACGGTCACGTATTTTTATCAAGAAAAGTCGCGGAAAGTAATCATTATCCCGCTATAGATGTGCTTGGAAGTATTTCAAGGCTTATGTCCTCAATAGCGGCTCCCGAGCATAAAGAAGCGGCTGCCAAGATGAGAAAAATTCTTGCAATGTATCGGGAAAATAAAGACTTAATTGATGTAGGTATGTATCAGCCCGGTTCAAATCCCAAGCTGGATATTGCTATAAATATGATGCCGCAGGTAAATGCCTTTTTACAGCAGAGAGTATCAGACAGCGTTTCCATGGAAACAACAATACAAACTTTGATTGATATGATGAAAGATGTAGATATATAATTTTTTTATGTTAGTATTGTTTTGGGAGAAAGAAAATGATATTACCTCAAAATTTTTGTATTGCAATGCTAATAACGCTTATAGCCGGTTTAACTACTGCCGTCGGCGGTGCCGTAGCATTCATGGTACGAAAAGATAATCTTAAGATTTTATCAATAGGTTTGGGCTTTTCCGCAGGGGTAATGATTTTTCTGTCGTTAACGGATATTATTCCCGAGGCAGGCGAAATGCTCAGGGAAAATTTCCCGAATATGCATCAATGGCTTGTGTTCTGCGGATTTATTATAGGTATTGTTGCGGCAATTCTTATAGACTTTTTCTTGCCTGACCATATTGATACGGATGAACTTTTAAAACCTGACGCACCTTGCCTTCATCATCATAAAATAAAGAGAGCGGGACTGATTACGGCTATTGCCATTTGCGTGCATAACTTTCCCGAGGGTATGGCGACGTTTTTAACCACAACTCAAAATGTTACAATAGGTATTTCCGTCGGACTTGCCATTGCAATACACAATATTCCCGAAGGAATAGCAGTTGCACTTCCTATATACCATGTTACGGGGAAAAGACGTTATGCGATGATGTATGCCGCATTATCGGGTATCAGCGAGCCTTTGGGTGCGTTGATAGGTATGTTTTTATTCAGCCTTTTTATCCCGCAGATTTTGGTGGGTATCTTGTTGGCTGCCGTTGCGGGAATTATGGTTTATCTGTCTTTTGATACGCTGCTGCCCCTTGCCAAAGAATACGGTAATTGGCACTTATCCATGATAGGTATTGTTTCAGGCATGCTGTTTATCTGGGTCGGCTTAATTTTATTAGGGGAATAGATATGCTGAATTTGTCAAAATTATTCGATATGGGACGTGATTTATATGCGATGCCTTCATATTTGTCAAATTCCGGTAAAGCTTTAATGCCTTTGAGATATTTTTTCGAGCTGACTTACAGATGTAATCTTCGGTGTCCGTATTGCTATGTCGGAGAAGAAAGATTTAAAAACGAACTTTCCGCGGATGAATGGTTTAGAATTATTGACCAAATTCCGTTTTACTCTTTTGTAACTTTAGTCGGCGGTGAACCTCTTATCAGGAACGATTTTATTGATATTCTTATGAGAACGGCAAAAAAAACCGGCGGAAAGCTGAATGTGGTTTCTAACGGAATTCTTATTAATGATGAAATTATTGACGCTTTTATTAAAAGTAAAATGATGCTGTTGTCTGTTTCGCTTGACGGTTACGGAGAAAATCACGATAAAAACAGGGCAAAAGACGGTATTTGGGATAAAATTATCAATAATTTGGATAACATGAATACAAAAAAAAATCGCCCGATGATAGATATAAAAACTATTGTTCTTGAAAATAATCTCGATGATTTGGTTAAGCTTTATAAAATGTGCGATGAGAAAAAATTCAATTTTCTGTCTGTTTCATTTTTAAGGAACAATAATTTAAAACAAAATTCAGTGCTTTTTGACACTTTTGTACCTGAATTTAATGCTGATTATCCGATAAAAAAATATTTTGATATTGAGCATTTTAAAGAGGTTTATAAAGAATTAATGTCTTTGAGTAAAAAATCTCAGGTTAAAATAAGGTTTTCGCCAAAATTTGAGTATTGCGGCAAACCGCTTGAAAAAATAGAAGAATTCTTTAATACTCCCGCACACAAACCCGTAAATGAAATTTATAAACCATGCAAATATCCATACTCTAACATAATGATTAATCCTCAAGGCGATGTTTACCCATGCCTTTCGCAAAAAATAGGTAATGTAAGAGATATGAAAATTATAGAAGTTTTTAATCTGCCGCATTACAGATGTTTCAGAAAAAATCTCAAAGCGGCAAAAGTGTTCGGTGCATGCCAAATGTGTTGTGAATTGTGCGTTAAATAAGCATTATAGCGATATTTTATAATTAATTTTTTTTGCGTTTATGTCCGTGAAAATGTCGACATGTTTTTGTTGATATGTTTTTGGGGACTTTTTTTATTTTTTAAAAAATATATACTTGAAAATGTAAAAACAAATATTGCTAAAACAGTTATACATCAAGCTTTGTATTGCATGTGTTACGTTGAATATTTTGCCGGATAAGCAAAAAGGCGATTTTTGATTTTCAAAGGACGATAACAAGGGATATTAATGAAAAAAAACAATATCGTAAATTCCAAAATAAAAATACTTAATTTTTTTGTGAATATCAAACAAAAAATTATGTATGCAATAAGAATTTATAACTATGCCGATGACGGCAGGGCAAAGTTTATGAATTACATATTCAAAATAAAAAAGTTCCGTGAAAATTCTAAAAGTATTATCAGAAATTTACAGGCGGTAACGAACTTAAAATCCCCCTAATTATAACCCCAATATAAATATTTTATTTTCTTATCCAAAAAGGGAGGTTTACCCCTCCCTGTTATTTTAAAAAAAATAAAACGGAGATAAAATTAAAATATCAAAATTATTTTTTAGTAAGCTAAATATAAATTAGTCGGATTATACATTATAAAAAGGAATTAAGGATGGAATTATCGCCAAAGGAACTGGAAGTTCTGGCTTTGGTAGCGTTGGGTTACTCTGATAAAGAAATCGGAGTCAGGTTAAAAATCGGATATGGTACGGTCAGAACATACATTGAACGGGTAATACTTAAAATGAATGCAAGAAACAGAACAAATGCAGCAGTTATGTACACACATTACAACCCTAAATGGTTAATGAAATATAAATAAGAGGAACAATGAAAAGAATAATTTTACACTGGAGTGCAGGCACTTACTACCCGAGTGAATACGAAAAGAATTTTTATCATTATCTTGTTGATAAAGACGGAAAAGTAACTCAGGGCAAATTTAAACCGCAAGATAACGAAGTATGCAAAAAAAATCATTATGCGGCACATACCGGCGGCGGTAATACGGGTTCAATCGGTGTAGCGATGTGTGCAATGGCAGGTTTTAAGAACAAAAATTCCTGCGGGAACTATCCTATAACAAAAAAACAATTTGAAGCCGCAATGAAGTTATGTGCGGAACTTGCGATTAAATATAAAATTGATATTTCTCCCAATACGGTTATGACACACTATGAATTCGGAATAAAAAATCCCAAAACGACAAGTGCCGGAAAAATTGATATAACGTTTATTCCGCCTTATCCCTGGGTGAGCAGCCATGAGGCGGGAAGTTTTATAAGAACAAAAATTAAATGGTACTTAAAACAAATAAAAGGAGAATAAAATATGGAAGTATCTTATTACAACTTATCAGGCGGAATAAATACGTCACTTACCAAAACGGAAATGGGAAATGATACAAAGAAAATTTACTGGGCTGATTCCAAAAATATTGAAATTTTTAAAAACAGAGGTATTACAAAACAAAAAGGTAATGTATTATTTCTGGAACTTCCCGAAAAAGAAAAAATAACGGGACTTTATGAACTTGTTATCAGTGACGGTTACAAAATGGTAATTACCACGGAGTCGGGTAAAATTTATGTTTACGATGAATTTTACAAAAAGTTTAATCTTTTGGAACAGACGCTTGAAGGTAATAAACCGTTGTTTTGTAAATTTCTTAACGGTGTTTTGATTACAACCGAAAAAGATGCTTTATTTTATCTTTATATGAAAAGTGACGGTACATATACCATTGAAGATTGCAGTCTGAAAGATACACAGGGTAAAAATGTAAAAGGTGCAATTATATCCGTTTTTAAAGGTCGTGTATTTGCCGCTTCCGGTTCAACCGTATATTATTCGGCACTCGGTACTTATAACGATTTTACTACGGAAAATGACGCCGGATATTTCAAAGATTTTCATACCGATACGGGAAATATTACCGCACTAAGCCCATACAAGGATTATCTCGCCATTTATAAAATCGGAAAAGTATTTCTGTTGACGGGTACTACACCTGATGATTTTCAGATTATACCTTTTGCCGACAAAGGTTCTTACAGTCCAAGTGCAATTACTAATGTCGATAACAAACAATATTTTCTAAGCGACGGTATTTACGCTTTGGAACAAGTCGGAGAGTTAAATCAAATTCAACTCGGTTCTGAAATATCACAAAAAATCAGGGAAGAATTACTCGGTTTTGATAATACATGTTTAAGTCAGAGCTTTTGCGTGAATTATCCTAAGAAAAATCAAGTCTGGTATTATTTTAAACATTCAAATTCACCTTATTTCAGTACGGTCTGGATTAATGATTGCTGTAATAAAGCCTGGTATAAAAGAACGGTACCGCAAAATGTAACCTGTGCCGCTTTGTATAACGGAAATATTTACATTGGCGACGATGAAGGAAACATATACAAAGAAGATACAGGCAATACATTTAACGGTAAAGCCATAGACTTTATGTGGAAATCGCCGTTCCTTGCCGTTACAAATACAAACAGAAGAAAAATTATTGATGAGTTTTATTTTCTTCTTGATAATTCGGATGATAATGATTTTGAATTTACGGTTTACAAAGACTATGAAAGCGAATTTGCGGACGACCCCGAACATATATTTTCTTCTCATATAGAGCATTTAACCTGGGCGGGTGATGAAGATGAGGATACCACGGCTAAAAACCGATATTGGCCCAAAGATGAAGAATCTTATCCTGTCTGGTCAATAAGCAGTGACGTGATGGAAAAAGCAGAAATTTCGGAATCCAATTTATCTGTTCAATTATGCGTTTCGGGTACGGAAATTACAAATTCCTGTTCGATAATAGGACTTTATTTTAAAGAAATTTATTCCGATGAATAGGTATTAAATTGTGACACCACTCAAAAAACAGTTATATATTTTATGAAAAAGAAAGGAAAAAAAATGGTACAAACAAACTCTTATTCGGCATTCATTCCTGAAATATGGAGCCAAAAGTTAAACAACATTTTGGAAAAAGAATGCGTAATGCTTCAATGTGTTAACAGAAATTATGAAGGAGAAATCAAAAATCAGGGTGATAAGGTTAAAATTATTACTCCTGCTGAAGTTACGGTTTCAACATTGGGTTCGGAAAACATTTCTTACAGCGAATTAGAGCCTAAATCTACGGAACTCGTTATAGACCAGAAGAAGTTTTTTGCGTTCAAGATTAATGATGTTGCACAAGTTCAATCCAATACGGATATTATGGAAGCACATTTAAAAAATGCCAAAAAAGCCATAGAAGAAGTGCAGGATGCATATCTTTTAGGACAGCATTCAAATGTTGCCGAAGCAAATACAATAGGTTCTGATGCCGAACCTGTTTCTTTGACAAAGACAAATATTTATGAACACTTTGTAAAACTTGCACTTGCATTAAAAAATTCAAATGCGGTTTCCGCTTCAAAACGCCCCTGGGTTGTAATTAATCCGACTATTGAAGCCGTTTTACTGCAAAGTACCGAATTTATAAATGCGTTCAATGTTGCCGATGAAACTCTCAGAGAAGGTGCAATAGGAAGAATAGCAGGCATGGATGTATTGGTAAGTACTAATTTGACGGCAGTAAGCAGCAAATATTACGTTCTTGCAGGTACAAACGATGCCATAACTTTTGCTTCTCAATTGGCAAAAATTGAAAGTTTAAGAGATAAAGACTCTTTCTCGGATTTGATTAGAGGCTTATATCTTTACGGTGCAAAAACCGTACAACCTGATGCCTTGGCTAAAATGGTAGTCTCTGCCGCATAAGTCTTATATAATACTGCATTACCCCTCCGATAGTGTATTTCCGGGGGATTATCCCCGGAATACATGTTCGGCAAGCATGAAAGGAAAATTATATGTTTAAAAAATTAAAAACTGCCATAAAAGAACTTGCCAAACAGGCCGTTAATATTGCGGAAGCAAGTTTGAAAGGCGAAGCGGGCATAAAGAAAAAAGAAATGGCTGTCAATTACATTATTTCGCATTTGCCCGTGATAGCACCGTTAAGGATAATAATCGCTAAATTAATGTCAAGTTTTATAGATGATGCAGTAGAACTTGCGGTTGAATATATGAAATCATTAACAGATTAATAAATAAGGAGAAAACATGAATAATCAATACAGAAATCAAAATGAATTGGCAAACAGATTTTCTGCGGACTTGCCGCCTGAATTAATTCAAAATTCATACTCCGGCAGCCCCGCTGAAATTTCAGAAAACATCTCATCAAATGCCGCTTACCAAAGACCTGAAGCTGCACAGACGGTAAATCCCGCAGGGTTTAATCCTGCACAAGCCGTAATAAAATACGAAATAAACAAAGTCAATCAGGCTGCGGCAAATGAAATTAATAATATTCAAAATATGGTTAATTCCGGTGCCGTAAGTTATGAACAAGGGCATATTCTTATGGATTATGTTGCAAAGAAAGCGTTTGACATCGTACAACATTACAATCAGAAAATAGCTTCGACACCTGCACCTCAGACATTCGATTTTCGCCAAACTGAAATTGCTTTGGAAAATCCTGAATTCTTCAATGAGGACGGACGTAATCAGGTTTTAGAATATTTGAAAAGTACAAATGCCCCCTATGGTAAGGATGAAATGTCTCAAATAACAAATTTAATTACAGGGGTCGAAGACTCTGCGATTAAAAGATATTTGAGTAAACTGGAACACGAGAAGGCGTTGAATGACGAGAACGAAGCCGCGAAACTGCGATTGAATGCCAATGCACAAAAATCCGCAGCCGGCGATATGGAACCGGTCTTTACTCGTGAAAAAATCGGCAAAATGAGTGGTGCGGAATTTGCCAAAAATGAACGTCTTATCATGGAGCAATTGAGAAAAGGACTTATTCATTAACAAGCAAATTACGGTCTTTAAACGGTACAAGCCTTTTTTATAAAGGCTGTCCGTTTAAAGAATTACACGAAATAAGGAGAAGATTATGAACTATTTTGAGATTATCAACAAATGTCTTGTGGAGCTTAATTACAAACAGGTTAGTGAATTTAGCGAACTTATCAAAAATGACCACAAAAAAATAAAAAACATAATTAATATTTTGAATAATGAAATATGCGAATATGCCAAGTGGAATTTTTTGTTAAAAGAAGAAGAAATAAAACTGCCAAAGGGTTCTTGCGAGATTGATAATACGATAAACGGCAAAATCAAATTTGTTATGGCGGACAACAAAGTATATTCGTATTGTCCTGACGTAAAAAGCTTTTTGACGGGTAATAAACCTTCAGATTCATACGGGATATTCAATGACAAAATTTTGTTTCCGGAATTTGATGAAGAAAAAACTATAAAAATTATTTATCTTACCGGCGATTATGTAACTGATGCGGAAGGTCATTCAAAAAAAGAAATGACGGATCAGGGAGATACTTCAGTAATCCCAATGCCTTATGCCGAACCCTTACTCGTTTACGGAACTTGTATGAGGCTCAAGGGTAATCCACAGCATGTTCGTTTTAATTATTGGCTCAGCATGTACAAACAGGCTTTGGCTAACCTTTGCTCTAACAGTTCTTTAAGTGTTGATGACGTTCCGGTTGTAAAGTTATACAGAAATTAAGAAAAAAAAACAGGAAGTTATTTTCATTTCCCCCTGTTAAGATTTACACTAGCCGAAATATAAATAGCATGATTATTATACATTTTTTTTAAAAAAAAGACAAATTTTAATAAGAAATGTTAATAAATTTAATAAAAGAAAAACAATATGAAGAAACTTACACAACAGCAAAAAAAATTTGTAGCCGAATATATAAATTCTTTAAACGGAGAGCAATCTGCCATAAAAGCGGGTTACAAGTCAAAAAACCTGAAAGATGTTTCAAACAGACTTTTATCAGACAAATATGTAATTAACGAGATAAAATCTCAACTGCAAAAACAGATTTCATCGTTAAGAGTTCATAAAGGTTACGTAATACAAAAACTTTTACAGATAGCGGAATTTTCGCTTGAGGAAGAAGATATTCTTGACAAAGACGGCAGTATTACCGGGAAAAAGAAGCTTCGAGATACTTCCGCCGGTTTGAAAGCTTTGGAAAGCCTTTGTAAATATTTAGGCTTTAATTCTAATACCGAAGAAGCGGAATATAAGCAGGCGAAAATTATAACTATCTCTAATCTTGATGACGACAAAATTTAGTATAAAAGGAAAAACTTATGAAAAATAATGATAACAAAATTGAAAAAATGCTTCTGGAAGGAGCAACACTTGATGACTTAATAAAGATGAAAATGGAAGAAGATTTCAAAAGGGACATTGAAAAATCTAAACAGACAAAAGAAAAAAAAGTTTATACGGATATAGCAAAAGTTCCGAAAGAATTGATTTTTACTAAATCTGCTTCTTTCAGAATATTTAACAGAAATACAAAATGTGAAACTTTTATAGACGGAATGCAGGCGGAAGCCCTTATAGGCATGCGGGATAATGTAAGAAAAAAGATGCTTGAGGGTGCATTAGATGCATTTACCACCGAGGATTATTATATCAAATTTGACAGAGCGGAAGCGGAAGTATGATGATTGAATTTGTAAGACTGATAATAGACAGAGAAAAAAATAAATATATAAATATCCGTTATTTGCCCGAAATAATGTTTTTATACCTGAGATATTCCAAATTTCTTGATGATGATTATGCAAAAGACGGTCAATCGTTTTATGAATATTTTATTTCTTTGCTTGAAAGGCTGTCCCCTTTTTTCTGGGTAATCCTTTATGACGGCAAAGTTTCGGGATTTGTATTTTTGGACAACATTATCGGCGACAGAACAAAACTGCATTCGGCAGAAATTACGACTTGCTTTAAACATAATTTTTGGGGAGATTATACAAAATTTTGTGCTTCTCTTTTCATAAATTATTGTTTTAAAAAGCTTTGTTTAAAAAAATTGAAAGCATTGATTTATCCTCAGAATTTCAGAGTAAAAACCTTATTGAAATTTGCCGGATTTAAACGGGAAGGGTATTTAAAATGCGAAACCGTAAAAAATACAAAAATGCAGGATATAGAAATATATTCTGTGATAAATGAAGAAAGGTAAAAATGAAATGAAAATAGAAACGGAAAATTTAATTTACAATTTAGGCGAAGCCGAAGAAATTTATCTTACCGGAGAAGTTGCCGGAAGATATGATGAATTTGAAGACATGCGAACCGAACAGTTGAATGATATTCGCATGGTGCGTAATTCAATATACAATTCGGATAACCCTCATGTAAACGCATGGGACAGCAGAGTTACGTTACCTGATATATACGAGCTTTCACAAACTTTAAAATCTCATATCAGTGAAAACCTGTATTCACATCCTGATGCCATGTTTGATGTTGCGGGAACTACTCCGCAAACACAGGCATTTGCCAACAAGCAAAAGGCTATGCTGGTAAACACTTTCGAGCAAATGAATATTGAAGATGAACTGGAAAAAGTTGTTGACAGTATTGTCGAAACAGGTGAATGCACTTTGTTTGTCGGCTGGGAGACAAGAGTAAAATCTACCAGACGCCGTCAGACAGTTGAGGAGCAAATGTTGTTCCCTTCAAAGAAATTTGTTATTGAGGACAGAGTAATTTACGACAATGCACGTGTAAAGCATGTAAAAGCGGAAGATTTTGTTTTTGACAAATACAACAGCACAAATTGGGATTCTTGTGCAAAAATTTACAGGACTTTTTGCACTGCGGACGAAATATTTTCGGACACTTCCAATAATATGCTGAATGCCGAAAAGATGGAAGTTTTGAAAGGAGTGGTGGCAGCGAAAAAGAGACGTAATGATACACAGGATTTGGGAACAAACGGCAAAAAGTTGGAAATACTTGAATACTGGGGTGATATAGAAATGCCCGACGGAACGGTTTTGAAAAATTATCTTATAACCGTTGCCGCACGCAGGTTTGTTATAAGGTTTGAACCTAATCCGTACATTATAAATCCTTTTATACACGCAAATATTATAGAATCACCGTCAACGGGGAGAGGTATATCACCTTTACGTGTTGCATTGATTTTGAATAATTTGGCTTCAACCATTTTAAACAAACAGATAGACGCCCTTGCTTTGATGATGAATCCGCCGTATTTAGCCCCGAAAGGATGTTTTAAAGGACAGCAGGAAGTAAGACCCGGAAAAATTATAGAATACGATTCGGCGTTAATGAGTTCTCAACCTGTTCCTCTGGCATTTGATAAAGCAATGGTGGGCTGGGATTTTCTGCAATACTTTAAATCCACGATAGAAAGTGCAACGGGAATATTCAAAAACATGTCGGGTAATATACAAACCGCACAGCGTACGGCAACTGAACTCAATTACTCCGCTAACGGTCAGGAAGCACGTTTGAATATGATACTTGACGCCGTTAACAGAAAAATCATAATTCCCATGGTGGAAAAGACCGCGGAAATTATTTCATATTTTAAACTCGGTAAAGAGTTAATCGGAGTCAATGACAGAGGCAAAACAGGTTTTGTCGAAATTGATGATGAAATAAGAAATGCGAGATATATATACCGTTACGGAGACAGGAGAGCATCATTTGAAAGAAAACTTCGTTTAAAAGAACTTTTTGAAGTAGTTCGGGAATTTGCACAGGTTCGGGAAGTTGAAGAAAAAATTGATTGGCTTGAGTGTTTCAAATTTGCCTTAGAGCAATACGGCATAGAAAACGCGAACAATTTTTTACTGAGTGATGAACAGTCGCAGGGCGAAAACTCACCGCAGGTTAAACAAGCGTAAACAATGATTTAGCGGATAAAAGATTTATAATATATAATTCACCTCTCTGCCGCCCCTCAATCTTTTAACTCCTCGTATATCTGCATTTTACTTACCTCCTCGGGGCGGCTTTTCTTTAAAAGGAACAATAATTATGGATTACACGTTATTGAAATCACAACGGGAATTTTTGGAAATCCCGCACAAATACACTCTGGATGTAGCGGTATATCAAGGCGGTTACGGTTCGGGTAAAACTTTTGCGGGTTCGCTTTTGGGCATATTATTATGCATAAAATTTCCGGGCATAAGAGGTTTGGTGGGAGCACAGACATACACTCTGGTTCGTGATACGACTTTGCAGTCATATTTTGAACATCTGGATAATATCGGTTTTAAAGAAGGTGCAGACTACTGTTGGTCGTCGTCTTTGCAGAAGCTTTCATTCAAAAACGGTTCGGAAGTGCTTTTTCGACATTTTGATGAGCCGAATAAGCTTAAATCATTAAATTTGGGTTTTGTTGAAATTGAAGAAATGTCCGATATCCCTTATGAAACTTTTAAAATGCTTTTGGGACGTATGCGTCAGCGGAAGAAGAAATCATGGAAGAATTTCACATACAGAATATTCGGACATACAAATCCCGAAATGCAGCGTGGGTGGGTTTATAAAGTTTTTGTAGAAAATAAATCGCCAAATTACAGATTAATAACTGCACCTACGACTCAAAACATATATCTTCCCGAGGGTTTTTGTGAAGAACTTAAAAAACTTTATGACGAGCAGTATTATAAAGTTTTTGTACTTGCCCAGAACGGGGATTACAACAGCGGTTTGGTTGTAAAAGATTTTAGCAGTGAAAATATAAAACAAATAACATATCAACCGGAAATGGATTTACACATCAGTTGTGATTTTAATGTTGATCCGATGTCGTGGGTTTTGGCACACAAAACCGAGGAAAAAGTTTTTTACTTTGACGAAATCGTAATGGAGAACACAACGACATCCAAGGCGTGCGAAGAATTTTTGCACAGATATCCTAATCACAAAGGCGGAATAATTATTAACGGGGATGCTTCGGGCGATAACAGAAGCTGTACCAGCGAATATACGAATTACGTAATTATAAAGAAAAAGCTTTTGTCTTACGGATATGACGTGCAAATACATATAAGACCTTATAATCCGCCTATCAAGAGTCGTATAGCGGCTTTTAATGCACGTGTACGCAATGCGGAAGGCGGAATATGCTTGTACATTGACAATAAATGCGAAAAACTTTTGTATAACATTTATAATCTTCGTTACAAGGAAGGTACATCAAGGATAGATATTCCTACATATCAGCAGATAAAGCAGTCGAAGGAATTAAAATTTCTTTCGCATCCTTTTGACGCGGCATCATATTTAGTGGATTTTTATTGGCCGATAACCTTATAATATTGACCTTCCTTGAGAATTTTCGTGTCTAAAATAATTTAAGATCCTGAAACCGTCTTGGATTTGCTCCACGCTCACAGAGTTTCGCATTTGTGGCTCTGCCACAGTATGCTCAATCTGTTCGCTATCCGGACTCGTTACCACTCCGTCCGTCCGCAAATCCGCAGTTCAGGATGACATGGAGGGAGTTCAGCATAAAAAGTGGGGGGGGGATGACATTATTATTCGAAATAAAAATAAAGAAGTAAAAAAGAAAGGAGAAATATATGAAAGACTTACTTATTTATTCACCGATATTACTTGCCGTAATGGTATTTTTAATTCAGGAAAGAATTTTTGTAACTCCCGAGCAATTAGAGAAAAAACATCGGGAAATTATTGATGAAATTGATGACAAATACGTTTCATTGACGAGCCACAAAGAACTTAAATCACAGTTTGAAGAAGTGAAAGAAAAAATTGACAAAATATATGATTTATTAATTGACTTAAAATAATCTTAACATTTTGTTACATATGCATACAAAAAATTAAAGTTTTGACAGAGATTAACCGTATATACGAATAACAGGATTAATGTTACTGACAAATTAAGAAAGGAAACAGTTTACAAAATGGGACTGGCAGCTTCACAAGCAAGATTTTTGGCTATCACATCGCGAAAAGCACAGTGTGAATTCCGTTCAATGCAAATTGCTCAGGAAAAATTGTCTGTTACCCGCGAACTTGCAGATGTTACACAAGTTTACCAGAATTCTCTTAATGCCACAAAAATGGTTTGGGAAACTGATCCTTCGGGCGGCGTTGTTGATTTAAGTGAAACATGTCCGTTCTCTTACGGTACTTTAATGACTCCGTCAGGCATGAATAATTATCAGCCTTACTTTATAACAAATCAATCAGGCAGGATAGTTTTGAATGGCCGTATGGCTGCTGCTGCTGGGGATGCAGGAATTAATGAGAGTGGTGGTACAGCCTCAGGAACAGGCTATAAAGATTTCTTGAACGCACTTGCCAAGCAAGGTTATATAACTCCAACACAGTTAGAATCTCTTACGAAAACTGATACGTATCAACCACAAGCAGGTATAGGCGGTGAACCTATGGACAAAACGCAGGCTAAAGCCATGACTTTGCAAACTCTCGCCAGCATGTTTGATAAAAACGTACAGGAAGAAGCATTTTTATATTCTGATAGTAGTGGTAACAAAAACGTTTATAGACTAGATAAAGCTGATGGAACAATATGGAAATGTGATGACCCCAATACAACAACAACTCCTCCAACTTTCTCCAGTGAACCAAATTCTGGGGTTACTCATCTTGGTTATGTAACTATGCCGGATGGTTCGGTATTTACTGTTGACGGTACGGCAACAGAAGCAAAAAGCGGTGAGGGGAAACTCTCTCTATATGACCTTTTGACCAAAGATGTCGTACAAATGTGGAATGTAAGCCCTGAGACAATCGAAAAGGATTTATGGGGCGACACTTCTGTTTCTCCTCCTAAATCCGGAGTTTTGGATGATATATTCGAACAACTTGAATTTTATTTAAAAACCGATCCGGCTTCCAACTTAGCATTTGATTATGCGTTGAGCGAAATTAAGGATTTAATTAAAGCAGAGAACAAGTATACATTAGCCACCCATGGTGGCAGCAAAAAAAATGATATTATAAATATGTTTTCAGATAAAGTTCCTGATTATAACTGCTTAACTTATTATCGTTCTTCAAACAATGATTGGGGCGGCAAGGACCACTATGCTTTGAGTTTGTCTAATGTTATTAAGTCATTCCTGACATACTACGCTCAAGCAGCAGGCGGTTTTGCTAATACCGATTTATGTGTTCAAAAAGATGCCGCAAATTCAGTATATATTACTGATTTTCCGGACTATTACTACGTAACAACAAATACCGAAGCGTGTACGGAAAAAGATTTATATGTTGCCGAATTTTACAGCAGCTTATACAATAACTTATGTGATAAAGGCTGGACAACTGTTTCGGGAGCGGATATTGAGGACGATAATTACCTTGAACACGCTATAAAAAATGCACAATTGTTCATATCGTCACAAAACCAAACAGATTATCAATACTATCAAGACCCGTATCAGCTTAATGAACACCTTTCCATAGTTACCGACGATGATGCTATTGCAAGGGCTGAAGCTCAATATTTGAAAGAAAAAGCAATTTTGAGTTACAAAGAAGATAAACTTGAAATTGATATGAAAAATATTGATACGGAGTTATCGGCACTCACGACGGAATACGATACCGTTAAAAATATGATTACCAAAAACGCCGAAAAAATCTTCTCAATGTTTTCAACATAAAAAAGTCCCGTTTAAGGGACTTTTTAAATTCTCGTTTAAAATCTATGCCTTGAATATCCGTATCTTATTCAAGCAAAGATTCCAAAATTTCGGCATTTTTTGCTGATGTGGCGTTTTCACGAACTTTTTGTTTGTAAATGTAAGTTCTCAATGCTTCTCTGATTAATTCACTGCGAGAACGATTTTCACCGTCCGCTACCTGATCAATCTTACTTAAAAATTCCTCGGGCATAGAAATTAATACGCGTGCCATATATTCTCCTTTTCTTTTAAAAATATTGATGTTCCTCTGATATATAAATAAAAACATTCCGTTTAAAAAAAGTGCCTAATTTTATATAAAGAATATATACATTTTATAGAAAAATGCTGATATAGCAGGGTTTGCATGGAAAAAATTCGTGTTTACAAAAGTTAACAATTGGGAAAATATGAAGTTTTAATACTGACTTTACATGCTTTTTATTTTAAGTTAACATATTTGAAAGAGGTATCCAATGGATAATAACAAGTTAAAATACAAAAGGATTTTGCTCAAAATCAGCGGTGAAGCTCTTTTAGGCGAGCAGCAGTTTGGTATAGACCAAACTCCCGTAAGAAAAATAGCGGAAGAAATTAAAACCGCAAGAGATTTAGGTGCCGAAATCGCCGTTGTAGTCGGCGGCGGCAATATATTTCGCGGCATGAAAAACAGTGCGAAACTCGGTATGGATCAAGCGTCCGGCGATTACGTGGGCATGCTGGCAACCGTTATGAATGCAATAGCACTTCAAAGCATGCTTAATCAAATAAATGTTCCCTGCCGTGTTCAAAGTGCCATACAAATGAATCAGATAGCGGAACCGTATATCAGGCACAGAGCAATAAGGCATTTGGAAAAAGGTAGGGTTGTAATTTTTGCTGCAGGTACGGGGAACCCGTTCTTTACGACCGATACCGCAGCTGCATTAAGAGCCTCGGAAATTAATGCGGAAGCAATGTTAATGGCAAAAAACGGAGTCGACGGAGTTTACACTGACGACCCCAAGACTAATCCCGATGCCCGAAAACTTGAAAAAATCCTTTATGACGATATTATCAAAAACGGTCTGAAAGTTATGGATACATCCGCCTGTGCACTTTGCAGGCAAAATAAGATACCTATTGTGGTATTTGACTTTGATGCCGAAAACGGGATAAAGAATATTCTTCAAGGCAGGGATATAGGCACATATATAAGTTAATTTTCATATAAGAAAGGACAAAAAAATGTCAGAAGCATTAGATGAATTATTTTTATTTGGTGAAGAAAAAATGGAGAAGGCTATTTCTCAATTAAAGCGTGAATTTGGCTCAATACGTTCAGGACGTGCCAACCCGATGATTCTTGATAAAGTTGTCGTGGATTATTACGGAGCTCCAACTCCTTTAAGACAAATGTCTCAGGTAAATGTACAGGACGGTACAACTCTTGTTATTACACCTTATGATAAATCAATTTTAAAAGAAATCGAAAAAGCAATAATAAAAGCTGAAATCGGTATAGCACCGAACAGTGACGGTATATGTATCAGATTAGCGTTTCCGCCGCTAACCGAAGAAAGAAGAAAAGAAATCGTTAAAGACGTAAAAAAACTCGGTGAAGATACAAAAGTCGCTATAAGAAACATTCGCCGTGATATGACGGATGATTTGAAAAAACTTGAAAAATCCGAAAATCTTTCGGAAGATACGGTTAAAGATAATCAGGACAAAATCCAAAAACTTACCGATAAATATACGGGTATAACGGACAGTAATGTTTCCGAAAAAGAAAAAGAGGTTCTGACTGTATAATGGAGTTTCCCGGATTAAATAAGAACGCTACAAGAATGCTCACGGGCTTTATAATGGGTACTGTAACAATGCTGTGCATAATGTACGGCGGTTTGGCATTACTTTTAATGCTTGCTGTAATCATATTCTGTGCAACCGAAGAATACGTTAAAATCCTTGAACACAAAGGATTTTATCCGAGTTTTAAGGTAATGCTGTTGTGCGAGGCCGTTCTTGCCGCTATAGCTTATTTCCAGAGATTTGATTTGGTAGCCGCAGCCTTGACTTTCGGGTGTATATGTTCGTTTTTATGGGTTTTGTTTTGCGGCCGTCAGCCGTATATTGCCAATGTTGCTACTACTCTTTTGGGTTTTGTTTATTGCGGCTGGTTCCCGCTTCATCTGCTGTTTTTAAGAAATTTGCATTCTCCCGTTTTCCATGACGGATTAGGGTTTGTTGTGTTAATGTTTATATCAATACTTTTGACTGATATCGGCTGTTATTACGCGGGACGGCATCTGGGCAGACATAAACTTGCACCCATAATCAGCCCTAACAAAACAATTGAAGGTTCATTGGGCGGTGCAATATGTTCAGTCTGCGGGGCTTTGGTTATAGGTTTGTTTTTGGGCTTAAGTCCTTTGATGTGTATAATTCTGGGCATTTTGTGTACGATATTCGCACAACTCGGTGATTTGTCCGAATCTTTGATAAAACGTGATGCGGGAGTCAAAGATTCCGGAAACAGTCTGCCCGGACATGGCGGTTTTCTCGACAGAACCGACAGCTTTACGCTTACTATTCCCGTTATGTACTATTTTTGTAAGTTTTTTATATTTAATACCGAACATGTTACCAGAGCTTTGGAATATATAAAAGGACTGTTTTAAATGCGTGAACTTGAAGAAATTTTTGGGATTAAAACCGATAATTTTGAATATTTTGAAAATGCACTTACACATCCTTCTTACACTAAGCTTAACAATATTGATTACACAAGAAATTACGAAAGACTGGAGTTTCTGGGTGATGCGGTTTTAAAGTTATGCGTTTCGGATATTTTGTACAAAAAATATCCCGAGTACCATGAAGGCGATTTGTCCAAAATACGTTCCATAACGGTTGCAGACAGCACACTAATGGATATAGTGCAGAAAAACGGGCTTTATAACTTAATTAAATTAGGCAAACATGAAGAAAAACAAGGCTGCAGAAATCTTGAGTCGGTTTGTGCCTGTGCTTTTGAAGCGGTTTTGGGTGCGTACTACCTCGACGGCAAATTTAATGAACTTTTAAAATACATTAAAACCGTTTTTACTCCTTACATTGAAGATGCGGATAAGAATTTCGCCAAATTTAACGCAAAAGCCATTTTGCAGGAATATACCCAAAGTTTAAACAAGGATTTACCTCAATATGTTGTTGTGAACAAATTCGGTCCCGCTCATAATTTGACTTTTGAAGTCGAAGTTTCTTATAACGGCAAAGTTATGGCATCAGGCGAGGGTAAATCCAAAAAAGAAGCCGAACAAAATGCTGCCTACAAAGCGTGCGTTAAAATGGGAGTTTTGCAATGTCAGGAATAATTGTTTCACCTTCAATATTGTCTGCTGATTTCGCAAATTTAGAAAGAGATATCAAACTTGCGGAAAAAGCAGGTGCCGACTGGATTCATGTTGATGTAATGGACGGTCATTTCGTGCCGAATATAACTATTGGCGTGCCTGTGGTACGTTCTTTACGCAAAGTAACGGATTTAACGCTTGATGTTCATTTGATGATAGAGAACCCCGATAAATATATTGAGGATTTTGCCATGGCGGGTGCAGATATTATAACTTTCCACTATGAAGCTGCTGATAATCCCGATAATGTTATTAAACTGATAAAATCCTTCGGCAAAAAGGTCGGAATGTCAATAAAACCCGCAACTTCGCCCGATGTTGTTCTTCCGTATTTAAAGAGTCTTGATTTGGTACTTGTAATGACTGTAGAACCGGGATTTGGCGGACAAAAATTTATGCCCGACTGTGCGGCGAAAATTCCGTTGATAAGACAACAAGACGAACGGGTTATTATACAGGTTGATGGCGGAATTAACGCCGAAACGGCAAAAATTTGCACCGATAAAGGTGCAAATTCTCTTGTAGCCGGTAATTATATTTATAAGTCCGAAAATATTGCCGAAGCCGTTAAATCCTTACGATAACCCTCTGCGTTCTTTGCGTTTGATAATTTCGTTCGGGTCGGTGGTAATTGTCGGATCCGCAAGTGTTAAATCTTCAACTTCATTTTCGGGATTTTCACTTTCGTGTTCTGCCTGAAAAATACCTTCTTCTGCCGCTTCCGTTTCGTTTTGTGCTTCTTCGCCTTCCTCTGCTTGCACCTCTCCGACTTCGGGTACTCCGTATATTAACTCGTTAAGTTTGTCAATGTCGGTTTCGCCTCTCGCCGCTTCGTAAGTAATATCGTCAGGCGTGTTCGATAGCCTGTTTATGGTCTCAGCCCATTTTAAAACTTCTACCGGAACCTGTTCACCTTCACGTTCTTTTTTGATAATTTCTTCAACCGTAAGCTTCCGCCAGTTTACGTATCCTGTGTTAATGTTGTTGTTTCCTGCCGCATTGATTGCATCTGCCATAATATTTCTCCTTAAATTAACATAATTATCCGTGTTCTGTTTATCGGCATAAATTATAAAAAACTTTAAAAAAAAACTCAAATGTAAACAAATGTAACAAAAAGTATATAAATTGCATATAAAAAGTCAATATTTTTTTAAAAGAATTTTTTATATAAGTACGAGAGAGAATTAAAGAAAAGAGAGAATGAGATATGGCAACTAAATTATTGTTTACAACAAGCGTTACAGATTTATACAAAGAAACTTCCGATGCGGTAAATACGGTTAAGTTAAACGAAAGATATGTAATCAAAAAGACTCTTGTAGAAATGATGAAACAATCATTTTTCCGCGGTCCGAGCCGTTTCGGAACAAACTTTATAGCATAAAACGTCGGAAAATCAATAGGTATGATTAGGAAATCAAAAAATAAATTGTTTAGGACTGAATATTTCAGTCCTTTTTTATTTGTCGGGATTTAACTTTACAATTGCCGCGTTGAGAATGCTCGCGAAAATCAGCCAAAGAAAGTACGGTATCAGAAGCACGGCAGCAATTACTGAGATTTTGAAAAAAGCTGCTATTGTAAAAAATACTGCAGCCGTTAACAGAATGCATACAACAAGTGCCGCTTTAATTTTCCCAAGTCCGAAAAACAGAAACGGCCAGATAAAGTTTAATATTAATTGTATGAAAAATAACGTTATGGCAGGCATTTTGGAGTAATCGTATTTTTTAAATACCACTATCAAAAATGCAGCAGCCATTAAGATATAAAGAGTTGTCCAAACAGGTTTAAATACTTCTTTTGGCGGCTGAAATGACGGTTTGTTAAGTCTGTTATAAAAATCGCTGTTATAATTCATATAAGCTATTATAAAAGTTTTGATAGTCTTTTTCTTTAACAAAAAGTTTAATTTTGTAAAGAAAACTAAATATATAGTTTAAAATAGTATATATTTGGGTATATATTTTATATATACTAATTGGAGAGCTTAAATGAATATTTCGTTAATGAGTGCTTGTATGTCAGTTAACGGCGGTATTGACCCCGAATATTTAAGAATTATCAGAGAACTTCGTGCTTTGGGTATAGAGCCGACGGGCGACAAAACCGTTGATAAAAGAAAGCTTGAAGAAGCAAAAAAAGTAATGAACTTGCAAAAAACCGATATAAGCAAGTATAAAGACAGCGAAAACACTAGATACAGTAATGTAACTCAGGAAAATGAGCAGCATAACGAAAACCTTGCCGAACAAATGGCAGGTACACTTCAGCTTTCGGAATTAAACAAACTTTTTATTCTTAAAAGAGTTGTTTAATTAGAAATTTTCCTGCAAAGTTTTATTTAATTCGTCTTTGTTTTGTTGGTCAGCGTTCCAGAATTTTTTAATGGTTTTTTCTTGCTTGATGGTATTTTCCATGTTAGAGCCCATGTTTGCGAAATCAACATTGAAATAAGCCCATACAGCTGCTGCGATAATTAAAACAAAAATAATAACTTTCATAATTTTACCTCATATTTTTAACACTTTTATTTTATATTTTTATGAATAAAAAAAATCATATTAAAAGTCTATTTCTTGACAAAACTTAAAGAAAATGTTAGAATTTGTGTGTAAATGGGAATAATAGAAATAGGGGGTCATGAAATGGCAGACGCAGAGATTAAAAACGGACAAGCGGGGGGGGGTAAACCGCTCATACCAAAGATTTTGGCG